>CACPPZ010000004.1 GCA_902635985.1 Paracoccaceae bacterium
GCACCACCGCCAATAACCATTTCACCTTTATCAGATTGGCTCATATATCCATGAACAGTATTTGCCATTACAACAACATCCATACACGGCTTTATAGGTTCAGATACCAATGCCTGTAAGGCAACTGACTCTATTGGCAAACGAAATCCAGCCATTTCGGCTAAAACACCAGAATGTCCGGCAACCACAATGCCAATTTTCTCGCATACAATTGTACCTTTAGTTGTCTCAACTCCAACCGCTTTACCATTAATAGTATTGACACCGGTTACTTCACACTGCTGTATTATATGCATTCCCATATCAGAACAGGCTCGGGCGTAACCCCAGGCAACCGCATCATGTCGAGCCGTTCCCCCTCTCGGCTGCCAAAGCGCTCCCAAAACTGGATACCTAGGTCCTTCAATATTTATTATTGGGCAAAGCTTCTTTACCTTTTGGGGACTGATAAACTCTGTTGAAACTCCCTGTAAAGCGTTTGCGTGAGCAGTTCGCTCATAACCTCTTATTTCATGCTGGGTCTGAGCTAACATCATGACACCTCTGGGGCTGAACATGATGTTATAATTTAAGTCCTGGCTTAAATTTTCATAAAGCGATCGCGCTTTTTCATATATCGCAGCAGAAGGGTCTTGGAGGTAATTAGATCGAATTATAGTTGTGTTACGACCAGTATTTCCACCTCCAAGCCAACCTTTTTCCAAAATAGCAACATTTTTGATGCCGTAGTTTTTACCAAGGTAATATGCTGTGGCAAGGCCATGCCCGCCTGCGCCAATTATAATTACGTCATATTTGCTGCGTGGCTCTGGCGACTGCCAAGCCCTTTCCCAACCTATATGATCTCGTAATGCCTCACGAGCAACCGCAAAAGCTGAATACTTTTTCATTAAAACGAATCCATTTCCTCAATTATAAAAAGATGCGATAAAAGAAATAGCAAGCTTCGTTTCATAGCGTCACGTTAAAACAATTTTGCGCCATTTAATTATCAATATATAATTTTGTGCTTTTTAAATAAATCAGCAGAGGGTACATATTCAAAGATTAGAACTTATGAGCCAGTTATATGATTTTTTGGGTAATAACCTTTTTAATTTGCGCGCTAATTTCGATATTTTTTTATCGTACCATAACGCAGGAAGCCCCTGATATCGTTCCCAACTCAGATTTAGAAGTTTACAAGGATCAACTTGTAAATATCGAAAAAGAGCTGTCCAGAGGAATAATTGCTATTGATGAAGCTGAAAGAATAAAGGCTGAGGTTAGCAGACGCATTCTAGAATTAGATAAAAGAAAAGAATTTGCATTAAAAAAAGAAACAAAAGTATTAGGCCTTATTTTAAGTACAATTTTTTTCCTTATTTTAATCGCAGTGGGCTCATTCATTTATCAAGAATTCGGTGCCCCCGGATATGAAAACATATCTCAGAGCCAACGTATTAAAGAAGCGTATGAACAATATAAAGGAAGGAGTACTCAGGACCAGTTATTGCAGCTTAGATCAAGTAAAAAAACGTTGATAACCCCAGAAGGAGAACAGGGGGACTTAGTAAAAAAGTTGCGGAAATTGGTTGACGAACGCCCAACAGATCTAGAGGGTCTTAAGCTACTTGCCAGTATAGAGGCTAAGTTGGGAAATATTGATGAAGCTGTTAAATTTCAGCGTCAAGTCCTGCAGGTTTTGGGGGATAATGCATCAGATTCAGACTTTTTAAATTATGCTGTTCTATTAATTACCCAAGTTGATGGCGTCGTTTCTCCTGAGGCAGAAGGGGCGCTAGCAGAAGCACTGAGACTAAACCCGCAGAACGGTGCAGCAAATTATCACGTGGGTCTCATGTATGCACAAAATGACCGTCCGGACCGAGCACTACGTCTTTGGAAGCAACTGCTTAAAACTGATAATATGGAAGCCCCTTGGATACCATTAATTCGGGATGATATTGAAAGGCTAGCAGTCTTAGCAGGTGATACAAAATTTGAATTACCTTCTATAGAGCTAACTCCCGGACCGACCGCCGAAGACGTTGATAATGCAGCGCAGATGAGCAACGAGGAAAGACAGGAGATGATTAGAGGCATGGTTTCCAGATTGTCGGAGAGGCTGTCAACCGACGGAGGAAGCCCTAACGAGTGGGCAAGATTAATAAATGCCTTGGGCGTTCTTGGCGAAATTCAAAGTGCCAGGTCCGCATGGAAACAGGCAAAAAATATTTTTACAGAAAGCCCCTCTTCTCTGGAAATATTGAATACCGCTGCCCAAAATATAGGCCTGAAATAATGATTTATGAAAATATTTTACAATTTTCTAACTCATTATCTAAAAATTCAGCTTTAATGGGTTTGGATTTAGGCAGCAAAACAATTGGAATTGCTATTTCAGATGGCCTGAGAGCTGTTGCCACTCCACTGAAAACAATTAAACGAACAAAGTTTAGAGAAGAGGTGGAAATCTTGTTTAATCTCATAGCAGAGCGAGATATATCGGGAATTATTCTTGGACTCCCCAAAAATATGGACGGGTCTGAGGGACCACGATGTCAATCGACACGAGCTTTTGCAAGAAACATAATCAGATTTAAAGATTTTCCAATAGCATTCTGGGACGAAAGGTTATCAACTGTAGCTGCAGAGAAAGCACTGCTAGAGGCGGATATAAATAGAAAACGCCGCAGCGAAGTAATTGATCATGTCGCAGCATCTTATATCCTCCAGGGAGCGCTGGATAGAATATCATATGATAAGACAGTATAATAATTACCACAATGAGTAAAGATATTTGGAAACGAAACGAGGTAGACTCTCCGTGCGTGAATATTTGCATTGTCCATCCGCAGGCGAATATATGTACAGGATGTTTTCGAACAATTGATGAAATTTCAAGTTGGTCAAACATGAGTGAATCAGAAAGAAAGGAAATAATAAAAGAACTCCCCAACAGATCGTCTAAACTACGGATCAGACGCGGCGGAAGAGCAAAGCGCTTGGGAAATTAGAGAATAGAAAGCCAATCTTGCACATTATTAAGCAACGGCCGAAAATAAGCGACTTGCCTATTTGAACTTTCCAATCCTTTTGAGGGAGAAACCCACGGTGTAATTCCATGTAGTAGTAAAGGATGTAAGGCATATCCTGTGCCTACGGGACTTTCAATAACCGTACGCTTGCAATTTTCGAAACAATTTCGTCTAGCTTTTTTATATGTATCCGTTAGGTCAATATCTTTCCAACTTGATGGCGGCACTTTTGACAATAAGTTAGAAAATTCTTTCTTCATAATTAAATGTGATCCTTCCCAAACAACTATCGGGCTAGCACCAGAGTGGGTATTGTTTAATGGAATACCCAAAATAAGTCCATGAGCCTCAATAAGATGCCGCCTTTTTTTTGTACCAATTAGCAAAAGCCCATCCACATGAGCAGCGTCTCTTTTCAATCTATATTCAAAAGCAGCCTCATTATCCCCTTCACGCGGCTTCGGATAACCAGGAAAAATAACTGACAGTTGGGCTTTATGATATGGCTTTACATTAATATTTTCCATTAAACTACTGAAAGTATGTGGAAAATTAACTTCCGCAAAATTCCCCTGTGAATCATTTGGAAGAACATCAACTCCAACGAACCAGGTTCCCTCGCACTGAAGCCATTTTGCTAACTGATATGGATTGGCAAGAATCTCATTTCCTTTTTTTCCTGCAAACTCCGCCCATTTAGCTATCTGCTCCTCATATTTAAATTCTATGTACCCCTTATCACCAAACAACATAAATCCACTCAAGGTCCTAATTCATAATTAACTTACTGCATTAGCCTTATCATCGGCCAGAAAGCTTATCTAAAGCGCATCGCCGATTAACTTTTCAATTCTCCCCACATCTTCTGGATTATTAAGTTCCCAAAAAACTCTACCGCGTGCAGATACCACTACACATTTCACTAGTTGGTTGTTTTCAAGAAATCTTAGCTGTTCTAATCCTTCAAGTTTTTCTAATTTTCCAATAGGCCACTCCACGTAAGAACTCAGAGCGTTTGGTCGATATGCATAAACTCCCACATGATGAAACACAGGTATATCGGCGTCAGCACTTAGTTTTTCAATATCTACAAACGGAATAACTTCCTTAGAAAAATAAAGAGCATAATTATCAACTCCAAATACGGAAGTTGTGCCACCAACTAGATTCTTTTTTCTGTCTTCTAGGAAATGGCTATATGTTAAACGATCAAGCCTTACAACTGGCGTTGCCATACTAGATTTATGATCTTTATCCATTGCTTGAATGAGACTTTCAACAAACCAAGGTGGTGTTAGCGGAGCATCTCCTTGAAAGTTGATTATCAGATCAGCATCTAACTTAGCATTATCAACAGCTTCCGCACATCTTTCAGTGCCATTCCTACACTGCGAAGATGTCATTATGACTTTAGCACCAAAGGCTCTGGCAGCAGTAGCAATTCTGGTATCATCAGTTGCAATAAAAATGTCATGAATATTTTTAACGTTACCTGCGGTTCGCCAGGTTAACTCAATTAACGACTTTTTTTCTCCATTAGGCAAATTGAGACCCACTAAAGGCTTACCCGGATATCTGCTAGACGCATATCGGGCGGGTATAATAATTATAGTTTTCACAAATCCCTACTCCAATGGGGTGAGAAGCTCTTTAGTAACATGATAATGATGCAACATATTTTAATCTATCGTAAAGTGCTCGGTGTATAATAAGATTAAATAAAAGTTTCTAAAGATAATTGATTTTCAAGTATTAAAGTAGATGGATAGGTGAAATTTAAATAGCTCAATTATGAGCGATTAAATAACATTCTTTGGAGTTATATTAGTCAGGCTACTGCTGTAAACTCGTCCAAATTGACACCCGACCCGGGTAGAAGGTTAAATACATCTTCACAACAATTTTCTACAACGTAACAATCTGGTTTTGAAAACAACTTACGTAGTAGTGAATTAGTTATAAAATGTCCAGCCTTATGGCCTTCGTATTTACCCAGAATTGGAGCACCCGCAAGAGCTAAATCACCGAATGCATCAAGCATTTTATGACGCACTGCCTCATCTTGATAACGCATACCCCCAGGCGATAAAACTTTATCACCATCGACAACAACTGCGTTAGAATAATTTCCGCCCAAAGCCAGACCATTCCTTCGCATAGTATCAACATCTTTATTACTGCAAAAGGTTCGACTGCTGCAGAGCTCTTTTACAAATGACCCATTAGACATATTCAGTATTTTACTTTGTTTACCAATTACAAGATCATCAAACTCAATAAAATACTCCATTTCTGGACGCTTAAATGGACTTAATCTCGCCCATCCAAACTGGTTTTCAAACATGACAGGATGGATAATCCTTATAATCCTCGAAGAGGAGCTTATGATTTTAAGACCCGTCTCTAAGATTCCTTTAACGAAAGGGGCTGCGCTTCCATCTAAAATAGGAACTTCTTCACTATCAATTTCAATCAATGCGTTTGACACTCCACAACCGGCAAGTGCCGCCATAAGGTGCTCTATAGTAGAAATTGCAGTTCCATCTTCATTCGTTACCCTGGTACACAGTGTGGTTTCCGAAACATAATCCCAACGTGCACGGACAATAGGATTTCCAATTTCAATATCTTTCCGCTTAAATAAAATGCCATGATTTTTGGAAGCAGGTTTAATGCAGAGACTTACGGACCTTCCTGAATGCAGGCCTACCCCAGAAAATGTTATTGAACTTTCAAGCGTAGTTTGCAAGTTACAGCCTTTAGAATTAATTCAGTCATCACATTATATTGCGATGAGTCAGTAAACAATTCAAACTTTGTAACTAATTGTTACAAAGCGAATTTATCAAATCTCTACATCTTTGATATCTGCTCAGTGTTGAGAACTAAAGTATTTAGTTTGCTTGGCGTCTCAAGAAAGCAGGAACCTCTATCTTTTCTTTGTTAGAATCGGTATCACTGTGTTCGGCGTTATAATTACTCTGCCGACTATCCTGATCAGACCTTAGAGTTTCATTTTGTATTGGTGCCGCCGGACTCGTACCCGCCATTCTATTAATTAAAGAACCTATACCAAACCGTGGCTTATCCTTAATTTCTGGATTCTTCGTAGCAACTATAGGTCTAGAATTTTCAGTTTGATTGTTTGGAGACTTCGATACAGCGGCACGAAGACGTTCAAGGGTTTCTTCGGACGGAGTACCAGGCGGCGGGTTTGATTGAGCGGTACCCGTTCTATCGATGCTGTCTAGACTACTTAATGGTTCATAACCGTTAACAGCTCGTTGATCAGGTTTATCTTCACCGGCTGTAGCAGGATCAAATCCAGATTGAGCTACCTTATTTTGAGAATCGAACAAACCGGGTTCAGTTGAAGGTAAGGATGAATTTTCGTTATGCTCTCTCCTTGCTTCTGCATAGACCTTTTCAGCCATGCTATTAATAGCTTTACTCTCTTCAGCCGAAGTAACTCTCCGGGGCATATAGGATGGTGTTTCTCTAGCTCCATCAGATACTGAGTTGAATTTAGTATTGGCTTCTATACCTGTTGCCACAACTGATACTCGCATCACCCCTTCTAAATTAGGATCAAGCGTTGATCCAACGATTATATTTGCCTCAGGATCAACTTCTTCTCTTATCCTATTTGCAGCCTCGTCTAATTCAAAAAGAGTTAAATCATAACCACCTGTAATATTGATAAGCACACCATTTGCCCCTCGAAGACTAATCTCATCAAGCAGTGGATTTGCAATGGCTTTTTCAGCAGACTGGACTGCCCGATCTTCTCCGTCAGCTTCTCCAGTTCCCATCATGGCTTTACCCATCTCGTCCATAACTGCACGAACGTCAGCAAAATCAAGATTGATTAAACCCGGGCGAACCATTAAATCCGTTACGCCTTTGACACCCTGATACAAAACGTCATCTGCCATACTAAAAGCTTCGGTAAATGTTGTTTTTTCCGTAGCTATTCTAAATAAATTTTGGTTCGGAATGATAATCAAAGTATCAACCATTTTCTGTAGCGCCTCGACACCCTCTTCAGCCTGGCGCATTCGCTTAATACCTTCAAATTGGAACGGCTTTGTTACGACCCCTACCGTTAACACGCCCAACTCCCGTGCGGCTTGAGCTATTATTGGTGCTGCTCCTGTACCAGTACCTCCTCCCATTCCAGCAGTTATAAAGCACATGTGAGATCCAGCCAGCTGATCAACAATCTGCTCAATACTTTCTTCAGCAGCAGCCGCTCCAACAGAAGCTCGAGCACCAGCCCCTAAACCCTCAGTAACTTTAACACCAAGCTGTATTTTGCTATTTGCACGGCTTTGCTGAAGAGCCTGTGCATCTGTATTTGCGACGACGAAATCAACTCCGTCTAAGCTTTTCTCAATCATATTGTTTACAGCATTTCCACCAGCGCCGCCAACACCGCAAACAGTAATTCTGGGTCTCAGATCATTCTGATCTGGTATCGATAAATTTAAGGTCATAGTCAGGTCCGCCCGTGATCCGTTAAGGGATTTTATTATTTTCTACTCAAACAACTGAATCAGTTATACCCATAAATTTATAAAAGGTCACTAAAAAATAGCAAATTTACACACGATATAGTAGCTAAAGCTTATCCACCGAGAGTATTTTGATCGAAATACTATATATAGACCCTACCAGTTTTCACGTAACCAACGCACTGCTTTTCGAACAGTTCTAGATGAGTAACCGGCGCTTGGAAGCTCAAAATCCCACCATTCATCCTGCGGATGAGCTGCAAAAAGGGCTAAACCAACCAACGCTGAACAACTTGATCCAGAATAGGCCTGAGGCAAACGATGGATTCTTAATGGTCGGCCAATGCGCACCTGTTGGCCAAGTATACGACTTGCAAGAGTATCTAACCCTGGGGTTTGACAAGTGCCCCCAGTTAAAACAAATTTTTGACTTTTGAGTTCGTAAAAGCCGGCTATTTCCAACTGAGTTCTGATATCCTCTAAAATTTCTTCTAAACGTGGCCTCATTATACCTATCAGCTCACTGCGGGTTACAGTACGCCGATCGTGTTCCCAGTCCCCTGTTTCGCCCCCAACTTCAATTAAATCGCGATCATCGAGACCTGTAGCTATCAACCCACCATTCTTGGTCTTAATTTTTTCCGCCACTGATATAGGAACTTGAAGACCTAACGAGATATCGCGTGTCACATGATTACCTCCAAGCATTATAGAACCGGCGAAAATCATATGCCTCTTTAGAAAAATGGAATAACTCGTAGACCCCCCACCAAAGTCGATACAAACTGCCCCGAGCTCTTGTTCATCTTCCACCAATGTTGATCTGCCAGAAACATATGCTGCTGACGCGACGCCAGCCAACTCTAAGTCACACCTTTTGACACAATGCGCCAAGTCTCTTATCGTTTTAGCTCGTACTGTAAGCATGTGTAAATCTACATCTAAATTGTTTCCAATCTGTCCCCTTGGATCGACAAGCCCAGACCGATGATCCAATGCAAAATTTACAGGCTGCGCATGTAATATTTCCCGGCCGTCACCGATGTCAGGACGATCACATGAGCTTAAAACTCTCGCAATATCTTCATCTTGCACGATTTGATTTTCAATTTTAACATTCCCGCTTAATCCGTATGAACGTGGACCACCCCCAGAAAAACATGCAATCAAGTGATCAACCCTTAAATTCGCCATTTTCTGAGCAGATTGTAAAACCGTTCGAATTGCTCTTTCTGCCTCTTGCATTGAAGAGATTTCGCCAAATTCAATTCCACGGGATTGGGTTATTGCAGATCCTACAACTCGAAAAGATGACTGGCCCGCTAAAGATCCTACTTGATCGGAGGCAAGACTGGGATCAAGACCGTCAAAACGCAAAATCAGACAGCTAATTTTTGTGCTGCCCAGATCAAGGATCGCCAGTGCACCACGTTGCAACGCTGACTGGCGCATTGCACGCATCGCGCGCTGCAGTTCATAAAATTCAGCCATTTTTTTACAAATCCCCACTGCTATTGTACGTTAACGGGTCTATCGACACTGCGCCCACCCTAACCGTAGGACGTTCAACTAGTCTCATATCAATACTTGATAGTTGGTTAGAAAATAATGAGCCAGACTGGCTCATTAACATCAAGCGATCAAATGCCGCCAAAAATTCTGTCTGAGGAAGCATGATCCTAAGATTGTTGTCTAACACAAGGTCCCAACGACGTTCTCCTACTCTAACGAAGGCTCTAACTTGATCCATAAAATATTGATTATCTTCAATCAAACTTGATATATCTGCTATAGATAAATTTGCAGCTTCCCCTATAACTAAAGGAAGCTCTGGGTAATCAAGCCTGGAGGTTGCTAGTCGTATAAATTTACCTTTTTCATCAATAACTGATATCACATCATCTTTTCGCCAAATAAACGCTGGTATTCTCTCTGAAATATCAATTTGCAACACGCCGCTTACTGTTACTTTTATTGCAGCCGATGCAACCGCCGGAATATCATTCAAAACCTTATGAAGATATTTTATGTCAAGATCAAAATAACTAACGGGAAAATCTAGGGGCATAATTTCCCTTATTTCATGCGCTAATTCATCAGAAGCCCCGTCAACAGAAGCTACTTTTATCATGAACTCAGGTCGTTCAACTAATGCACGTTTCAAGTCTTTTTTTAAACCTTCGATATTTTCGTGAACATTAATATTTAAAAATAAGACTAAAGTTCCACAAAAAATAACGAGTGAGGGAATGCCTAAAGTGAGAATTAAACGCAACCGTGGAATAAGCATCAAGCGCATTAGGCGATATGAGATAATTGAGGGAGCTGGATCAATATTTGCTCTCATCTTACGTTTCAGCGATCGCATGATGCATCCTCCACGAGCCATTTGCACAGATCACCAAAATTTATCCCACAAATCTCTGCTTGCTCGGGAACAAGAGAAGTAGGTGTCATCCCAGGTTGAGTATTAATTTCTAACAAAATTAATCCACCCAGTCCTAAACTTTCATCCCAACGAAAATCTGCTCTACTTATTCCCTTACATCCGATTAATTCATGTGCACTAAGAGCATACTCAAGACATTTTTCTTTAATTTTTTCTGGTATTTTAGCAGGTACTTCGTGAACCGAACCACCGTTTTTGTATTTGGCATCATAGTCATACCATTTTTGTGTGATTATATCAGTGACGAGTAACGCTTTCTTGCCCATCACTGTAACTGTAAGTTCTCTGCCAGGAATATATTCTTCAACCATAAGAATACTTGGCATATCTGACGATAGATTGAGAGGAGGATCCTTTGCTGGATTTACAAAATAAACACCGATAGAAGAGCCCTCATTAATTGGTTTTACAACATAAGGTCTTTGAAGTGGATGTGCGTTTATTAAATTAGTCTTATCAATAATAAACCCTTGTGCCGTTGGCAAACCAAAGTCTGAGAAAATATGCTTACTTCTATGCTTATCCATAGCCAATGCCGAAGCCATTACTCCAGAATGAGTATAAGGAATTCGCAACCATTCCAGCACTCCCTGAATGGAACCGTCCTCACCCCATCGCCCGTGAAGTGCGTTAAAAACCACATCAGGTCGTAATTCCGATAAACGCTGAACAACATCATGCCCAGCATCAAGTTCTAAAACTTCAAAATCTTTGCCCCTCAAAGCTGCAGAACATGCCTGTCCAGAAATAAGCGACACCTCCCTCTCTAGAGAGTGACCGCCCATTAAAACTGCAACTTTGGGACCTTTTCCGCTCGAAATGCCCATCGCCTCACTTACCCTTTAGGGGCTTTTGCGCCTTTTTAAAGACGTCGTTTTAAGGATCTCCAACCCTAATTATTTCCCACTTTAGATCAATTCCAGAATTTTTGAAAACCCTTTTTCTTACCAGCTCTCCGAATTTCTCCAGTTCTGATGCAGTTGCACCACCAGTATTAGTTAAAAAATTTGGATGCTTTTCGTGCATTTTAGCTGCGCCCATTTGAAACCCCCTAAGCCCAGCGTCTTCTATTACTTTCCAGGCTTTGAACTCATTATCTTCATTGATATGCCCAGAACTTGAGAACCCGCAAGGATTGCGAAATGTGCTTCCAGCAGTTATCTCTTTAGTTGGCTGCTCACTATCTCTTTTTTCTTTTTGAATACGCATTTTTTCATACAAAGCCTCGACTTCTCCAGAAGGCGGAGCAAATGTCACGCTAACCACAACAAGATCAGAAGATAGATCTGTATTTCGATAAGAGAACAAAACGTCAGTCTTTTCCAGCTTTACAACTTTACCTCTTCGGTTGACCGCTTTCGCAGATATGAAGTAATCTGAAATATATTTGCCGTAACAGCCTGCATTCATTTTTAACGCTCCTCCGATAGAACCAGGAATAGTCCGAAGGAATGTTAGATCGTAACCATTATCTGCCGCCCTTCTAGCGACAAAAGAATCTAAGGCGGCTGCGCCTGCCACGACTAGGCCATTTGAAACCTCAACAGAATTGAAACCTTTTCCTAGTCTTATGACAACACCCTTAATTCCCCCATCACGCACAAGGAGATTCGAGCCTACACCTATAGGGAAAAGCGGTATATTGTCGGGCATATTTGATAAAAAATACATCAAGTCTTCTAAATCTGAGGGTTGAAAAAAATATTCTGCCGGACCACCTACCCTCAACCAAGTTAGATCAGATAGCGTCTGGTTGTCAGTCAATTTACCGCGAGTTTTGGGAAACTTAACCACCATATCACCACTCATAACATAAAAGTTCTGGAAGTTTACTGGCCCAAGAGCTTATATTCCCAGCACCTAAACATATGACAATATCACCCGATTTAGCATTATCAGCGATCAGTTTTGACAATTCTTGTAAATTAGAAACGGCAACAGCATGACGATGGCCGTGACCATTCAATCCTGTTACAAGATCATCTTTACTTACCCCAGGAATTTTTTGTTCTCCAGCAGAGTAAACATCAGCAATCGCAACTATATCGGCATCATTAAAACACGAACAAAAATCCTTAAAGAGCGCGCTAAGCCGAGTATATCTGTGGGGCTGATGAACCGCTATAATCCGTCCAGAACTTATAACCCTTGCAGCTCTTAATACTGCAGATATCTCAACCGGGTGATGGGCGTAATCATCAATGAATGTGACCCCATTTAATTCCCCAACCTTTGTAAACCTCCTATTAACACCTTTAAAATAAGCTAAAGCCTCGCGAATTTTATTATTTTCAACACCAAGATGATGCGCTACTGCAACTGCACCCAAAGCATTTGAAACGTTATAATCACCAGGCATGGGAAGAATACAGTCTGTAATAGTAAAATTCTCCTTTTGAAATTTGATATCAAAATGTGCTCGACCTTCATCGTACTTTAGGTTTACGCCTCTAATATCAGCCTGAGCATTTAGACCAAAGGTTTTAATTTGGCGATCAGAAATTTTACCAATAAGCTTTTGCACCTCGGGGTGGTCACTGCAACAAACCGCAACCCCATAAAAAGGGATGTTAGAGATAAAATCTAAAAAACCTTGCCTTAATGCGTCGAAATTACCCCAATGCTCCAAATGCTCAGGGTCGATGTTTGTAACAAGCGCTATAGTAGCAGGTAGCCGTGTAAAGGTTCCATCGCTTTCATCAGCTTCTACGACCATCCATTCACCAGCTCCAGCTCTCGCATTGGAGCCGTACGCATGAATTATTCCTCCATTAATCACAGTTGGATCAAAACCACCTTCATCTAGTAAGGTAGCAACCAACGTAGTAGTTGTAGTTTTGCCATGGGTTCCCGCGATAGCTACGTTCGATTTCATTCTCATTAGTTCTGCCAGCATTTCAGCTCTCCGGACAACCGGCAGACCAGCAGAACGCGCGTAGTTTAACTCAGGATTACCCCTATCAATTGCAGAAGAAATTACAACAACGGCAACATTCATAAGGTTATTTTTATCATGACCAATTTTTATGGAAGCACCCATACGCTCTAATCGTGAAGTAATTTCGGTTTCCTTCAAATCAGAACCTTGAACATTATATCCTTGGTTAATTAAAATCTCTGCAATGCCGGACATACCTATGCCACCAATGCCTATGAAATGTATCGGTCCTATTTCTACTGGAAACTTCGTAGACACCCTCATTGGGAAGTTCCTCTATCGATAGGCTTAATTGCGGGCTTAGATTCTTCTTTTTTTTCTTTTACCAAGCTAATTATTAATTCAGACATCGTTTGAACGGAGTTTTTGGACGACCTCTTTAAAGCTGCAATGGCCATCGCCTCCGCTTTTTTAGGAGAAGCCAAAAATTTAGCAATACACTTTGACAGTTTTTCCTCATTGAAATCATCTTCCGCAAAACTGATCGCTGAATTGATACTTGTCATACTCTCGGCATTGATAGACTGCTCGTCTCTTAAGGCGGATTTCAACGGAACTAGGATCGAAGGACGACCAATCGTCGCAATATCAGCAACCGATGAGGCTCCTGACCGACTTATTACCAACTGAGCCTCTGAAATTCGCCTAGGTACATCATCAAAAAAGCTAGAAACTTCTGCATCAATATTGTGTTCAGAGTACAATTTAATCACTCTATCTTTATCTTCAGGACGAGCCTGATGCGCGACCCTCAAATTTTTTTTGTTTTTTTCTGACAATGATGACAAAGCGGCAGGTACAATATCAGACATAATTCTAGCTCCCTGACTACCCCCAATAACGAGTACGTTTATTGGATAATCACCCGGAGGAATGTAAGGAGAAGCCTTAAACTTTAAAACAGAATTTCTAACAGGATTACCAATATATAATGAATTCTCAGAGCTTAGGCTGTCTGGTGCTATTCCATAAGCTACAAAATCGACCCTTTTTGCAAAAAGCTTGTTAACCTGCCCTAAAACGCCATTTTGCTCATGTAATATTGTCGGAATACGCCATATAAGCGCCGCCGTAATGGCCGGAATGCTCGGGTATCCACCGAAACCAACTACGCAGCTTGGTTTATTTCTTTTAAACCAAATTAATGACTGCAAGACACCAAAAAAGATTTTTAGTGGGACGGATAGCTTCCCAAAAATTGATCTGCCTGAAAAGGTTGCAGAATTTATAACCAAAACCTCGACACCCGACGGAAAGTTTTTGCAATAGCGGGCACCTCTACTGTCTGTAGATAATTTTACTTGCCAGCCACTCGCTACCATCTCCTCAGCAATTGCCTGTGCTGGAAACATGTGACCTCCTGTTCCACCAGCAGCCAAAACCAACAAAGGATCATTCATAAATTAATTTCCATTAAAAATATCACCAATGTCTTTTTGGGGCCTATTTCGTGTTAAGGCGAGAAGCATTCCTACCGTAATACCCATTGCAATTATCGAAGAGCCACCGTAGCTGACGAAAGGCAAAGTCATACCCTTAGCAGGAAGCAATCTAACAGCAACCCCAACGTTTATAATGGCCTGGATTCCAAACATGGCTGCCAAACCTGAGCCAGCTAAGCGGTTGAATTCATCTCGTTCCTTTAGGAGCCTTATTAATGAAATAATTACTATCCAAGTGTACAGCAAGAGAATTGATACGACTAAAAGCAATCCATACTCTTCGGCGGCAACTGAAATTATAAAATCAGTATGCGCATCTGGTAGGGACCACTTTACCTGTCCCTCACCAACACCCACTCCGAAAAAACCACCTTCCTGTATTGCATTGGTTGCGTAACCAAGCTGTGTGCGCGGATCAATATCAGACGATAGAAAACCATCTATGCGTTTTGCAAAATGCTCCGAAAAAGAGTATGCAGTTGATCCCGCCAATAACACCATTAAAGCTAATGCAGCTAGTAGTATAAACGATGCACCTGCAACAAAATAAACAACGCCCCAGCCAAACAGTATAAGGCATGCTTGCCCAAAATCAGGCTGGATAATTAACAAAGCCACGACAGACATTGTTAAAAAAAACGACCAAAGACGTCCTGGCGGTCCATTAATTTGGCTATTTGCGGAAATTAACCACGCAACAGTCACGATAAAGCACGGTTTTAAAAACTCCGAAGGTTGCACTGATGCAAATCCTAAACCGTACCACCTTACAGCTCCTTTACCAAAGTCAGTTCCAAAAAAAGGCAGCAAGATTAATGCAACAAAACAAAATACAAACCCTATCACACCAAGCCTACGGATTACTTTCGATGACATCATAGAAAATGCTACTAGTACAAATAGCGCAATCGACCCGAATATAGCCTGCCGATTTACGTAATAAAACGGCGACAATCCATTTTTTTCCGCCAAAGGTGGCGAGGATGCAAGACCTAATAATAATCCAAAACTGAAAAGAATAAGGATGGCAGTAAGAACTGATTTATCTAATGTTCGCCACCACCTTGAGAGAACCGCTTCCCCATCCACAGCCCCAATGGAGCCATACGCCATTTCTGTCATTTTGCCTGCCTAGTCCTGCCTGTCGTCCCATTTACTGAGATCTATAATTTAAGCTTACAATTTTTTTTTAAAAAATACTAGTATTAGTTGTTTTAAATAGGTGATCGGATGTCCAAACTGCCACATCTACTGGGAGTTAGTTTTTTGTGAAATCCCGATAACTCGCTCTACCTGTAAAATAAAATCATCGCCACGATCCTCAAAATTATCGTACTGGTCGAAACTTGATGCTGCGGGTGCCAATAAAATAACATCACCAGCAGAAGAGTCTTTAGTAGCGTGTTCAACCGCTTTTCTCATATCTTTGCAAATGACAGTTTCACAATTTAACTGCTTTGATATAGCTTCTGCTTCCAGCCCAATGATATATGCTCTTTTAACACTCTGCGTTACCGAGTTTAACGTTGACAGGCCACCATCTTTTTGCTGACCACCACAGATCCAACGAATATTATTGTAGGCATTTAAAGACATTGTGGCACTCTCAACGTTTGTAGCTTTGCTATCGTTTACGAAAGTAATGCCGTTAAAAGTAGCAATTTTTTGGGATCGATGCGCTAGCCCATTAAATCCTTTCATTGCCCCGGCAACTTTTCGAGGCGAAAGACCAAGCACCCTAGATGCTGCATAGGCGCTAGCTGCATTTTGGTAGCTATGCCGACCAACAAAATTATCATATTGCGTCAGATCAATTGAGTTTGTTTGCCTTCCTTTTCGATATTCCAGCAACTGACCGTTTTCAAAAGAAACAGACCAACCAAATTCTCTAATTGGTTTTTTAATTGCAACTCGAATTACACTTTCATCTCCCATACTAATAGAAAGTTGTTGAGCTAAATTAAGCCCTGCCATTTCGTCTACCCCAATTATAGAGTAATCCGGACATCCCTCAGTAAACAAACGACGTTTAGCAGCCAGGTACCCTCCAAGCCCTCCATGACGCTCAAGATGATCAGCACTAAAGTTTGTGAAAATAGCAATGTCCGGTGATAAAGTTCGTGCAACTTCAATTTGGTAGGAAGATAGTTCTAATATAATTATCTCATTATTGCCAGGTGGATCTATATCCAAAACGCCGCGTCCAATATTACCTGCGAGCTGCGATTTATATCCCAGCGTTGAAAAAATATAATATAACAATGATGCTGTTGTGGACTTTCCATTAGACCCTGTTACTGCAACAATCTTTGGACGTACTGAAAAATTGCTCCAACTCTCAGTCGCTACAGACAGAAAGAACAGCCCCACGTCATTATCAATCAATACGCCAGCAGCAATAGCGGCAGAAATAATTGGATGCGGTAAAGGAAAATGATGTGGTATTCCAGGGCTTATGATTAGACGATCAATACTTTGCCAATCAAAATCTGAAATGGTATTTTTAATTTGTAGACCCTTTGATGACGCTAAACTTCTTTTTTCCTCATCATCATCCCAACAGATCACATTGGCACCGCTAGCAGTTAAAGCACCAGCAGAAGCCATCCCTGACCTACCAAGGCCTAAAACCATGTAATTTTGATCAACACATCCCTGTAATTTTATCACAGGTCACCCCTTTGACTATATACATAATAAACTCAAATACCTAATTTCTAGATGCCAGATACCCACATCACCTCACTTTCAAGGTAGCCAAACCCACCATGGCGAGAATAAGTGAAATTATCCAAAACCGGATTACAATTTGAGGCTCTGCCCATCCTTTTTTCTCAAAGTGATGATGGATTGGCGCCATCAAAAATACTCTTTTCCCCGTCATTTTGAAATAAAGTACTTGTATAATTACTGAAAGAGCCTCGACAACGAAAAGCCCTCCCACAATTGCCAAGACGATTTCGTGTTTGGTAACGACAGCAATAGCACCAAGGGCACCTCCCAAGGCCAAAGCGCCCGTATCGCCCATAAAAACAGCAGCTGGCGGCGCATTATACCAAAGAAAACCTAATCCAGCACCAAATATGCCAGAGCAAAGAATTAATATTTCCCCAGTACCATTTACATAATGCACATCCAAATATTCAGTAAAGTCCACTCGTCCAACAGCATAAGCAATAATCCCTAGAGCACCGGCTGCGATCATTACTGGCATTATAGCCAACCCATCCAAGCCGTCCGTCAAATTTACCGCATTCGCCGAACCAACAATGACAATTATCGCAAATGGAACGAATAAAAATCCGAGATCGACTAACAAATTTTTAAAAATTGGTAGTGCTAGCCGATTTTGTAATGCCTCTGGATGGGTAATAGAAATAAAATAGGCAGCTGTCGCTGCCACCAAAAAACCGGATAATAGTCGCACTTTGCTTGACACACCCTTTGGGTTTTGACGGCTCACCTTGAGGTAGTCATCAATAAACCCAATACCACCAAAGCATATTGTTACAAATAGAACTATAACAACGTAATTATTATCAAGCCTTGCCCACATAACTGTTGAAAAAACCAATGATGACAAAATGAGCAACCCTCCCATTGTGGGAGTTCCTGACTTTGCCGCATGCGCTTCAGGACCATCGTCACGGATAGGTTGTCCTTTTCCCTGTTTACGCCGCAGCACATTAATTAGTGGCCGGCCAAAAACAAAGCCAAAGATCAAAGCTGTAAAGAAAGCTCCACCTGCTCGAAAGGTAATGTACCGAAAAAGATTAAAGAAGTCTCCTCCATCTGAAAGCGCTGTAAGCCAAAACAACATTTATGGTCCCCTTTGATAAGCTACGACTTTGTTTATATTTTCATATCCCGTATTGCATCAACTAAAGAAGACAATCCAACACTCTTTGACGATTTAACTAGAACTATATCACCCTTTCGAAGAATATTTTCTAAGTCAGAAATTATTTCAATTTTATTCTTATAATGACAGCCCTTTTTATTTGCGGGAAGTTGGCTGTGTAAATTATGCATTAAAGGTCCTACGGTGTGTATAATATCGATAGCAGCTAGTTCTGGCCACGAACTAATTTCTTCGTGAAGCATAACTTCTTTCATTCCTAGCTCTAACATGTCACCCAAAACAGCTACCCTGCGATTACCATAAATATTTTTTTGACTTAAAAGTCTCAGTGCAGCTCTCATCGAAGATGGGTTTGCATTGAAGGCGTCATCTATCAAGAAAATATTACCTAATGGTAAGGAAATTTTTTCGATGGAGCCCCTTCCATCCGATGGTTTCCATTTCTCCAGATCCCTAGATGCCTTTTCAATATCACCTCCAAGACAATCAACACAGAGTAAAACACCCAAAGAATTTTCTGCAAAATGAGAACCAGCTGAACTTAAAATAAATTCAAATTCTTTTTCCTTAAATTCGTATTGAACTTTTATTTTACCATTTAAATTCCGAATTTGTTTGGCTTTAATATCACTGTTGATACCACTAAACGAAACAAGTTGGTTTCCATTTTCAATAGTTTGTTTTTTTAATATTTCGTAATAAGGCGTGCCAGCATTTAATACTGCTATGCCATTACGCTTTAGACCCTTAACAATCTGAGCTTTCTCATTGGCAATTCCAGCGATGTCTCCAAATGCGACCAAGTGAGCTTCGGCAATCGCGGTGATAAATACTACGTCGGCTGAAGTCATTTTTGCCAATGGTTCGATTTCACCAGGTTTATTCATTCCAATTTCCACTACGGCGTAAGTTGCGTCCATTGGCAAAGTAGCTAGTGTTAGAGGAACGCCAAGATGATTATTAAAACTGGCAGGTGAAGCGTGCGTTTTTCCCTGAAGCTCTAAAATAGTTTTGAGCATATTTTTAGAGGAAGTTTTCCCAACTGATCCAGTTATGGCAACCAGTTTCGCTTGACTTCTTTTTCTTCTATATCTAGCCAGATTTTCAAGCGCTTCCTGAACGCAGGAAACCAAAACTAGAGGAGTGTTCGAAGAGATTTCCGCAGGAACATGATCAACCAGAGCCGCTTTAGCACCCAATTTTATAGCGTCATTAATAAAATTGTGCCCATCACGCTTTCCTTTTATTGCAACAAATAATTCATTAGTCTTAATCAATCTACTATCAATGGAAACGCCTGTAATACCGTCATTACCCCAGTCACCTAATAAATCGCCTGCTGTGGCTTTGACTAAATCAGTTTGAGACCAAAGCATCACAATGCTCCATCCAAGGCTTCAACCGATATAGATGCTTGTTCGGCATCATCAAACGGAAGAATGTCATCGCCGATGACCTGTCCAGTTTCGTGTCCTTTTCCACATATTAACAAAGCATCGCCCGGATCAAGCATATCAACCGCTCTTAGAATTGCTTCCGCCCTATCCCCAAACTCATGAACTGCACCAGGATCAATTCCCTGAAGTACCATTTGCCGGATTTTTGATGGATCTTCAGTTCTAGGATTATCGTCCGTAACTATTACTACATCAGCGTTTTGAGAGGCTGCAACGCCCATAAGAGGCCTTTTAGATTGATCACGATCTCCACCAGCCCCAATTACCGATATTATTCTTCCAAATACGTGCGGCCGGAGTGATTTTATTGCGGTCTCTATTGCATCAGGAGTATGTGCGTAATCAACAAATACATTCGCTCCATTTGCTCTTGAGGCAGCAAGTTCCATTCGACCTCTAACAGTTATTAAATTATGAAGTATATTGAAAACGTCTTGAGGTTTTGAGCCTAGCGAAATAACCAACGCAGCGGCCATAAGAACATTTTGAGCTTGAAAACCACCAATTAAATTTAATCTTTTTTGATAAATATTACCATCGTATTCAAAGAGAACTTCCTGACCAGAACTATCAAAACTTTGCTTTTTTAATTCAATATTTGAGTGTTTAGATGCTCCCAAAGTAATAACTGAGTGACCTAGTGCTTTGATTTCCTCCGCGAGTACCTTTATTCTATCATCATCAACATTAATTACGGCAGTCTTATCAATCGGAAGAAGTTGTCTAAATAATAATGCTTTAGCATCAAAATACCTCTCAAGAGATTTATGATAATCCAAATGATCTTGAGAAAAATTAGTAAATCCTGCCCCAGAAAACTGAACGCCATCTAAACGACTTTGATGAAGACCGTGGCTTGAAGCTTCAAGTGCAACATGATCTATTCCATTCGCCTTCAAAGTAGAAAGCAATTCATGCATTTCCAAAGCGTCAGGCGTTGTATGCTTTAATGGCTGTGTCCATGATCCAAGAACTCCTGTGGTTCCTATACTAACAGCCTCAATTTCTAAATTACTCCAAATTTGCTGACAGAAGCTTGCTACAGATGTCTTACCATTGGTACCGGTAACTGCCACTATCTTAGCAGGCTGTTGATCAAACCAAAGCGCAGCACAGCGGGCTAAGGTTTCTCTTGGCTTTTCCACAACTATAAAAACAACATCTTCCGACTTTGAATTAGTCAAATATTTTGAATAACCCATCTTGTCGGTAAGAATAGCAATAGCACCAGCTTGAATTGCTGAAGACGCAAAGCTTATACCATGGGAATTTACACCAGGTAGCGCCGCAAATAGGAAACCAGCCTGCACTTTCCTACTATCTTGAGTAATACCAGTTATAGATAGGTTTTCACAACTTTGAATAGTAAGACCTAACTCAGACAATGTTTTTGTTTGTAAATTCATAGAAAATGTATGCTGTTAATTCGATTATTATAAGGATACCTTAGTTCATCCTTGCAGGCAAAACTTTGAATAAGGAGTCGTTGTTATTTTCCGGCCTTAAGCCTAATAATGGGGCTATTCTAGTAATTATTTCTGCCGCCACGGGTACGGCTGTCCACCCAGCAGTACGCCTAGCCTCTTCTCCAGTTCTATCTTCAGGCTCATCCATTGTTACAACCAAAACGTATTTTGGATTGCCTGCCGGAAAAAGTGCAGCAAAATTTGTTATGACTTTGTCATCATAGTATCTACCAGTAGGGCTAGGCTTATCAGCAGTACCAGTTTTACCAGCCACTGGGTAACCTGGCACCTCCGCCATGGTGGCAGTACCATCCGTAACTACGCTTCTTAGCATAGAAAGAGCCTGCTTAGACACCACTTCGGAAATGACCCTATTTCCATATTTATAATTTTCCTGGATTTGCAGTGTGGGCGTCACCTTGTACCCACCATTTCCTATTGAGGCATACGCAGCCGCTAAATGGAGAGGGGTAGCTGACAAGCCGTGCCCATATGAAATCGTCATTGTTGATAATTCAGACCACTTTTTGGGGAGCAATGGCTTACCTCCAGACGCCTCCACCATTTCTAATGGAACAGTATCAAAAAAACCCAATGATTTCAGAAACTTTTGCTGATTAGCTGACCCTATTTCCCGTGCAATTCGGGCTGTTCCAATATTCGAAGATTTTGAGATTACTTTTTTAACGGGCAGTTCGGATCCATAATTGCGATAATCCCGTATTTTAAATTTTCCCCAACTTAATGGACCACTAACATTAATAATAGTTTCAGGAGAAACAAGATTAAGCTCAAGTGCCTGCGCTATAGCAAAAATTTTAAATGTTGAGCCCAATTCATATACGCCTTGAATTGCTCTATTGAATAATGGACTATTTGCCGGATCACCACTCGCAGGTAATTTAGGCCTATGATTAGGATCAAAGTCAGGAAGCGATGAAAGTGAAATTATTTCCCCATTATTAACATCCATTAAAACAGCAGCTGCCCCTTTGGCGTCAAGAAGCGACATCCCACTAGCCAGCACATTCTCCACAGCGGCCTGTATGGTTAGGTCGATAGAAAGTTTAAGAGGGTCTGCCGATGATGACGGGCTCCTCAACCTTTTATCAAATGTTTTTTCTACACCGGCAACTCCGATTACTTCGGCAGAATGTACCCCTTCCCGACCAAAGCTAGCGCCTCCAAGAACATGTGATGCCAATCTTCCATTTGGATAAAGCCGCATTTCTCTTGGACCGAAACGTAGTCCAGGATCTCCTAGATCGTGAACAGCTTGATAAGCTTCTGGACTAATACGTTTTTTAATCCAGAGGAACTTCCTTTTGCTGGTGAAATCTTTGTAAAGTTTTTCCGCCTTCAAATCTGGGAAAATTTGCGCAAGCCCATCTGCTGCTTTTCTTGGATCAGTTAAATGAGCAGTTTCAACATAAAGCGAATGAGTATCCAGATTTGTTGCCAAGATTCGTCCTCTCCTATCAACGATATTTGCTCTTTGAGCAACGATAGATGAGCCTAATGGCTGAACCTGCATCTCGTACGGATCTGAGGCCGCCAAATGCCCCATCCGAACGACTAAAACGCCATATAGACAGAAAAAAACTGTGGCAAGTACTACCAATCGGCCTTTTGCTTTAATATATTCTCGACTACTAATCTCCCGGTTGCGCTGTCTAGTATTTTCTTGCTCAATTGCGTCAGTATTTTCGCCTCTTTCTCTTGCCGCAAGCACCCTACCGAGCGGCCTTAAGGGTATTCTAACATTAGACTTAATCATTGTCATATAACCTGACTTCAGATTGAGAAATCTTTGGACTCAAATTAGAGCTCCACTTAATATTACTTGCTCTCTGATTTAAGCGGTTAACCTCTCCAAAATTTGCCGCTCTAATTGGACCCAATTTTAATTGATCAAAACCAAGGTTTGTCAAATGAATAAGACGCTCGGGTCGATTTAAATATGCCCACTCCGCTTTTAGTGCAGCCAATTTTGCTCTAGCTTTTCCGATTTCCGCCTGTAACTCTTCAGATTTTTTCATAGCCATCTGGGTTTTTACATTTTCTTGATAAGCCCAATATGCGAGAGTGATAATTAAACCGAATGTGATGATGTAAAACAAGTTACGCATTATACTTTCCTTCGAGCAACGGAACGCCAAGCTGGCTTGGCAAAAGATTTGGACCTGGCTCAGAGCTCAATCTTTTTGCTATTCTGAGCTTTGCTGATCTCGACCTAGGGTTTTGTAAAAGTTCTGGGTCTGGAGCAACAATTGCCTTTCTATTCAATATTTCAAAATGTTTTTCTTTACTTTTTAATTCAGGCGCATATCGGTTGGAATTTCCTGCGGAGCCACTTCGAAGTTGTAAAAAACGTTTTACGATCCGATCTTCGAGTGAGTGAAATGTAACTATCGCTAGTATGCCTCCACAGCGAAGCGCTTTCTCTGCAGCGAATAACGCTTTATAAAGCTCATTGAATTCATCATTAGTTGCTATTCTTAATGCCTGAAATGATCGCGTTGCAGGATGACTTGCTCCGGGCTTTTTCCGCGGCAAACAATTCTCAATTACATTAGATAGATCCAAAGTAGACGTGAAAGGTTTCTCAGTTCGCCTTCTGACGATGGCATTTGCAATGCGGCGGCTTGATCTTTCCTCACCAAAAAAGTAGAGAATGTTCGCGATTTCAGACTGGGCTAAATTATTAACTAGGTCTGCAGCACTGGGACCACTCCCAGACATTCGCATATCCAAAGGACCGTCTTTTATAAATGAGAAGCCACGATTGGGCTCATCAATTTGCATTGACGAAAGGCCCAAATCAAGCACTATACCGTCAAAACTTGATCCATACTTACCTAAGTTAGAAAACTTATCATTGTGTAATTGAATTCTATTTGCGTAATTGCTGATCCATTCCTTTGCTAAATCAAAGACATGGGGATCTCTATCGATCGAAATAACGTTATCAGCCCCTGCCTCAAGTAATGCTCGGGTGTAACCACCCGCACCAAAAGTTCCATCTAACCAAGTTCCTGAGACCGGAAAAATCAAGTTTATAATAGGCTCAATTAAAACAGGAGTATGCGGTAAGTCAGAAACAGATAACTTCATATCACTCATCTGGTTGACGTTCAGAGGCGTCTAAATAAATTAAAGGATCAAAGTCTTCCGGCAACGACTGCAGCCAAGCATTAGCCTTGTCCTGATCCTCTTGAAAAGTTTCTGGTTTCCATATTTGAAATGTATCACCGGACGCAATAAAGTATGCTTCTGCCTTTATTCCTATTTTTTCTCTTAATTTATGAGGAATGACTAATCTTCCAGTATCATCAACTGATGTTGGAAAACTTTGACCATGAAATAGCCTCTCTAGCATTTTTCGTTGAATGGACCCCCTGGGCAGATCACTAATTTTCTGATCAACTTCATCAATTGCGTCAATCGTGTAGCACTCAAGAAAGTTTTTTCTGCTGTCTCCATAAACAATGACGAGCTCCGGCTGAAGTCCATCCGTCCATGCGGGGTCACACGCCTCAATCACACGCCGAAACAGAGCAGGAATAGAAACCCTACCCTTACTATCAACTTTATAAAGACCTTCACCTCGAAATCTACGCACCAACTTCAATCACCCAACAAATCTCGTTCCATGGAACACGAACGAAAAGACGGACCGGGCTACTGCCACTGCCCAATCCGTCGAATTCGTGCCCGACCACTTCAGGCTACATTGAAGCGCGACATCTGGGGGGGAAATGTGTCTGCGCTCCAACTATTTTGATGAAATTGGGGCCTGTATGAAACCTGACTTTCACTTTAGGATCTTAGCGTCCCTTATTAATCCCTAATCATCATGCACCCATTTGTGCACGAGCATTCTAAATAATGCAAGAAAAAAATGGGAATTTATGGGAATTTAATATACAAATTTAAGAAATAAAAAATTATAGGCCTAGCAGGCACAATATATAGTATATTAATATTCTTTGATAACTATATAAAGATTTACAATTTAAATAAAAAAAATCTAAATATCAAAAGATTTTAGAATTTTGTTGATATTTTACTCAGATTTAATAAAATTTGATGATATTACCACGTATTCCCAACTGGATTTAAAAAAATTTATAAATTTGTTATTTGTTTAATTGCAATGACAGTCATCTAGTACTAGGGTTTTATTAAGTTTGGTGTGGAAGAGATTCCACTTAATAGGGAATCCGGTGCGGCTTATTGTGTTTAATCCAAATCCGGAACTGCCCCCGCAACTGTAGGCGGTTAGCAGCGTTAGAACAGCCACTGGAATAGTCTGGGAAGGCCTAACGAAGCAAAGATCCGCAAGTCAGGAGACCTGCCAACCTGTCACCTTATCCGTGAGCGGGGCGCTCTATGGGTTGCGGTAATTCCGTTGTGGTGAAGATTACACATCGGAAAGGTCAATCCTTTCTAGAAAGTACAATTTACTTGGCACGTCAGTGCCTATGAAAGGGTCTAATATGAATAAACTATTAAAAATAACTGGCCTATTATTTGTATCCGCTAGTATCAGCTTTGCGGAGGAAACATACGATCTAGGCGAAATATATGTGAGCGCTGGCCTGCAAGAGATTAATATAAATAAAACTGGGTCAAGCGTTCTGGTTTTGCAGTCCAACGAGCTTAATGCAAACGTATTCGACGCAATAAATTTATTAGACGCCCAGTCAGGTATAGCAATGTCATCGTCGGGTGGAGTGGGCTCCCAAACAGGCATAAGATTGCGAGGTTTATCACAAAGCTACGTCGCTGTTCGAGTGGACGGTGTGGATGTTTCTGATCCAACTGGGACACAAAATAGTTACGACTTCGGTGGCATTATGCCATCAGGATTTGACCAAATTGAAATTTTGAAGGGGTCTCAGTCAGCAATTTACGGGTCAGAAGCGATCGGGGGTGTTATAAACTTCAAAACGAGCACCTCAGAGACCATTGGTAAAAAAACTGAAACAAACGTAACATTGGGTTCAAACAATACATTAGCAGCAAATTTTAAATATTCTCAAACTCAGGAACTTGGGAGCTATGCCCTTTCAATAAGTAACATGTCTACTGACGGTTTTTCAGCGAAATCTGATAATGACGAGGCAGACCCCTACAGCAAGACAGAGTTTAGGTTTGTATTAGACCAAAATATCAATGAGCAACTAATTCTTGGCGCAACTGCTTTATATTCTGATGAAAACATTGATTATGATGGTTTTACTCACGAGACCGACCATATTGACAGAAACCGATCAGCAGGAAGTATCTATGCATCTTTTGAGTCAGGGTCCATTACAAATAAAATTACAAGATCTTTCTCTAAAACTGATAGGTACGATCTTAATGGATGGAATAAGAGCTTCATTGGACACCGCGATGTCTGGAATTATACAGGACAGACTATTGTTAATGGGGCTAATTTTACCTTTGGCTATGAAGAAAGTGTGGAGGAAGCTAAGATTGATGGACAAGCTAAAGACTACAAAGAAACAGCATTAATTTCTGAAATACTTTACTCAATTGGCAAGAGCAGTGACATATCATTGGCAGCAAGGCAAACCAGCTCAGAAAATTATGGAGATGACACAACTTTCCGGATTGCAGCTATTAACAGACATGAAGATGAATTAATCAGTCGATTAGTTTTGAGTAGCGGCTTTAGAGCTCCATCACTTTACGAGCTTTTTGATAGTTACTACGGAAATTCAACATTTACTCCTGAAACAAGCCTTAATGCTGAAATTGGATTAGAGAAAAAATTAAACGACTCAAACAATGTGAGTGCAACCATATTCAACAATACAATTGATAATTTAATAGAGTTTAACAACGACAAATTTATTTATGAGCAAAATAATGGTAGTACGGAAACTAGTGGACTCGAACTTTCCTCAAAAATGAGTATAAACAATACGCTCACTTTCAATGCAAATTATACTTACACCACGTCTGAAACTGGCGAAGTTAAGGCAGTAAGAGTTCCAAAACATGACTTAGTTTTGGCAATTGAAAGCCAGTTCAGTGAAAAATTTAGTAGCTTGGTTTCTCTAAGGGTAGCAAGAGACGTTGAAGATACTGTTTGGCCAGCTAACGTTCAGATGCCAAATTATGAAGTTTTGGATATTTCTTTTACTTACGACATAAACGACAAATCTTCTGCGTATCTGCAAGTCCAAAATGTAGCAGACGAAAACTACGAGACAATCAAAGGATACAATACAGGGGGCCGTCAGTTCTTTGCGGGTATACATGCCTCGTTTTAGACGTTTAGCCTTATACATCGTTCTTTATTTTTTGGGGATAAGTGTATCGGCTACCGCAAACACTCCAAGGGTTGTCTCGCTAAATGTCTGCACAGATCAATTTGTTATGCTAATAGCAGACGATAATCAGATTGTGTCGCTCTCTGAAATTTCAACAGATATACTATCTTCTGCAATGGCCGCAGAAGCTTCTAAGTATCATCAAAACAATAGTGGTGCTGAAGAAGTATATTTACTTCAGCCTGATATAGTATTAGCTGGCATCTATACTGCAAAAGCTACTGTAAATATGTTGGAGAGTTTGGGCATTCGTGTAGAAAAATTCGAGCCAGCAAATACAGTAGAGCAGATCATCGGTAATATAAAAAGAACAGGTCAACTTCTAGGTCATACAGAGCGCGCTAACACACTTGTTACAAAGTTTGAATCAAGTTTAGAAGAGTTGACAATGGGTATAAATAATAGACCCAGGGCGGCACTATATTATGCGAACGGTTATACAACCGGGAAAAACACTCTCTCAGGGCAAATTCTAGATCTGGCAGGGTTTTCAAATATAGCTTCAGAGTTTGATATACATTGGGGTGGGACACTGCCATTAGAGTTATTAATTATTGCAAAGCCTGATGTGATTATAACCGGCACAACCTATCCCGGCTCTTCTAGATCTGAAGAAATTCTTAAACACCCTGCACTTAAACCTTTGCGACATGTTTCTTCAACCGATGCAAACTGGGTTTGCGGCACCCCACATATTTTGAAGGCTATCGAAGATTTACAAACAATACACCCAGACAAAATGAGCACTCAATGAAGTTAAAAATAGCATTAGTAATTTTATTGATCGCTCTTTTTATTTTTTCACTGAGCACTGGTCATGCCACAGCTAGTTTCAGCCAGGGTATGACAGCTTTGTATTATGGTGATGGCCCTCTTGGCACAGTTATGAGGCAAATAAGACTACCACGCGCTATTTTGGCTATATTAGTCGGCGCATCATTAGGTGTATGCGGGGCAGCCCTGCAGGGCTATCTCCGAAACCCCCTTGCAGAGCCAGGTTTAATCGGTGTTTCAGGATCAGCGGCACTGGGCGCAGTTATTTCCTTACAGACAGGCTTCGCGACCTATGTCTGGATGGGTTTACCTATTGCAGCGTTTTCTTTTGCCACCTTAGCAGTATTGCTTCTCCTGTTGTTGGCAGGCCCTCGAGGAAGCTCCTTGACACTTATTCTGGCAGGAATTGCGGTAAGCGCCTTAGCCGGCGCATTTACATCGCTCGCTCTTAATTTATCACCAAATCCATATGCAACTTCTGAAATCATATTTTGGTTAATGGGGTCTCTAGCAGATAGATCTTTCGAACACGTATGGCTAGCGTTACCTTTTTGCTTGATAGGTTGGCTAATGATTGGGTCTATAGGAAAAGCACTTGATGCATTAACCCTAGGCGAGGGTGTGGCCTCTTCTCTATCCATTTCATTAACAAAAACAAAATTACTCCTCGTATTTGGCGTTGCTTCTTCGGTCGGTGCAGCGACAGCTGTTTGTGGTGCAATTGGTTTCGTGGGGTTGGTAGTGCCACATTTATTAAGACCACTAGTAAAGGGAAAGCCATCAACTCTCCTATTAGTTTCTGGTCTTGGAGGCGCCGTCATGGTTCTAGCAGCGGACATAGCAGTTAGGGTAATTTTGCCCGATCGCGACTTAAAACTTGGAGTCTTGATGGCAATTATTGGCGCCCCATTGTTTTTACACCTTATTTATAAAACGAGGTCGTCCCTACAATGACACTATTAACTCTAAAGGATCTTTCAGTACGAAGAGGAGCATGTCCAGTCGTGGACAATGTATCTCTAGAAATAAGAAGTCATGAATTGGTAGGTCTGGTCGGACCTAATGGCGCAGGCAAAACTACGCTGCTAAAAGCTGCACTTGGTTTGATTGAACACACGGGCAATTCATCCTTAGCAAAGCTACCCCTTAACGAGCGCTCATCAACAGCCGCTTGGATGCCACAAGAAAGGGAAATCAACTGGCCTATTTCAGTTTTGGAAACAGTCGCGCTTGGTCAGCTTTTACCATCCAAAAATCTAGATAAAAATGAAATAATCAATGATGCATTAAATAGAACGGGTTTAATAAATTATCGTGACCGAATTTCAACCGAACTATCAGGCGGAGAGCAGGCAAGAGTACTTCTTGCTCGTGCACTGGCACAAAACACAACACTGATTTTAGCCGACGAACCGATAGCGGGATTAGACCCAGCAACCCAATTAACGACCATGAAACTGTTTTCAGACATGGCAAAAGAAGGAAAAGGGGTTTTAATATCACTACATGATCTAAATTTAGCGGCAACATTTTGCACTAAAATTATAATGTTAGACAGGGGACGATTGTACGCCATTGGTGACCCAGCGCAAACAATGACAGATGAAAACCTTGAAAAGGTTTTCAATATAAGAGCATATCACGCACGGACTGATAAAGGAATAATTTGTCAACCAATAGAAGTATTAAGTCATTAACATTATGAGAAAAGCTAAATCTTCTGAGGGGTGAGATGGATGCGCGAAAGAAAATGAAAGACTTTAAACCAAATCGTATAGTTTGCTTAACAGAGGAAACCGTGGAAACATTATACTTACTCGGTGAGCAGGCCAGAATAGTTGGAGTAACAGGATACGCTGTAAGACCTCCAGAGGTACGTAAAGAAAAAGTCCGAGTTGGTGCCTTCACCAGCGCTGACATTCCCAAAATACTATCGCTGAACCCTGACTTAGTTCTAACATTCTCAGACCTGCAAGCAGATATCGCGGCAGAATTAATTTTTAAAGGTATAGATGTCCATGCATTTAACCAAAGAAGTGTAGAGGGCATTTTATCAATGATTTCAATGATTGGTTCGCTTGTTGGAGCAAACGGTAAAGCTGAGAAGTTAATAAGGGATTATACCAAAAAACTGGAAAGCCTGAGAAAGAGAAAAACAGAGGTTATAAAAGTATATATAGAAGAATGGGATGAGCCTTTGATATCAGGCATTTTATGGTTTTCAGAACTTGTGCAAATAGCGGGCGGCGTCGATGTTTTTGAAGATAAATCAAAAAATATAGATGCAAAAAGTAGGATACTGAACTCGGAAGAGGTAATTAGAGCCAATCCAGACGTTATAATTGCTTCTTGGTGTGGTAAAAAAGTCAGAAAAGAAAAAATTGCTGCAAGAAGTAATTGGAAATCAATAACCGCGGTAAAAAATGACTTAATTTTTGAAATTAAGTCGCCACTAATTCTTCAGCCGGGACCCGCTGCACTTGGACCAGGATTAGATCAAATTCGCTGTATTTTGGACAATGCCAGAGACAAATTAAGAGGCTAGCTTAATGACTGAAATTCTAAATTTTCTAAATAAAGGTGGTCCAGCCCTGTGGATAATTTTTCTGCTATCCATAGTTCTGCTTTCAAGTATGTTTTATAAACTGTCACACTTGATAAAACTTGGCGTTTGGAATTCCAAGCGCACTAAATTAATCTTAGATGCCTGGAAATTAAATGATATTGAGTGTTTAAGAAAAGTTTTTTTAGACACCAATGGTATCAGAGAGACACTAGCTAAAAAAACCATACTCTCAATTATTGACGAAGCTTTATCAGAAGATAATGCTAGAGAAGAATGTGAGGCACAGGCAAGGAATAGCCTAAACCAAGCAAATAAGGGCCTAAGAACTATAGAGCTAATTTCTCATATAGCACCCTTGTTAGGTCTTTTGGGAACAGTTCTAGGCATGATAGAGGCTTTCCAAAGATTGCAAGAAAGTGGAAATCAAGCCGATCCAAGCATCTTAGCAGGAGGAATCTGGGAAGCCCTTCTTACCACTGCTGCAGGCATGGCAGTAGCCATTGTAGCAACAGTATCTTTGAGCTTTTTTGACAATATAATAGACAAACTTAGAAATGACTTGGAAGATTTAGCAACTCAGATATTTACTAGAAAGCCTGGTAGTTTAAGTGTTTGATTTCCAACGATCATTTCATCGACGAAGGCCTTCGCTAACGCCCATAATTGATGTGGTATTTCTCTTGTTGGTTTTTTTTATGTTGGCATCGACTTTTAACGTAGACAAGAAAGTAAATCTTCTATCTGAAATCATGAATGGCAGTTCTCATTACGATGAGAACCCCAGACTTATTGAAATAAAGAGTGACAAGTTGCTAATAAATGGAGTGGAAGCAGATGATCATGTTGCAATAAAAAGATTAGAAGAGATTACACAAGATCTTTCGCAAATAATAATTGTCAAAGTGCTTGCAGATACTTCAACCCAAAGAATGTTAGATGTAATTGAATTACTCAAATCCAGTGGTTTTTCCAATTTAAAACTGGGCGGAAAGTAATATGCGTTTTGCTGTAAACCCCGGTAGAGTAAAAAAAGAGTCCATCATCCCGATGGTAAACGTTATTTTTCTGCTACTAATTTTTTTCTTGATGACTTCTAGTTTCATTATTCCAAATCCTTTTGAACTCGAGAAACCTTATGCCGATAGTTCAAATAAAATCAGTACTGAAGAGCGACTGTATATATCGAGAACAGGAAAGGTGTTTATATCAAATCTAGATAATGAAAATGCTTGGTTGTATTTAGAGCAAAGCATACCAAAAAAATTGCTTTTGGTAGCAGATAGTAGTTTCTCAGCTCAAGATTTGTTAGATATTTCAGAAAAATTAAAAGAGTTAGGTGTTATTGAAATAAATCTATTGACCAACCAGAGGAATGAAAAATGAAATTGCGAGCCTGGTTGTTCTTCGTCGGCGCCTCAACCATACTGCACATGTTCGGACTGTCGCTTTACGTGTCATTCCAAGACAAAATTACGCCTAGCATAGAAGGCTACACTTCGAAACTAGAAATTGTAAGTGACACAGAATTATCTTTGCTGAAAAAATGGAGCACTCCTCCAAGTTTAAACTCAAATAATCAGCCGCTGGCTCCTCAGGCAAACAATGATCATCCACCAGTCCAATGGCCAAACGCTAATTCAAAATTAATTTATCAAAAAACTCCATACCAGTTAAAGGTACCGATAACCAAAAATAATAGTATCCCAAAAATTATTAAAAATAACAGACCAGTATCGGATTTAAACTTCACTATTAGAAAGCCAATCAGTCCGACAGCCATGAAAAATTATGATAAAGCATATATCGCGCTGTAGAGAATCCAATTGGAGTTAGAGGTGAAGCAAGTGTTTCAATGGAGCTGACTATTTCAAAAAATGGTGATCTATTAAATGTTAAAATTATCAAGAGCTCAGGTAATGTAAGATTTGCTAAAGCAGCTCAAAGAGCCACTCAACTTGCAAACTATCCAAGAGCTCCTTCGTCATTCACTCAAGAGAAGAAAACTTTCAAGATTAAGTTAATTCTGTAATTTGAATATTTAAAAAAATAATATTTCACTCAAAATTTACTATTAATAGAAAATAAATTTCAGTTATTAAAATACATCCTCTGGTCTGCAAACAAATTTCGAAACCACTCGTTTTGAACCTGCCTTTTCAAATTCAATATGCAATTTGTCCCCTTCAATATCTAAGACGGTCCCATATCCAAATTTCTGATGAAATACACGCTCACTAACTTCATAGATTTGGTTGGATGTGCTATCAATTATGATCCCTTTACTTTCAATAGGCTGAGAAAGAGCATACTGATTTTTATTTTTTTGCAGTCGCCTCCAACCCGGGCTATCATATCCATCTGCCTGAAACGCCTCATTATCTAAAGTTGAATTATTCGCTTCAAAATCAGATGCGCCACCATAAAGACCTGAAGGTGTAAGTATATCAACGTGCTGCTCCGGTAATTCATCAATAAATCTTGATGGCATTGAAGATTGCCATTGGCCAAAAACACGGCGATTACCCGCAAAAGAAATATAGCAAGCTTGCTCTGATCTTGTTATTCCAACATAAGCCAATCTCCTTTCCTCCTCTAAACCAACCACACCACTTTCGTCCATACTTCTCTGAGAAGGGAAAAGGCCATCCTCCCAGCCGGGTAAAAAAACTACTGGGAATTCAAGGCCTTTAGCTGCATGTAGGGTCATTAACGAAACTTTCTGCTCAAACTCTTCACTTTCGTTCTCCATTATTAGGCTGACATGCTCCAAGAACCCTTGTAAATTTTCAAAATCTTCTAATGCTTTTACAAGTTCTTTGAGGTTTTCCAGCCGCCCAGCAGCTTCTGGCGTTTTATCGTTTTGCCACATTTCTGTATAGCCGCTTTCATCAAGAATCTGACCGGCCAATTCGACATGATTAATATTTTTCTGCAAGATAAATGAATTCCAACGATCTAAGTTTTTTAAGAATAAATCGAGCTGAATACCAGCTTTACCGGACAAGCCTTTTTCGTCTAATAACAAGCGAGCACCCCTAACCAGTGATATTCGATTGTCTCTGGCAACCTGCTGAATTTTCTGTTGAGCTTTTGCGCCAATGCCTCTTTTTGGAGTGTTTACAATCCTCTCAAAAGCCAAATCATCGCTTAAGCTCAAACCTAATCGAAAGTAAGCCATTGCATCACGTATTTCCATACGCTCGTAGAACCTTGGACCGCCAATTACCCTATACGGCAAACCAATAGTAAGAAATCTATCCTCAAAAGCACGCATCTGATGACTTGCCCGCACTAAAATAGCAATTTCGTCGAGGCCATCTATAGTGTAATTTCTATTTTCCAGCTGGACAGACTCTATTTCATCGCCGATCCAGCGAGCTTCTTCCTCCCCATCCCAGTGGCCAATTAAGCGAACTTTTTCTCCATCTTCATTTTTCGTCCAAAGATTTTTACCAAGGCGATCTTTATTCCCAGAAATTACTGCACTAGCTGCTGCTAAAATATGTGGAGTTGATCTGTAATTTTGTTCCAACCGTACAATTTTTGCATCAATAAAATCTTTATCAAATCTGAGAATATTTCCTACTTCAGCACCACGCCATCCATAAATAGATTGATCATCATCGCCAACACAACATATGTTTTTGTGGTTTTGTGCTAACAATCTGAGCCATAAGTATTGGGCGACATTAGTATCTTGGTATTCGTCAACAAGAATATATTTGAACCACTTTTGATACTTAGAAAGTATCTCAGCATTTTTTTGAAAGAGCTCTACAACAAGTAAAATTAAATCACCAAAATCTACAGCATTGAACTCGCGCAACCTTTGTTGGTACTGGGAATATAATTCAGTGCCTATATTATCAAAGGCGTTAGCATGTGAGGCCGGTACCGATTCAGGTAGCCACCCTCTATTTTTCCACCCATCAATTAAACTTGCTAGATGTCTAGCTGGCCAACGTTTATCATCTACATTGGCAGCTTTTATTAGCTGTTTCAGAAGCCTTAACTGATCATCAGTATCCAATATTGTGAAATTATTCTTTAAATGGGCTAACTCTGCGTGTCGGCGCAAAAGCTTTACACAAACCGAATGAAACGTTCCAAGCCACGGCATTCCTTCGACGGGTCGACCCAATGTACTTGCAACCCGACTTTTCATTTCTAGAGCTGCCTTGTTTGTAAAAGTCACTGCCAGTATCTCGTTTGGTCGAGCACTTCCAGTATTTAACAAATGCACAATTCTTGCAGTCAAAGCTTTCGTTTTACCTGTTCCTGCACCAGCCAACATCAAAACTGGCCCCTCTAACGCCTCTACAGCAGTTCTTTGGGCTTCATTTAATTCTTGCAAATACGGCTCAGACCTAGCTTTCATTGCACGGACTGAAAGCTTGTTTGAAGATTCAATCATATTTTTTGAGTTCTGACTCATAGAAACCTTTTAGACATATATTTTAAATTTGAAAAGATATGTTCTTAATTTGTTCTTCTAGATTTCACAAATTTATTTTTAGGCAAAAAATACACTGCCCATGGCAGCCATCAAGAATTAATAAACCATATGGTTTAAAATATATAAAATACCAAATAAATCGATCTAATTTACTGAAAAAAGATTTCAAAATGTATTGACACTTTTTTTATGTTCTGCAACGCAGCAGGGTAAAGGTGTATTTTGTAGAATTAAGAATACAAGGATGTTCCAATGCCCGACTTCAATAAAATTCTCATAGCAAACCGCGGCGAGATTGCGATCCGAATTATGCGAGCTGCAAATGAAATGGGTAAAAAAACCGTAGCCGTTTTTGCTGAAGAAGATAAATTGGGGCTGCACAGATTCAAAGCGGATGAAGCCTATAGAATTGGCCATGGGTTGGGACCAGTGGCTGCTTATCTTTCAATCGATGAAATTATACGCGTAGCTCGAGATAGCGGAGCAGACGCAATCCATCCAGGCTACGGTTTACTTTCTGAAAACCCTAACTTGGTTGATGCGTGCGAAAGAAACGGAATCGTATTTATCGGGCCACAAGCCGCAACAATGAGAGCATTAGGTGATAAAGCCAGCGCAAGAAGAGTCGCAGTCGAAGCAGACGTGCCAGTAATTCCAGCCACAGAAGTCTTAGGTGATGACATGTCAGTCATCAAGTCTCAAGCAGCTGAAATTGGTTATCCTTTAATGCTCAAAGCTTCATGGGGCGGTGGGGGTCGAGGAATGCGTCCAATCGAACACCCAGATGAGTTGGAAGATAAAGTATTAGAGGGACGAAGGGAAGCGGAGTCAGCCTTTGGGAATGGTGAAGGTTATCTGGAAAAAATGATTATTCGTGCTCGCCACGTAGAAGTACAAATTCTAGGCGATAAGCATGGTGAGATTTATCATCTTTGGGAACGAGATTGCTCAGTACAACGGAGAAACCAAAAGGTGGTTGAGCGGGCGCCCGCACCGTATCTAACACAAAAGCAGCGCGAAACTCTTTGTGATTTAGGTAGAAGGATCTGTGCTCATGTAAACTATGAATGCGCTGGTACTGTTGAATTCCTAATGGATATGGATACGGAAGAATTTTACTTCATAGAGGTAAACCCGAGAGTACAGGTAGAGCACACAGTGACTGAAGAGGTAACTGGAATAGATATTGTACAAGCTCAAATTCTTATTGCTGAAGGTAAAACGATAAATGAAGCAACTGGTAAAGCTAACCAAAGTGAAGTGACATTAAACGGGCATGCTTTGCAAACAAGAATAACTACTGAAGACCCTCAGAACAACTTCATCCCAGATTATGGCCGTATAACCGCTTTTAGATCTGCTACAGGTATGGGAATTAGGCTTGATGGAGGCACTGCATATGCTGGGGGCGTAATTACTCGATATTATGACTCTTTATTGGTAAAAGTAACAGCATGGGCACCCACACCAGGCAAGGCTATCGCTCGAATGGATCGTGCATTGAGGGAGTTTAGGATAAGGGGGGTCTCCACAAATATAGCTTTTGTGGAAAATTTACTGAAAAACAATGTATTTTTATCAAATGAATATACCACCAAATTTATTGATACGACCCCAGATCTCTTTAACTTTGACAAACGAAGAGATAGAGGAACTAAAGTTCTTACATATATAGCAGATGTAAGCGTAAATGGTCATCCAGAAACTAAAGACAGGCCCCTACCAAATTTTGATGCTCCAACTCCAATTTCTCCTAATCCAGTTGGTGAAATGAGCTATGGGACGCGAAATTTACTGGAGCAAAAAGGTCCTGGAGCGGTCGCAGATTGGGTTTTGAAACAAAGACAACTGCTATTAACTGATACAACAATGCGCGATGGTCATCAGTCGTTACTCGCAACAAGAATGCGCTCGGTGGATATGATACGAGTTGCACCAGCTTACGCATCAAATTTACCATCACTTTTCTCTATTGAATGCTGGGGCGGGGCAACCTTCGATGTTGCTTACAGGTTCTTACAAGAATGCCCATGGCAGCGTTTAAGAGATATACGAGCTCAAATGCCAAACCTTATGACGCAAATGTTATTACGCGCATCAAATGGTGTTGGCTACACAAATTATCCAGATAATGTTGTGCAATCGTTTGTAGCTGAAGCATCAAAAGGTATCGACGTATTTCGTGTTTTCGACAGCCTCAATTGGGTTGAGAACATGCGGATTGCCATGGATGCTGTATTGGAAAGTGGAAAAATTTGCGAAGGCACAATATGCTATACTGGAGATATTTTAAATCCAGATCGATCTAAGTATAATTTAAAATATTATGTGAACATGGCTAAAGATCTTCAGAAAGCAGGTGCGCATTTTCTTGGATTGAAGGATATGGCGGGTCTATTAAAGCCGGCTGCTGCGCGTCAACTTGTTAAGGCACTTAAAGAAGAAGTAGGATTGCCAATTCATTTTCATACTCACGACACCTCTGGCATTGCAGGCGCTACCATCCTAGCTGCAGCAGACGCTGGCGTAGATGTAGTTGATACCGCGATGGATGCATTTTCGGGTGGAACTTCACAACCTTGTATGGGTTCGATCGTTGAAGCCCTGCATAACTCCGAGCGAGATACTGGAATAAATATCGAGAATTTGCGAGAAATTAGCGATTATTGGGGGCAAGTAAGAGCTCAGTATGCCGCTTTTGAAAGTGGCCTATCGTCACCAGCGTCAGAGGTTTATTTACATGAAATGCCCGGAGGGCAATTTACAAACTTAAAAGCTCAAGCGCGATCAATGGGCATGGAAGAAAAATGGCATGATATTGCCGAGACATATGCGGACGTTAACCAAATGTTCGGTGATATCGTAAAGGTGACCCCATCTTCAAAAGTAGTAGGAGACATGGCTCTAATGATGGTTGCTCAAAATCTAAACCGTGAAGATGTCGAAAATCCAAATATAGACGTCGCCTTCCCTGAAAGTGTTGTGGATATGCTCAAAGGAAACCTAGGCCAGCCACCTGGGGGCTTTCCAAAGCACATAGTTACAAAAGCTTTGAAAGGTGAAAAACCAAATTTAGATCGACCAGGTAAAAATCTGGATTTGATAGATCTTGAAAAAACACGGCAAGAGCTTTCTCGCAAGCTTGATGGCATGAAAATTGATGACGAAGACTTAAATGGGTACTTAATGTATCCAAAAGTTTTCTTAGACTACATGGAACGGCATCTTACTTATGGCCCAGTAAGAACTCTACCAACAAAAACTTTTTTCTATGGCATGAACTCAGGCGATGAAATAAGTTTGGAGATCGATCCGGGGAAAACATTAGAAATAAGAATGCAAGCGATCGGTGAGACTGATGAAAATGGCGAAGTAAAAGTTTTCTTCGAACTCAATGGACAGCCAAGAGTAATTAGGGTTCCAAATAGATTAGTAACTTCTGAAACTACATCACGACCAAAAGCGGATCCTGATAATTCTAGCCACATAGGAGCCCCTATGCCTGGTGTGATTTCCACGGTAAGCGTAATTGAAGGGCAGACAGTCAAAAAGGGTGACCTTCTATTAACAATTGAAGCTATGAAAATGGAAACTGGTATACATGTCGAGCGGGACGCAAAAATTAAGGCTGTTCACGTTAAAGCTGCGACGCAAATTGACGCAAAAGATTTAATCGTGGAGTTGGAGTAGACGGTTCATCCCGATACTAATACATATTTACACAGTAATTCATTTTATGCTTGCGGTTACAAACGGTTCTTTATAAATACCGAGATACCCAAGGATGCGGGCGTAGCTCAGGGGTAGAGCGTTACCTTGCCAAGGTAAATGTCGTGAGTTCGAATCTCATCGCCCGCTCCATAAATACCTGAAATTAAACACTTTTTTAGTAAAAAAAATTTAACATTCATATTTTAGAATGTGTCTTCCCAACTGTCTTCCCAAGTGAATCTCTAAAATTTGCTCTGTCTTCCCACTTTTTAGCGTATTTTTGTGTGACTCATTTGCAATATGCAGAAATATTATTAAAAGGTGTTTTTTGTCTTCCCAAGCTCGATTAGTGTCTTCCCAAAACAAAACACGAAAAGGAATATTGAAATGAAGACAAAGATACCGCCCCCTATTCTAGCGTTAGTAATGATAGGTTTAATTTACCTCTCTTCTTTATTTGTTGTACCAACCACATTTAATTATCAAGGCTCATTGAGTGTTTTGTTTATTATTTTGGGTGCAGCATGCGCGTTACCTTCTTTTAAATTGTTTGCGAGATTCAAAACAACTATTACCCCTTTAAAGCCTTCCGATGCTACTGCGCTAGTAACTGAAGGTATGTATCGGTATTCAAGAAACCCAATGTACCTAGGGTTGCTATTATGGACTATCGCTTCAACAATTTGGTTTGGAACTTGGTTAGGTATAATTATAAATATTGTATTTATTTTTCTTATAAATTTTTTACAAATCATTCCTGAAGAGGAAGCACTTCTGGAAATTTTTGGTGAAGAATATGAAGAGTACAAAAAGAATGTGAGAAGATGGATTTGATAAAAAGAAATGGGCTACTAGAACGGTTTTGACAATTCCAAGGCAGACTTCAAAGTAGATTTATTTCGTGCTGACCACCCTCGCCCAAAGTAAGTCGCTATACTTACCTTTGGTAAATGATAAATGGAGTTACTGACGCGACTTGGTCGTACAAGTTTCTCGCTTTTTGATTAAATTCTTGTGTCATCCAATACACTGAGGGAGTTCCATTTATATCTGCTGCCTCGTACACAGCTTGAATTAATGCCGTCGCAATACCTTGTTGACGCATTTCTTTGAGTGTGAATAAGTCTTGCAAGTAGCATACATCTGTAGTTTCCCACGCGTCGGGATGAAAAATGTAATGTACGAGGCCATGCAGAGTATCGTTACTATGAGCAACCAAACAATTCAAATTTGAAAAATTGTTATCGATCAACCTAGAGAATGTTCTGGAATATGTTTCGAGGGGTAGTTTTGTTTCATAAAACCTGAGATATTCTCCCCAGATGTGCTGCCATTGCTCTCTGTCGCGATCTTCTAATAGTCTAATATCGAAGCCTTTTTCCATTTACCCTTCACCAAATATTCTCTAAATCTTTAATACTATCTTTGTTTACTGCACTTATTGTCTGCGCCAAAGCACTTTCACCAACATAAACCAGACGCACTTGATTGTTTCCTTGAAAACCGCACCGTGTGCATCCGGCTCGTTTTAAAACTTCATCAGAGGTAATTTCTTCACCATACATATTAAGCTAAGCAGTCACTGGCACCATCGCATTGTGGCGGCACTTATCGTTCTTACATTCGATGTAGAAATTATGAGACTTATTTTTCTTTAGCTGTATCATGGCCTTGCCGCTTTTGAATTTGGGGTGTGATGCACAACCATATCACCCAGCAGCCGAAAACTTTCCTTAAACAATGGAGCAAGGTGGCCTTTAATACGCCCTTGCGCAGTTTCGCTAGCAGCCATTCTGTGCTCTTCTGTCGGATAAGCAGAAATCGCAATTAGGCTTGCTTCTTCGGTTTTAACCAACACAAGTAATTCAGCTTCTGGAAATAGCGATGGAGAGTCACGCTCATATGTTTCAATAAACTCCTGCATGGCTTGAGCAGAGTTGAAATCCATCGAAACTACATTGGTTGGTTTCATGCTTACGATCCTTCTAAATGATTAACGGAAAGCATACCAACTAGAACGGTTTTGACAATTCCAAAGCAGACTTCATAGTACATTAATTTCTTGCTGACCACCCTCGCCCGAAGGCGTCAAATGTACTGAGGCTTTCGTAATACTTCTGCCTGACATCGTTGACATACTTAATAATCTCTTCTGGATTGTGATCTGCAAAAGCTTTTAAAGTCATCGGACCTATCGCTCCATCCGCTGATCCTCTTAAACATCGCTGGATTGCTTTAGCTGGTTTCCCTGCTCCTGAATTTACAGCCCATGGGCCGCTGCATAAAACTACTCTCTTTAGTAAATAATCTCGACATAAAAAAATCCTTTTCGACCGGTAATTACCTTCATTGGGTAAATGTTGTCTTCCCAAATTAGGTGATTCTTTTATGAATCAGTGAATAAGGTAAATAAACCACAACATTGCAAAAGACGTCATAACCGTATGAATCTATTAGGTTATTTTATTAATATCTTAAGTTTTCCAATTCATCTTTGAATGCCAAGATCAAGTTGCCAAGGTAAATGTCGTGAGTTCGAATCTCATCGCCCGCTCCAATAGATTTAATTTCATTATTTCTCATAATATAGTCTCCAAAGATCTTGATAATTTAAGATTTTGAGAGAATGTCCAGTTAGCTTTCCCAAATTTTAAAAGTAATAACCGAGGGTTAGGCTTAATTTGCTATCATCTATAAGCGAATAAAATGGTAGATTCTGTTTGTCAGACTTATAGAGTAAATAATTTAAGTCTAGGGTCATTCCGTTACGTAGCCGCCTTGAAGCCTCTAAACCAAATAGAGACTGGCTAAATTCATCATCAACGGTATATAGAACAAGAAGACTGGTGTCGAACTCATCATTTGCTGTTAATCGAAGTCCTGAGACAAGCGTACGATCTATTAGAGCCTGAACTCTATCATCATATTGGTATTCAATTATTAGCCCCATATCCCATTGTGTCTCAAAAATTGAATAGACAGTTTTTTCTGCTCCCATAACTGCTGCATCAAAATCCTCCTCACTTTGAGTGCCAGTCAGGCCTTCAAATTTATACAAGATCGAGTCTCCAGTATATTGAAGCTCCAAACCAATTGAGCGCATTCGCTCATAATATGGAAGGATACCACCCATTTCCTCAACACGAATTAATGGTTCTCGAGCGGTTCCATCGAATACACTCAGAGCATAGTCAATATCGCCAACTGAATTACCATACCTTATAGCATGATCGGGAGCTTTAGACCCTTTAGTGTGCGCAAACTGAGCTGGCAAAACTGGCAATCCAAACCCAGGGTGAGCATTTTTCTCATTAAATGTCCTTTCACGAAACCTGGGGATATACCAATATTGGAAATCTCCAGAACCTAAATAGGTCTCAAAAGAAATGGATGGCGCACCGAGTCTATTATCTGAGGAAATACCTGCCGCCATGTCGTGCTGATTAATCAAATCAACAAGGTTTCTACTTTCGACGACCCCCCAAAAAGTATGTCGATAGCCTAAATATGCGTCTATTTCTCCAAAAGTCTTCGAAAGAAAAAATTGACGTGGCTCTACTATATCCACGCCACTATCGTTTAGACTTTTTCTAAATATAAATTCATACACAAGCTGAAAGTGAGATAACTCCTCATATCCCATAACTTTCGCTTCTGCTGTAATATTTGTATCAAAACTCTCATCTAAAGACTTGGGATAATAAGATCCTGTAATCTCCAGTGAACCATTTGTCTCAGCGTTAACTTGTATCGCCAATAGCAGCCACAAACATAATGTTTTTGTTAACGAGCTCATCAACGGACTTTTTTAAGCGATTTCTTATTGAAGTCTTTCGCAGTCAAACCGGTTTGAAATTTCCAATCATCGAACTCCAATACCGTCCTCTTCCCAGTCTGATGATTTTCCATCTCGAAGACATCCGCTCGCCAAAATTTATCATTATATTGAGAGTAACCCTTATATTCTAAAGTTTTGAGCAAGCTTTCTTTTCTGTCATAAAACTCAATTTTATGAGACCTATATTCTTTTGTATCTATCCAAACAATTTGCTTCGAATAGCCACTCTTGCGATCTACAGGATCATACTCAACTACAAAACAGTCCAACCCGTTATATGCCTCATTACGCAAGTACTTATAAGTATACTTTTCAAGTTCCTGGCTCGAGATATCTTCATATGCAAACTCGCTCCCCATAAACGGTCCCGCTTGGTTCGATGAGGCAATACGCTTTACACGCTTCAGGGCCGGTAAGTATAACCACTGATCATCTGACCCTGATTTTTTTGTGTGGGAGAGAAAAGCTGTACCCTTAACATCAGCTGGAGTGTCAAAAATAACCAGTGACAAATCACCTTCATCTGTGCCCTCTAGGGTTCTATTTCTGATCTTCCTGGAAGTTGAGTTCCCATATTGATCAAACAAGGTCATGGTCATTGTCGATGTCGTGTCCCCAAAACCATTATCTCTGACATCTACCTCTGTCGCTATTTCAAGGCCCCTCCTATCAGAAGCATAAACGTTAGCTGCAAATAAACAGGAAATTAAAGCTATAAAAATAATTTGCACGAATTTCATAATATATTCCTTTTACAATTATGCAGTAACAACATTTTCTTGAGCATTACTTTTGTTCATTTTTCTATCTAATAGTATGAGTAATGCAGGTAATATTGTTAAGTCCGCTACCAAAGCCATAAATAATGCTATAGCTGTTAAGCTAGCCATGGCACTGTTAAGTCCAAAACTTGACTGTGCTAAAATAGCAAAACCAGCAACTAAAATAATCGTTGTTACCAGCAATGCAGTACCGACCCCACTAAAAGCAGACACAACCGCTCTTTCGGCAGATAGATTTTCATTTTTTCGTGCCAGTTGATATTTTGTGAGAAAATGTACGCTATCATCCACAATTACTCCAAGCGCCATACCAGTCACTACAGCCACTGCCATGTTTACTTGCCCAACAAATAAGCCCCATACCCCGAAAGCTAATGCGGCCGGAAGCAAGTTAGGAACGAGACTTAAAAGTCCAAGCCTTAGATCCTTCAAAGCAATCAGAATAATTCCTGAAATGATCAAAACAGCATACAAAGTCCCCCATAACATGCCCTGAATATTTCTTTCAGCTATGTACGAAAACATCACAGTGGGGCCTGCTGCAACTGCATCCATTCCAAGCTCACTTTCTAGAAAAGTTTCTGCTTCTTGGATCCAAGCTTTTATTTGATTGGTAGTTAGATCATCAATAGTAACAATGACTTGAGTTGACGACTTATCAATATCAATTTGATTGTTGAGGTCCAAGCCGAACGGAAGCGATAATTCATAGAGTAATAGATACTGCGCAGATAGCTCACGACTCTCTGGTACCCGATAAAACTGTTCTCTCCCTCCATTTAAGTCTCTATTCAGACGCTTAAACACATCTGTTATACTTTGCACATTTGTGACCACTTCATGGTTGCGGGCCCAGTTAGAAAATGTTTCGAGCTTATTTAAGAATTCGGGATCACTTATACCATTTGGCTTTTTTGACTGCATATCAAATTGTATTTGATTTAAACCAGTTAAATTTTGGCTTATCCAATCAGTATCTGATCTGAACGTTATATCTTCATCAAAATACTTCAGAAAATCATCGTTAATTTCATTCCTTGTAATTGCCGCGGTTATAAGAATTGACACGATCATTGATACTACCAGAACAGCCTTATATTTTGATGAAATAAATTCCCCAATTATACCCATATACTTATTGAGCGAACCTAGTGTTTCTTTAGGTTTTACAGTCACAAAACTCATTAAAATAGGAAGAAGCATAATAGAAAAAAGCCAAGCCGCCATCACACCAGCTGCTGTAATATTTCCTAGGTCATGAAAGGGTGGTGAGTCAGAAAAATTTAAAGATAAAAAACCTACAGCGGTTGTTATCGATGTCAGAAAAATTGGCTTCCCATTAACACTTAAACTATAAATAATTGAGTCACGTTGACAATGGCCTGCTTTCATTCGCTGAAACATCGTAACAAGAAAATGAATGGAGTCTGCCACTGCTAAGGTTGTAATCACTGTTGGAGCGCTCGCAGACGGTGGAGTTAATCCTACACCAATCCATCCACCAAAACCCATAGCAACCGTAATACTTGGTACAATAATTAGTATTACCATTGCCGTTGCATAGATTGATCTTATCAATAAATAGGTGACGATCAAGATGACCATGTACATAGCAGGCATCAACGTCATCATGTCGTTTTCAGATGCCTCTAGAAACGCATTGTTGAAAACTGCGATGCCACCAAGCCTTAATTTTACTTCATGATTTCGTTCAATTGTTTCCTTTAGCATCCTGGCAGCCTCGACAACTTCAACTACTTCCATGGGATCTTTACCAGGCAATTGGACGGTAGCTGTGACAGCGGTGGATCTATGCCCTGGGTCGTGAATACGACCAATTATTGAGGGTTCGGTGGTAATTATTGCACGTATATCTTTTAATTCTTGTTCGGTTAGCTCTTCCGCATATCCATAAAGATCTTCTACAAGTAGATCATCTTCATCCACCTCTGTGTGTTGATAGTTAGATATGCTGTCGACACGCAAAGAATAGGGAATCTGCCAAGCTAATTCGGTTAACTCCTCAATAGCTGCCAATATTTGAACGGAACTGGCATTACTGCCTAGTTCTGGCTCTACAGCGAATTGAACATTATCAATTTTTGTGTAAGTTTTCTGGAGCCGTTCAAAAGCATCAAGTTGTGGATTTGTTTTCCCAAAAAATGCCCGATAATCATTGTCAAAGTAAAGGTTTTTAGCACCATATGACATTCCAACGGTTATTAGAAAAAGAAAAATAATTGCTAATAGACGGTTTTTTAAAAGCATTTCTCCATAAGATGACTTTGTAAAGTTCATATTAGCTCCATGTTAATTTCCAAGCTCTGTGCAAAACAATATTCGATTAATTTATTATCAGTAGTCCGGCCCACGTCTTCTTTTTGTTTAAAAGCACTTTTGATACAACAAACTGAAGTGAAACTATAATTTTTTGACAATTTTTATCTCTCTGCCTAAAAATAAAGCGAACTTGAAACTAAAAACAGTAGTAATTCCGAGATACGACTTATGCGGCTATCTTATTGTTTACAAGGCGAACCCTAGGTAACCTTGCGTAAGGCTAATAAATAATTTTCTTCAAATCAGAGCTATAACGCTTAACATAATAATTGCATGAAAAATTTTTAGCTTATCAACATTTGGGTCTACCAAAGATTCGGTCTTTTCCGTGTGGTTGAAAAGAAGCCATCTTCGCAGTCTGACCTAAAAGCGAGGATAAATTTGTTAGAGTTTAAACTGGAGAAACAACAATAAAATAGTAATTTTTGACAAGCATAGTCATCAAATCACTACATTGTGAAATTTATCACTATGATTTAAATAACTTTTTTTGATCTGGCATAGGCCTTGCTGACGTATGCGTTGTATACAAGGAGATTAAAATGCGTTCTGAAAAACAAATATTACGTAAATACGAGATGAGTTCAACGACAAACAAGATATCTCATAAAGCAAACTTGGCAAACGCGGAAACTGCTAGGCTGAAAGCTGACAATGAAACAGCTTCTCCTAATTTTGGCTTATGGGACTTGGACAAGAAAAAAGAACAGTTTCTTACAATCGATCGTTTCTAACAAAAACAACTACCGCGCTTTTTTTATAGATTTTTCAACAAGCGCCTTTACTGAAGCAACATCTCCTTTAACAGGATTAGTGGAGGCAGCACTGTCAAGCATCGCTTTTTCAGAAATTCGACTTGCACACTCAAGTGGAACACCAATTTCACCTAAAGATTTAGGTATATTCAGCAGATCAAGCTTTGCCTCTATTTCTCCAATAAAGCCGTCACTAGTTTTGTCAGACATACCTAAAGCATCAGCCATATGATTGCGCTTTTCATCCAACAAAGGAAGATTATAGCGAAGTATGACTGGCAAGACTATTGCGTTGGTCAAGCCGTGTTGCGTATCGTACTCAGCACCTACCATGTGAGATATAGCATGAACAAAGCCGAGACCTTTCAAAAATGAAATTCCTGCCAAACAAGATCCTACCAGCATTCCACCACGCGCTTCCAGATTCTCAGGTTCCTCGACAGACTTTACTAAATATTTACCAATTAGCCTTAATGCTTCAATCGCAGCACCATCACATAATGGGTGAAAATCAGGCACGATATATGCTTCAATTGCGTGTGTTAATGCATCAACACCTGTCCACGCGGTTAAACTAGGAGGTAATCCAAGTGTCAGCGAGGGATCTAGAATTGCTGCACTAATCTTTAACTGCGGATGATCTAGACAAAATTTCATACCTTTTCCAGCGTGCGTCACCATGGCGGTACTTTCCGTTTCAGCACCTGTACCAGCAGTTGTTGGCACCATAATTAGCTTTGGAAATAGGTCTGAACTTCCGATCTGTGGTACTGGTTTGTTATAATCAAAAGCCCATAAATCAAAATCATTATTAACTGTTAAGCAGATGGCTTTTGCTCCATCCATACCACTTCCCCCACCAATACCGATTATAGCGTCATGGTTTCCGTCTCTGTAAGCAATACAACCAGCTTCAATTTCATCACCTACAGGATTAGGGGAAATCTCAAAAAAGAGCTCACTGGAAATTCCAGCTTTGAAAAGTAAACTTCTCAGTTCTTGAATGAACGATAACTTCGAACTTCCTCTGTCGGTTACAATGAGTGGGTTAATAATTTCTAGATTTTTACAAATCGAACCGATCTCAGCGATACGCCCAGGACCATAAAAAATTGGAACAGGAAACCCCCAGTCTCTATGATCTAGCAGACTATTATGTGTCATCAAAAAAATCCTTTTTCGATTTTCAGAGTTCTACTTTTGATACAGTCATTTTTTGTCGCAGAAAAGCCCATCAATGCAAGAATAATTTCTCTGACTACGATCATAAAGACAAGTTTTAGTTGGTTTACTGCGTTCCTCGACTTAACATGTCAATTAATAGAAGGAGCAATTGATGTCGGGTCATGGTTATGAGAATGGTAGATTAAATTTACCCTTTGTTGGTGTTTCTACATTTGCAAAACGCGAGTTAGTTACAGACTGGTCCCAAATAAATGCGGACGTAGCGGTACTTGGTGCACCATTCGACTTTGGAACGCAGTGGCGGGCTGGAGCTAGATTCGGCCCAAGAGGCATTCGTGACGCATCTACTTTATTCAGTTTTGGCCATTCCGGCGCATATGATCACGAAGATAATGTTACTTACTTAACCGAAGATGTGAAAATTGTGGACATTGGAGACGCCGATATAATTCACACCGACACAATAAAAAGTCATAAAAATATTGAAAAGGGGGTCAGGTCAATCCTGAAAGCTGGGGCTTTACCAGTAGTGCTCGGTGGAGATCATTCGGTAAACATTCCATGTGTAAATGCCTTTTCAAATTCTGGCCCAATTCACATACTTCAAATAGATGCTCACCTAGACTTTGTAGATGAAAGACATGGAGTAAAGTATGGACATGGGAACCCAATGCGAAGGGCTGCAGAAAAAAAATACGTTACTGGACTTACCCAAGTTGGGATCAGAAATGTAAGTTCAACCTCAAAAGAGGGATACGAGGACGCAAAGGCAATGAATTCTGATATTTTATCAGTTCGGCAAACACGAAAAATAGGACCAAAAAATTTAGTAGGTAGAATTCCCAAAGACTCAAACGTTTACGTAACCATCGATATAGACGCTTTTTGCCCTTCCATTGCACCTGGAACTGGCACACCAAGCCACGGCGGTTTTCTTTACTACGAAGTCCTCGAAATATTACAACATTTATCGAAACAAAATAAAGTTGTAGGGATAGATCTAGTGGAAGTTGCTCCCGACTATGATCACTCAGGATCAACTGCAATCCTTGCGGCTCAAATTTTACTCAATTTTCTCGGATTTATTTTTCATAATCAACAATAGTTTCAAACTATTTTTAGGCCATTTATCCAGCAGATATGACAACTGTAATGTCTCGATCAATGATATTGCCTTTAAGTTCTAGAAATGAACGCTCGGCAAAATTATTTATCGCTCATGTCCTAAAAACAGTGTACGACCCAAGCTTACAAAACAATTTATATAGTTCAAACTTCAACAGGTTTGAAAAAAACACAAATAACCGGATCAGCCTTGGACCCGGCTTAATGGTTTATTTAGATCAATTTGAAAAGCAAAAATTCTTAGAAGAATAGGAAAATGCTATATTACAAAGCGAATAGTAACAGCTTAAATTAAGCTAACTTCAAATTTGTAGCTTGGTTCTTACCATTGCGGCCTTCCTCAACATCAAAAGACACTTTTTGATTATCTTGAAGCTCGTTTAGACCTGATTGTTGGACTTGTGAGATATGAACAAAAATATCTGCATCACCATCATCTGGGGCGATAAACCCATAACCTTTTGTTCCGTTGAACCATTTTACTGTTCCAGTAGCCATCGATCTTTCTCCTTTGCATATGGGGTAAACCCATTGTTGATCTAGTCTTCCAAATTCGAGAGACTGCCTATGAGGATCAGCGATCGATATTAGTAAACTTACCGTGAAATAACCGAAGACTGTTAAAAGGGCAAGCAATTTAACTTAAATAAAAATGTTTAAATAAATGTAGAATATTTAAGAGGATTTATAGATTTTATCATCTTTGAAAAATTGTATTCAGCTAAATAGCTTTTGCGAACCCATATCGGGTATTTTGTGAGGATCATCGCGCAACGAACAGTAATATTCATAAAGCAATTTTTCACCATATTGTGGCGTCTTCTCTGCACTGTAAGAACCTGTCTCAGCATCATAAAAAAGCATAGACTCTTGAGCATAATATTTACCTATTTTTAGCAGCTCGATATGATCTTTTATTTTGCTGGAGAAAACAGAAACAGGTAATAAAAAAGCTATAAGTATATCGAATATACGGTGAGAGATATGCTTGATTTTTTTTGGTCTATTAAATATTTCGAAAATCATTTCTGCTTGATCTAAAGGGGTAATCGCCGGTCCAGGTCCACCCACGGGTAATGATTTATTCCAAAATTCTTTTTGAACTATACAATTGCTAATGTATCTCGCCAAATCTGTCTCTGAAATAGGAAGTGAGCTAGTTTCTCGACCCGATCCGAATACTAAAAAAGATTTGCCCTGCTTAATACGATTTATTTGACCCGATAATGATTTAAAAAAAGCAGTCGGAAGTACAATCGAATACTTTAAACCCGAAGCAATCAATTCGTTTTGAAATCTTAATTTTTCATATTGGAACGCAAGTTTTGGCTTTTGAATGCAAATTGCGGATAAAAGTATAAAATGTTGGACTTTAGTTTTACACGCAAAACGCAAAAGATCCGAGTTTAAACCATAGTCGACGTAATTTGCGTCTTCTGCTCTGCCAGATCTACTAGCTAGGCAAGAAATGACAACATCAACTTTTGGAAATTGCTGCGTCCAGTCTTCTTTTTTATCAATATCCACTGAAAGAACATTAAGATTACTTGCATTAGATTGAGCGAACTTGGTATTTTGTCTCACTATTACGTAAACAAAGTAACCACACTCAATAAGTTCTGCCACGACGGCTCTACCAATATAACCGCTGGCTCCAGCCACTAAAACTCTTTTTGCAGATCCATCAGTCACTGTGTTTATTAACTCTCTTTTGTAAACTTAACTACTACGGTATATAAAATTTGAAAATTCCAACGTCGATATTACCTATCATTCTGGCAAAGGAAACAGCTTCTTAAATGTTAAACCAATTTATATTTAAAATAAATGTTCAGGAAAATTGGATAGACTATAACAATCACATGCAAGACGCATATTATGGTTTGGCCTTTAGCTATGCAGTCGATCATTTCCAATATACGGTAGGGTTTGATGAGAATTACAGATTACGTACTGGATGCACAATATTTGTTATTGAGGATCATAAATTTTATCTAAACGAGGTAAAACTGGGGTCTGAGCTTGTAATTAAAACAAATCTTTTGGATGCAGACAAAAAGAAATTTATTCTACAATCTCAAATGCTTGTAAATGATAAAAAAGTAGCTATGTCGGAGATGCTTCAGGCGCATGTAAAAACTGTTCCAACACCTAAAATTACTGAAATGCCACGAGTTATTTACGACAGATTTACCGATTTATTGAAACAATCAGATGATACCAACACGGGATTTTTCAGTCGAAAGTTATCACTTCAACGGTAATAACTAAAATCATCCACCGATGTAGGTGACTGCATTCTTCGGTCTGTACCAAATTTTTTGGTTGTGTATACGCCCCAGCAGATCTCTCAGTTCAGCGATCTGACTTTTAGCTTCTACTGGACAATCCTCTTGCGGCTTAGCATTTCGATTATCTGCTGAATTGTTTATCGTTGAGGACTGTTTCGTTATAATAGAATTCAATGCATTCTCAATCAGTTCTACATCTCTAATGTCCAAATTGAAGGTCGTATTGGCTTTTGTCATAGCTATTCCCTGTTCATTGAATACTTCCCTAAAAAGAGCTTAAACCTACAAAAAGTCAACAAATACAATGGTATACTTTAATTTGTGTTATATTTCAGTATACTAAATGCTAATTCAATTATTAATACAAAATTCATAAATCAGAAAATAAACAATTTTTGCAAAAAATGAATCAGTCAAATGGCCTAAATTGGTTACTGAAGTGAATATACTTGTTAACTAAAATTTAATACGTTCAACGTTTTAATAAGTTGATAATTTAGAATGGCCAAACTATTGAATAAGTAATGAGTGGCGGGAAATATCCATGAAAAAAATATTTATTACATCTATACTATCAATATCCTTATTTATAATTTGCCTATTTTTGGCATGGAAAACCCTCTCATCAGCAAATTTTTTCTTCGACCGCTTGTATGAATTCCATGCTATTGATGAACAGATCAAGAAATACGCCCCTCAAAATCGAAACAGAGAAAACTTTGAAATAACATCACGCTTAGAGCATGAAAGAATTTTTGGAGAAATTGTTTCAAGCATTAACTCTAACGGTGAAGGGTTGGCAAAAATTAGCTATTTTGATCCCTCTGGCGCCAAGATTGATACATTTCTAACAGATGATGAGATCACACATCTCAGAGATGTGAGTGGGTTAGTCGTATCTTCTACAGAAATAGTACTAATTTTATCATTTGTTTTAATCGCATTCTATGGGTTTTCTTTTTATTACAAGGTAAAACGGGCTAGATATTTATGGAAACCAGTTAGTACTTTCTTATCATTATCTTCGATGGTCTTAACCTTACTTTTGATAACTGGCGGCGTCTTTTTAGTTGGTGCGAGAAAAGTTTTCCACATTTTACATGAAGTGTTTTTTGCGGATAAAGGTCAGTGGTTTTTCTACTATCAAGAATCTCTCATGACGACCCTTCTTCCCGAAAGTTTGTTTGGAACAATCGCTGTGATGCTTACTATTTGTGCCCTTATTTATTGGATTATACTAAATATATTCATTACAAAAATACTCGAATAATTTAAATATTTGGTGCAGATCAAAGTTAGGAATTTACAATAAAATTAATATTGGCAAATATTCTTATCACTATCCGATACCCGCTTCAGCAAAAGTTGCCATACCATTGTGACATGCAAGAGACGCTCTAATGATACTCAACGCTAAAGCAGCCCCTGACCCCTCTCCCAAACGCATGCCTAAATCAAACATTGGTACTTTTCCCAATTTATTTAGTAACCTGCTATGACCAGCCTCAGCACTTTGATGGGCAAATATCACGTGATCATAAATCTGATCCACGGATACTAGAGGAGCGATTGCTGAGGAAGCAATAAACCCATCAATGATTACCGGTATGTTATGGCACCTCGCAGCTACCAAGGCACCACAGATTGCAGCCTGTTCACGTCCACCTAAGGACATCAAAATTTCGAATGGAGTATTCAAACTTTCTTGGTTACTGGTTCTAGCACGCTCTATAACTTTTGCTTTTTTTAAAATGCCCTCGGTATTACTTCCTGTGCCGGCTCCTACCCAGTCCAAACCCTTACCACCGAATGTGCCTAGACACAGAGCGGATGAAATTGTTGAGTTACCTATTCCCATTTCGCCCAATAATAAAATATCGGATTTTGAATTGACTGCTTCAGCGCCACGATTAATGGCCTCAAGACACTCCTGTTCACTCATGGCGGGACCAACAGTAATATCTGCAGTTGCCTGCCCACCCGATAACAGGATTATATCCAAGTCGGCATCACTGTGCGCAGCGAGCTGATTAATTGCAGCGCCTCCATTACGAAAATTTTCGACCATCGCCATTGTGGTTTCTTGAGGAAATGGGTTTACGCCCTGGTTACAGACGCCATGATTGCCTGCAAATACAAGAGCTTGAGCAAGTTTTATTTCGGGTCTTTCATTGCCTTGCCAAGCAGCCATAAAGCAAGCGTATTCTTCCAATTTTCCTAAAGATCCTGGAGGCTTTGTAAGCTGTTTCTGACGTTCGAAAGCTGCTTTAAAAAGAGGTTCATTTCTTTTTGTTAGGCCATTCAAAGAAGCTTGAAAAGCGTCAACAGTTTCAAACATTTTAAAAGCCAATTAAACTTAACTCAATCTAGTAAAGTTGCACCTGTTTCAAAGCGGATGATCTTGCCATCTTTGAGCTTTGCGACACCCATAACTGCTTCTCTTGTGCCGTCAGGGTATGACATAAAGTCATGGCTAACTAATATTTCATCATTTTCATAAACACAGCGAGATGACTCGTTAACAAACTTTTCATTACTCATCATGCCCTCTACCATAGAGATCCATTCTTTTTTACCAAATTCGTTACCACTTTTATGAAAAACAAATACGCAGTCCTCGTGAAGTAGTTCTGCATAAGCATTTGTGTCTCTGTTACTCATTGTGGCATTAAGTTTTTCGTGCATTGACATAGTTTGCTCCTTTAAAATTTTATCTATCAAATAAAGCAGTCCTTCATAGTTCAGTAGAAGAGTTAGCAATATATAATTTCGATAACTTCTAAATGCATAGAATAATACATTTTTTTAAAGCCAAATCTGATTACGTTACGACAGTTACCCCTGTTACTGGAACCAAGCTTGAATAATCAGATAATGGCGGAGGAGGTGGGATTCGAACCCACGGTGGGCGTTAACCCACGTCGGTTTTCAAGACCGGTGCATTCAACCACTCTGCCACTCCTCCGACTTCCGTTCAATTATCGAAAAATTTTTGATTCTTAAAGCATAAAGATATAGTTCTTTGCTTGAACTGAAATCCTACACCTTTTCACCATCAAGCTTACAAGCTATAAACAAATCGGCAGCACTTTTCTTGGGTAAACAAATGCATAATTTTAAAAACGTAACAAAAATTTCATTGTTAAGCTTGTTATTAGCGGGGTGTCAGTCTGCAAGTAATGAGATAGTAGGTAAATCATCTAAACCTTTGGGTATCGAATTTAAGGAAAATGATGTAGAGGCTCCTGAAATATTCAATGCAGAGGGATTAGCGTATTGGGATGGTCAATCTTCACTAGGGGGAGTCTGGATAACGCATCCAAACATTGATCAACCGACGAGGGTTATAATTAAGGATAAGTATGGAAATAGTTCTGTTATCGGAGCAATTTTTAATAGAAGCAGTGATACTGATGAAAAAAGAATGCTGCTATCATCTGAGGCCGCCGCATCTCTTGGCATCAAAGCAGATGAAAACCGAATAATTTCTGTAACTGCACTAAGAGCTCTCAAAACGGTAAAGTCGATAAAAAGTAAAGCAGAAATTAAAAATATTGAAAATGGCGCCACATCAAAAGAAAAAATCGAAAACCAGAGTACAACTTCTCAAAACCCTACTGCTGACACTTTAGCGAAACCATATATTCAAGTTGGTATATTTAGTATTGAACAAAATGCTAGAAACACGGCTGAAGTTATGCATCAGCTAAATATCCAGCCAACCGTCAAAAAGCAATCGAGCCGAAATAAGACCTTCTGGCGAGTTATTGTAGGACCAGCTAATAATATGAATGAACGATCCACACTTCTGCAAAAAGTAAAGGCTGTGGGTTTCGGTGATGCGTATGCTGTATCAAAATAAGTTGTCACCTGTTTTTAAGTTTTTGATGACGTTTCTGTTATTGAGTACATTTTTGTGGACTGGCAAAGCGCTATCCTTCGAAACATCAGCAAAGGCTGCATATATTTTAGATCAAACTACCGGCACGGTACTTCTTGAAAAAAATGCGGACCAACCGTTACCACCAGCATCAATGTCAAAACTAATGACCCTTTACATGGCCTTTGAATATCTTAACCAAGGCAGGCTAGAACTGACAGAAAAACTCCCTGTTTCGGACGCTGCAGTCAAATATCGCGGATCAACGATGTTTTTAAATACTAGTGATAGAGTCACCGTAGAAGACCTACTACGCGGAATTATTGTTCTGTCAGGCAATGATGCATGCGTTGTTTTAGCCGAAGCCTTATCGCCTGATGGCACCGAAAAAGGTTTTGCGGACTTAATGACAAGACGAGCAAAAAAAATGGGCATGATGAACTCAGTATTTGCAAACTCAAACGGATGGCCACATCCTGAACACAAAATGAGTGTCAAGGATCTCGCCATCCTAGCAAATAGAATAGTAGCTGATTTCCCAGAATATTATAAAATGTTTGCTGAAGACACGTTTGAATTTGATGGTCGCGCGGCTGCCAATACTCGAAATCGAAATCCTCTTTTGGGCTTGGGAATTGGTGCAGATGGACTAAAAACAGGTCATACTAGCGAGGCCGGTTATGGACTTGTTGGGTCTGCCATACAGGGTGAGCGAAGAGTTATTTTCGTAGTTACAGGATTGAGAAGTCAAAGTGTTAGAGCTGATGAAGCAGAAGCAATCGTAAATTGGGCCTTTAGGCAATTCACTCAAAAAAAATACGGCAGGAAAAACGATGTAATTGGGTTCGCGCCAGTATGGAATGGTGCTTCTGCGCAAGTGGGGCTTGCCCTTGCTGAAGATTTAGATCTTTTAGTGCCGGTGTTTGATGGCGATGACATAAATTTTAATGCAGAAATTAAAACCCCCATAAAGGCACCACTATCGAAAGGTTCGACCATTGGAAATTTAATTATTTCGAGGCCTAATTTACCAACTTTTAAAATTCCACTGGTTGCTGCAGAAAATATTGGAATTGGCGGGTTTAAAGAAAAAGTTTTCTCCGCTGCTAAATTTATTCTCCGTTCGATTAACCAAAGCCAAGAGGCTGCATTTTGAATTTGAGTGGAAAATTCATAAGCTTTGAGGGGATAGATGGATGTGGAAAGTCTACTCAGGCAAAAATCTTAAGTGAGGAACTTATTGCTTGTGGGCACAAAATTTTGCTAACGCGAGAACCAGGTGGCTCGGACGGAGCAGAAGAAATTCGTAATTTACTCCTTACAGGTAATACCGATAGATGGTCGGCTGAAACTGAAATATTACTATTCACAGCAGCTAGGCGAGATCATTTGGAGAGAACCATTTTACCTGCACTCGAGAATGGATTAGCCGTCATTTGTGATCGCTTCTCAGATTCAACAAGGGTTTATCAAGGTGTTACGCGCGGTGATTTAAGAGACTTAGTTGATCAGCTTGATTCTGCTATCATACCTCGACAGCCAGATATTACTGTTTTGATCGATTTAGACCCTAACATCAGCCTGGCAAGAGCAATTGAGCGTTCAAACAATGAAGCCAGATTTGAGGACTTTGGAGTAGAAATGCAAATTAAACTGAGAAAAGGGTTTTTGTCTTTAGCACATGAGTTTCCTAATCGGTTTATGGTAATCGACGGGAATAGAACCGAGGCGGAAGTTGCAGAAAATATACGCAAACGACTTCACGAAATTGGTTGATTTATGAACGATGAACTAAATTATTTTTTTTCTGACAAAATAGCTGGTGCACCTCACCCGATGCTAGCAAATGAAATAATCGGACATAGTTCACAAAAACTCAGCTTTTTAAGTTCCTTTGCGAGTAATAGACTTCCTCAGTGTTGGCTATTGGCCGGTGATATGGGAATAGGCAAAGCTTCTTTTGCATGGCTAATTGCAAAGTTTTTATTAACCACAAAATATCAACCAGCCGATTTAAAAATCGATCTTAACGAGACTAATATAAACTCAATATTAGAGCCACAAAGTGGCAATACTTTAAATCGAATTATCTCAGGATCCGAACAGAGAGTTTATATTGTTAGGCGGGGATATAACGAAAAAAGGAAAGCGTTTTTCAAAAACATTTCAATCGAAGATGTTCGTAAATTACAATCTTACTGCGCACTTTCAATAGCTGACGGGGGTAAGAGAATAATAATCATTGATACAGCAGATGATCTGAATAAAAGCTCAAGTAATGCTCTCCTTAAATTACTCGAGGAACCACCAAAAAATACTATATTTTTATTGATATCTCACCAGCCAAACCTTTTATTACCTACTTTAAAGTCAAGGTGCCAAAAATTATCATTCTCGAACCTTGACCAAACCGATCTGGGAGCAGTTTTGACAGCAATAGGATGCAAAATAGAACCGTCAGACGAAGTGTCACTTTCAATTTTATCCAAGGGTTCTGCCGGCGCTGCCTGCAGGTTAATAAATTCCAACTGTCTCAATTTATACAGAGATATATTAAATTTAGCCTCATCACTGCCAAATCTAAATACAAATAAAATATTACAGTTGAGCCAAAACTATTTTGCCAAGGCAAAACCGAGTGAATTTGAAATTTTCATAGAGATGATGCAACATTTTTTCTCACGTCTATGCAAAACGGGAGTAATGCAAAAACCTGTATTACCAAGTGTTACTGACAACGAAGCAAAAATTATGAAGAGTTTATGCCCAAACCTTAAAAGTGCTCGTTTATGGTCTGAGGCCGCTAACATCTCCCTTGCGAAATTAAATAAAGGCTACCTTCTGAACATCGATATTGAAAGCCTCATTCTAGATGCATTCATTTATTTGGAAGAATGTTACCAAACAATTTATCGGACTAGGATTACAAATGAATAGTAAGCCAAGCATTAGCGATAGCCACTGTCACTTGGATTTTCCAGATTTTAATGAGGATCTTTCAGAAGTTATAAATGCTGCCCGAGAAAATGGTGTAAATAGAATGGTTACCATCTGCACAAGACTCAGAAATGAACCATCAGTTAGGAAAATGTCGGAGGACTACGAAGCAGTTTATTATGCTGCAGGGAACCATCCGATGAGTGTTTCCTCTGAGCCATTGGCTGATTTAAATGAATTAATTAAAATCAGTAAACATCCAAAATTCATTGCTATCGGAGAAACTGGACTAGATTATTATTATACATCTGATACAGCTACTATTCAAAAGAAAAGCCTTGAAATTCATATAAATGCTGCACAGCAAACAAACTTACCACTCATAATTCATGCCCGAAATGCAGATACTGATATTGCAGAGATTCTGGAAAGTGAATTCAAAAACTCTCCTTTTTCCTGCGTCATGCATTGCTTTTCTTCGTCAAAAAAACTTGCCGTTAAATCTATCGACCTTGGATTTTATCTTTCCATGTCAGGAATTGCTGCATTTCCTAAAAGTAAAGAATTACGTGAAATTTTCTCAATGGTGCCAGTAGACCGTATTTTAGTAGAGACAGATAGCCCGTACCTCGCTCCTCCCCCTTTTAGAGGCAAAAGAAATCAACCCGCTTACGTTGTTAACACAGCAAGAATTGGCGCTGAAATATGTGAACTTAGTTATGAAGATTTTGCGTTGCAAACAGAAAAGAATTTTAACTCGCTGTTCAAAAAAGTCCTCGATAATGGAATGTCTTAATGGATAGGCTTCGTTTCACTATCCTAGGTTGTGGATCATCTGGCGGCGTGCCCCGTCTCGGAGGTAACTGGGGAGACTGTGATCCAAAAAACCCAAAAAATAATAGGCAAAGATGCTCTCTTTTGGTTCAGCGCCTAAATAAAAATGGTGCAACGCAAGTTTTAGTCGACACTTCTCCGGATATGAGAAATCAGCTCTTGGATGCAGGAGTAGGCTCTCTCGATGGTGTTATATATACCCATTCACATGCAGATCACGTACATGGGCTAGATGATCTTAGGATGATTTTTTTTAATATGCGAAACCGAATAAATGTCTGGGCCGATCAATCTACGCAGAACGACCTGATAGAACGTTTTAAGTATGCTTTTGTTCAACCTACAGAGTCCCCCTACCCCCCAATTTTAAATTTGAATACCCTCGAAGGTGTTACCGTCGTAGAAGGTGAAGGCGGGTCCGTCACTTTTATTCCTTTTCAAGTGAAGCATGGAAATATGACCGCACTCGGCTTTAGGATTGGACCACTAGTATATCTTCCAGACGTTTCGGAGATGTCAAAAGAGGCTTGGGATGAAGTAGCTAAGGCAAAATGCTGGGTTCTAGATGCTCTTAGACGTAATCCGCACCCATCTCACTCACATCTGGAAAACAGCTTAAAGTGGATCAAAAAATCAGGAATTGAAAAAGCTTTTTTAACAAATATGCATGTAGATCTAGACTACGAAACACTAATGAACGAAACACCAAAAAATGTTGAACCTGCCTTTGATGGTATGGTCCTAGATTTTGGATTTTCGGAATGAATTATGGAAGTTTTTCTTAAAGTTATTCTGCCTGTATTTCTTGTAATAGGAACCGGATACTTGTCAGTTTGGCATAAGTGGTTAAATGCCAAAAACATAGATGGTTTAACAACCTTCGCCCAAAATTTTGCAATTCCATGTCTCTTATTTTACGCTATAGCAAAAATTGAGATTGGCGAGTATTTTAATTTACGGCTGCTTGTATCTTTTTATCTTGGCGCCCTAGCCTGCTTTATTATTGGCTTTCTGGCTGCATATTTTTATTTTAATCGAGATAAGGAAGAATCTATTTGCATCGGATTTACCTGTCTTTTTTCCAACTCGATACTGCTTGGTTTACCTATTATGGAGAACGCCCATGGACCGGCATCGTTAGGGTCAAATTATGCCATAATAGCATTTCATGCCCCTTTTTGTTATCTAATTGGTATTCTGTCGATGGAATTTTTTCAGGAAAGCAATAAGGCACTTAACTTAAAAAAGTCTTTGAATCACATTTTCAGTTCAGTTTTTAAAAACCCCTTAATTATTGCAATATTTGCAGGCTTGCTAGTAAATATTTTTGGATTGCCCATACCATTTTCAATTTGGAGTGGATTGAGTATAGTAAAAGAAGCGGCACTCCCAACTGCTCTTTTTGCTCTAGGTGGTGTTTTGTATCAGTACCGTCCAGAGGGTGATAGCCTGACAATATGCTTTATTATTTTTGTATCAATGATTATCCATCCAGCTCTAGTATATTTTGCAAGCACAAGTTCATCACTTACACTAGACCAAATAAGATCGGCAGTTATTACCGCCGCAATGGCACCGGGAATTAATGCCTTTCTTTTCGCCAGTACATGTAAAAAAGCTCAACCAGTTGTAGCAAGCTCAATACTTCTCGGGACGGTAGCGACGGTATTTACTGCCAGTATTTGGATACTAATTTTGGGTTAGGTATATAAATACGTCTTAATTGGAAAATTGCAGATTTTAAAAAATTATTTGCTATCTTGGTGCGGTCGATACTGTTCATACCCCAATCTAAGACATTGAAAGTATTTATAAAACAGCGATCGACAAAAAATTTTTGCGTTTTATTTTGCGCCAAAATTTAACCAATTATTGTAGCAAATAAGCTCATAGATTAAAATCAATCGCTAATTGATTCATTTCAAGATACGTGTGAGATTAGTAGAATGAAAAACTTTAGTTTTACACTTTTTACGTTTTTTTGCTTTATTTTTTATCTCGAAGTGTCCGCAGGCGAAAAGCAAAGTCCAACGATCGCTGATGTCAGTTTCAACCTAATTGAACCTAGCTCAATTCTCAAAATAACTTTAAACGATTTTAAAATTGATGACAGAAATCCTATTAAAAATTTGAATATTGATATTTCTTTTTTAGGTTTAAAACCAATATCTTTAATTTCAATGAACTATCAAGAGCCTCCCAAAATATCCCGCAGCAGAATTTCTATCAAGTCGAAAGAAAAATATGAGTCAAACGGGTTTTTTGGGAAAAGGTTTAACACGCTCAGCAACAAAGATAGGAAAATTTTAATAAAGATATGTCCTTTGCTCAAAGATGACAAATTAGTTTCAAAGGCTTTAGAGACGGCACTCGCATCAGCACAAAGAAAAGAAATACAAGAATTTTTTGGACAGCAGGAGAGGTTGCATGAAATCAAAAACATTGGAAGTTTTTGTTCACTACAGGTGTCAAGAGTATATGTTTACGACGTTCAATCACATTTAAAGACATTAGGATATAATCCTGGTCCTGTAGATGGGCAGTTTGGATCTAAAACCGAAAAAGCGATCGTAAGTTATTTTAAGCAAAAGAATTTAAATTGGAATGGCACCATAACAGCGTTTGATTTTTTTGAAATGCGAGAAAGCATTTCCGGCCCCAAACCAAGAATGTTCCATGGAAAACCGGGTTTCTTCGAGTATTTTGCCGAGGACAGGAAAATTAAGGGCAAGCAAGCTTCTATAAATCAGAAATTGAATAATCGAAAGACAATTAATGTCTTTAGACCATGGCAAAAAAAAGAATTAGGATTTGAAAAATATAGCTTAGCTTGGACTGGCTGGGGCTCTGAGTATTCAGAAAAAGCAGTTACTCTACGTGCTATAAAACATTTCGCAGCATATCTTCCAGAAAACCGTAAAACGTTTAAATATCCTGGTATCGAAAAGTTCGTCACTTCAAAAAATTGGGGGAGTGTGCAAGAAGAAAAGTACTCAGGTGTTGATAAAGTAATCAAATTAAATCATCCCGAGTATCCTGCTTTCATTGCAGAAATTGCAGATAATGAGATAAAAAAATATTACGCTGATGGAGTATTATTTGATTATTGGCATAACCAGCATGAATATGGCTCTGGCTATGATGCAGCGACGGTAGATAAAGCACACCTCAATATCGTTAAGGCTGTGAGAGAAAAAATCGGCTCAAATAAAATAATCATGGGAAATGTTAATCACCATAAAGAAAAGGCAACAATACCGTATTTAAACGGTGTATTTCTTGAGTTGTATAAGCTACGTAAATATCAAAATACTCAAGAGCTTTATTCAAAGCCAGAGTATTCAATGATCGAAAGTATTCTAGAGTACTACCAAAAAAATTTACAATATCCAAAATTAATCGCGTTAGAAGGGTGGAGAAAGGGAAGAACAAAAGCGCATTCGAACAGCTTTAACATTAGAATAGCTAAAACTCTAACAGCTATGAGCGTCGTTATTCCCGAGAATGGATATATCACATTTGCGGATAACAACCAGAAAGATGCAGATACAACTCACTCATTTTATGATTTTTATTACTTTGATATTGGTAAACCTGTGGAGCAAGGGCAGAAGCTAAAATCCGGTGTAGGCATCAAGAGACACCAAAATGGATTTGTCGCCTATAATATTACTAAAAAAGACTTTTCATTTTACGTGTCTGATAAAAAAGTTGTAATTCCAAAATATTCAGGACTTTTCTGTAAAGGAATAAAAAGGTTTGATTGTCTACCTATTAACTGAAATTAAAATAACAAAAAAATTTGCGTTAAACAGGATAGTTTGCGCTAAAGTTTGTCTTTATTTGTCTGGTATAATCGACCGACACTTAAAATATAATCATATTTATATAGTGTAGACTGTCGATCAATAGTCGTCACTTTGGTGCGGTCGAGAAGACTCGAACTTCCACTCTTGTTACAGAACAGCGACCTCAACGCTGCGCGTCTACCAATTCCGCCACGACCGCACTTAATCGCGTTTATCTAAAATTATTTGAATTGTGAAGCTATAAACTATCATTTACTAACAATTATATTTCTATTTGTTTGATCATTAACTTGCGGAGGCAAAAGAAACAAATGCTAGACAAGTTTAATATTCAACTAATTTTTTAAACTATAATATAGAGATAAGAGCTGTAGGTACTCAATTCATGGTGGAATGGTTAAAAAGTAATGAATTAGTAGATTATAATTTTGCTGTAAACTTTATGGAATCTCGCGCTTCTGATATTGCATCCGATAAGAAAAAAGAGCTCATTTGGCTAGTGGAACACCCCCCCCCCTCTATACTGGAGGGGCCTCTGCGAAAGAAAAAGACCTGTTGGATAAAGATAGCTTTCCAGTTTATCGAACTCGACGGGGTGGCAAATTCACTTACCACGGACCAGGTCAACGAGTCGCATACGTAATGCTCGATTTAAACAAGCGCGAACGCAATGTGAGAAGTTTTGTTGAATTTTTAGAAAAATGGATTATCGCAACACTTCAAGAATTCAATATTGAGGGAGAAATACGACCCGATCGAGTTGGAGTTTGGATTAGCCGAAAAGATAAAGCGATGGGTGCCGATGGCGTTTTTGTAGAAGAAAAAATAGCTGCAATAGGTCTCAAGTTGCGAAAATGGGTGTCGTTCCACGGCATTTCGATCAATATAAATCCAAACTTGAACCATTTTTCAGGAATCATTCCATGCGGAGCAGAAAATTTTGGTGTAACAAGCCTTAAAGATTTAGGCGTTTCTGTAACTATGGATGACTTTGACCTTGCCCTGAAAAGTAACTTTTTAAAGCTTTATAAATAAACTCACATGCGGCAATTACGAGCATTGTTAACTAGCTAGAATTTGATTACAAAGTAGTCAAATGATTCAATAGGGGCAAGGCAGAGAATTTATCTGCCTTAATTGAGGAGAATAATATGGCAGACGCAGCCATTCAAGGCAACGAACATGCTGACGATAGAGGGTTTTTCACTCGCTGGTTTATGTCAACTAACCACAAAGATATAGGAATATTGTATTTAGTAGTTTCTGCTTTCGTGGGCTTTATTGCTGTTACTTTCACCGTTTACATGCGTCTGGAACTGATGGACCCTGGTGTTCAATACATGTGTTTGGAAGGTGCGCGTTTAACCGCCGCTGCTGTTGGCGAATGTACTCCAAATGGGCATTTGTGGAACGTGTTAATTACCGGTCACGGTATTTTGATGATGTTTTTTGTAGTCATCCCAGCATTGTTTGGCGGTTTTGGGAATTACTTTATGCCACTTCAAATTGGCTCTCCAGATATGGCTTTTCCGAGAATGAACAATCTCTCTTTTTGGCTGTACGTTACGGGTACCTCGCTAGCCATTTGTTCAGTATTGTCGCCCGGAGGTAATGGCCAATTAGGTTCAGGTGTTGGATGGGTATTATACCCTCCATTGTCAGTTAATGAGAGTGGAATGTCTATGGACCTAGCTATATTCGCGGTCCATGTATCTGGGGCATCCTCAATTCTTGGCGCCATAAATATGATAACGACATTTTTAAATATGCGCGCTCCGGGAATGACCTTGTTCAAAGTTCCATTATTTTCATGGTCCATTTTCGTCACTGCGTGGTTAATTTTACTTGCTTTGCCCGTTCTGGCGGGAGCAATTACAATGTTGCTAACGGATAGAAATTTTGGAACAACATTTTTCGATCCTGCTGGCGGCGGCGACCCCATTCTCTATCAACATATTTTGTGGTTCTTTGGGCACCCTGAAGTTTACATCATTATTCTCCCAGGATTTGGTATAATAAGCCACGTTATAGCAACTTTTGCAAGAAAGCCTGTTTTTGGTTACTTGCCAATGGTTTGGGCTATAATAGCCATCGGTGCTTTAGGTTTCGTAGTGTGGGCACACCATATGTATACCGTAGGGATGTCACTAACACAGCAGTCATATTTTATGTTAGCTACGATGGTTATCGCAGTACCTACCGGTGTTAAGGTTTTTTCTTGGATTGCAACAATGTGGGGTGGATCTATAGAATTTAAGACACCTATGCTGTGGGCTTTTGGGTTTTTATTCCTTTTTACTGTTGGTGGAGTTACAGGAATTGTATTAGCGCAAGCAGGCGTTGATCGTGCGTATCACGACACTTATTATGTTGTAGCACACTTTCACTACGTAATGTCGCTGGGAGCTGTTTTTGCAATATTTGCCGGTATTTACTTTTACTTTTCTAAAATGACTGGACGCGCTTATCCTGAGTGGGCAGGTAAATTACATTTTTGGATGATGTTTATTGGGTCCAACTTGACATTTTTTCCACAACATTTTTTAGGGCGTCAGGGAATGCCGCGAAGATATATCGATTACCCTGAGGCATTTGCATATTGGAACGTAATATCTTCGTATGGGGCTTTCCTTGCTTTCGCGTCATTTCTGTTCTTTTTTGGTATTATATTTTATTCACTGTTCTTCGGTGTACGCCAAAATGCTGCAAACCCCTGGAATGAGTATGCCGATACACTTGAGTGGACATTACCTTCTCCACCTCCAGAACATACTTTCGAAATTTTGCCAGAGCAAAGGGATTGGGATAAGTCAGAAGTCCATTAGATAAATCTTTTTAGTTTTGAAAAGGTTAAGACAAAGGATTTAAAATCAGCGGAAAACATATATAATTTTTGATTAATGGATGCCTTATATTTGGAGTAAAGAAGAAGAGTACAACCATTGCGTTGAACTGTGGCCATACAGCTCGCTTCCAAATAAAGGCTTTGCAATATTCATTTTAATTACATTTCTGATGTTAAATTTCCCACTATATATACTGCTTGGAACTAAATATTTCTGGGTAGTTTTTACCTTTTTGTTCGTTATGCTTGCTGCCGTTTGGTACGCATTAAGAAAAAATTATAAAGACCGAAATATCTTAGAAAAGCTGACGATAACGGCAGAACTCTGCCAACTCACTAGGCAAAACCCAGATGGGAAACATCAAATCTGGGAATGCAATAGATATTGGACTAAAGTGTCTCTGCATGAAAGTGGCGGACCCGTACCAAATTATATTACCTTGTCGGGCAGTGGGCGCGTTGTAGAAATAGGATCTTTTTTATCAGAACCAGAAAGAAAACACCTTTATAACGAACTGGTAAAGGTTATTAAGAAATTTCAATCCAATTAACTGGACAGTTTTTTCTTAACGATTGGCCCAACACTTCCAAAGTCCATTTGACCAGTGAACCTCTCTTTTAAACACGCCATTACCCTACCCATATCTCGTATAGAAGAAGCACCCTGTTCATCTATTACCTTAGTTACTTCTATCTCTATCTCATCAACAGAGAGTTGACGTGGCAAAAAATACTCAATCACCTGTATTTCTGATAGCTCTCTCTCAGACAAATCCAAGCGACCAGCTTCTTCATAAGTTTTAGCACTTTCTTGACGTTGACGTGTCATTTTTCCTAGAATTGCTAGTATTTCGGAATCATCAACCCCATCCTCAACCCCTTCCGCCCGAGCAGCAATATCCCGGTCTTTGATTGCAGCATTTATCAATCGTAATGTCGATAATCGCAGTTGAGCCTTTTCTTTCATAGCTTCCTTCATTGCAGAATTTATTTCATTTCGAAGCGACATTTTATCCTCCAAGAAAGGCAAAAAAATTTCTTTTCTTCTAACACTATAGCATCAACAACCACATAATTAAATTAACATGTAATTAAACTCAAGCTTGACCATTATAATGAGTGAGAATACGGTCTCGTCGATTTACACACTGGAGAATCAAAGATGCAAGGTTCTTATGGGATCAAGCCAACGGCTTGTCTCGCTCTGTCAGATGGAACAGTTTTTTTTGGTGAAGGCTTTGGATTAACGGGCCAAACGACTGCAGAATTATGTTTTAACACTTCAATGACTGGCTATCAGGAAATTTTGACAGATCCTTCTTATGCTGGCCAAATTGTAACTTTTACGTTTCCCCATATTGGAAACGTTGGAGTGAATTTTGAGGATAATGAAGCTAGCAAACCGTTTGCGTGTGGAATGGTAGTGAAGTGGTGTCCAACTTTGGCTTCCAATTGGAGATCAAAACAAAATCTAATTGAATGGTTAGAAAGCAATAAACTTATAGCTATTGGTGGAGTTGATACCAGAAGGCTAACGCGAATTATACGAAAGCAAGGAGCCCCACACGTTGCTTTGGAACATAATCCAAATGGTAAATTTAATACAGATGCTCTCATTAAAGAAGCTAAACGATTTGAAGGAATCTCAGGTCTTGATCTAGCTAAGAATGTTACCGCCGGCACTACGTATAATTGGACACAAGACCGTTGGAAATGGGCTAAAGGGTATAGTAAAATTGCTGAAAACAAAGCTCGAGTTGTCGTTATAGACTTTGGGGTTAAAGAGAATATACTCAGATGCCTAGCAGCCATTAGATGTGAAGTTATTGTTTTACCGGCAACTGCCACTGCTCAAGAAGTGCTAGCTTACAATCCGGATGGTGTCTTTTTATCAAATGGCCCAGGTGATCCAGAAGCTACGGGTAAGTATTCTGTATATATGATTAGAAACTTATTGAAGGTTCCGGATTTACCAATATTTGGTATTTGCCTCGGTCATCAAATGTTAGCATTATCTCTAGGTGCTAAAACAATTAAGATGAATCACGGCCATCATGGCGCGAACCACCCAGTAAAAGATCTTTCAACTGGAAAAGTTGAGATCACAGCAATGAACCATGGCTTTGCAGTAGATACCCAATCTTTACCAAATAACGTTGAGGAAACTCACGTATCTCTTTTTGATGGATCAAATTGTGGAATTAAACTTGTTGGAAGACCCGTTTATTCAGTTCAACATCACCCGGAAGCAAGTCCGGGCCCTATGGATAGCTTTTATTTATTTGAACGATTTGCTGCAGACATTGAAAGCAAAAAATCATTAAATGCCTGATTATTTTTTTCTATCTTATTAATCGTCGCTTAATTCTTGTTTCAGTCTAGTTACATATGCGACAGATATATGATCCCTTAAACAGTTATAAGCATCCTGGGCTTTACCTGCAATTATTGCATCAACTATGGCTTGATGTTCTGCCAAAGCTATCTCCCCTCGACCATCAACAGCAAGAGAAGTAGTTGCCATTAGTGCCATAGATCTGTGAACTAAATCTAATTGCTGTACAAGGTAACGGTTATGAGATGCCAAATGAATTTGCTTGTGAAATCTACGATTCGCTCTTGCAAGCGCAGTTGGCTCTGCCATTAAGCTTCGGTCATTATCAACCATGTCTTGAAGAACTCGCTTTTCCTCATCCGTAGCATGCTTTGCGGCTAATTTTGCAGCTAAGCCCTCTAATTCGGCACGAACGACATATAACTCTGCCATCTGATTATGATCCAGCGATGATACGATTAAACTTCGCCCATCTCTTTCCAAAAGAGATTGAGTTTCTAATTTTTGCAGCGCCTCTCTGATGGGGGTCCTAGATACTCCAAACTTATCAGCTAAATCTATTTCAACTAAACGATCACCAGGTTTAAAGTCTCCGGTATCAATCGAGTCTAGAATTAAAGCATAAGCGTCTTTATTTGTGTGTTTATACATAATTAACTAGCAACTTGTTGTTAAGCTATACTACAAAACTAGAACTTAAAAACTAAGTAAAATCCCTTGAAATAGCAACAGAAAATTAGTTTTTGAAAATCAAAACTAATTTGACAAGCTTATCCCTCGAATAAAAATCTAGTTTAACGATTTTTATTCGAGCAGACCAGACACTATACTTATTTAATTTGGGTCTAATCACTTAAAAGTATCTGCGCCTTAATCCCGCTAGAAGAAACATTGGTAATCTTTGATAATACCTTAGCAGAGCCAGCCAAAAAAAATTAAAGATCTAAACCATTCCCCAGATTTAAAACATATTTAGGAATTCAGTTGTGTACAAAGAGCTAACGGTGAAACTTTAAATCCAAAAAAAACTAGTTTGTATTCAATATTTGTTTTACCGACATCGTATAATAGTGGATAGTAAAGTGCTCGATTTTGCTGTAAATAATTCCAATATTACTCAAAATCGAACAGCGAGTTTAAAAATATTTAACAGTATTCGGAACCTAGCGATAAAGTTAAAGCTTTAGTTGCTTGAATACTTTTCTGATACATAATAAGGCTGAAACTTGAAAAGTAGAAACATAGATATTTTCATTTCTGGTGCGGGACCAGCAGGATTACTAGCCTCTATATCTTTTGCATCATTGGGTTACTCTGTAATTTGTATAGACCCGCACAAGCCAGTCACCCATGCTAGTGACGCGGGTGCTGATTTGCGCACAACCGCTTTCTTACAGCCAGCACAAAATTTCATGCACTCACTGGATTTGTGGGGAAAACTAAAATCATATGCTGTACCAATGGAAATTATGCGGATTATTGATGCAGCAGGTGAAAATTGGCCACCTAAGGAAAAAACAACAAAAGATTTTCTATCATCAGATATTTCTGACCTTCCTTTTGGATGGAATATACCTAATTGGCTTCTGCGTCGAGCTTTCATTGAAACAGCAAGTAAATATAGCAACCTTGAATTAAAATTTGGTTTAACTACTTCATCTTTCATAAGACGTGACGACGCAGCATTTGTTTATCTAGATGATGGAAGTCAAATAAAAGCGAAGCTTGTTATTGGCGCAGATGGAAGAAATTCATTTATACGCGAAAAATCTCAAATTAAAATTTCGAGAACAGAGTTTTCCCAGAAAGCTTTAACATTTATTGTTACTCACGAAAAACCTCACCAAAATGCCTCAATTGAAATTCATCGATCTGGAGGTCCTTTTACCTTTGTACCATTGGCAGATTTTGAAGGGAACCCTTGCTCTTCAGTTGTATGGATGGAAAGTAATAAAAATATTGATCGACTTTTGGCACTAAACTCAAAGGAGTTTGAGAAACAAGTTAACAATCGCTCGTGTTCACACTTAGGAAAACTTAAAGTGATAAGCCATATAACTGCCTGGCCAATTATTTCACAAATTGCAAAGCAACTAACAACAAAAAGAACTGCATTGATTGCTGAGGCAGCTCACGTTTTGCCACCTATTGGAGCACAAGGTTTAAATATGAGCCTGGCGGACATAAAATCGTTGTATGATTTATTAAAAGACACTTCCAGACTAAGCAACATCGAAGAAATATTGGATAAATATGACAAGTTGAGACGTTTGGATATTAAAACCAGAGTCTTGGGAATTAATGCATTGAATGAAGTGTCAAAAAGCTCATTACCTATTGCCCAAAAAACCAGAGCTTTAGGAATAAATTTTTTACATTCATCACCGCAGATACGTCAAGGGCTAATGAAACTAGGACTTGGTCTAGAGTAGCTCTGCCAAGAACAATACAAGTCTATAGAACTTGATCTATAACACGACGCAAACGGTCGACTGTTCCGGTTACATCATACAGTTTATCTAGTCCAAACAAACCTAATCTAAAAGTCATAAAATTATCAGGCTCATCACAGGCTAACGGCACACCAGCCGCTATTTGCATTCCTAAATTAGTAAATTTTGAACCATTTTGTATTGAAGGATCTTTGGTGTAACTCACAACTACACCTGGAGCACCAAAGCCCTCTGGCGCTACAGAATTCACTCCTTTTTGCTTGAGCATTGCTCTTACATTGTTTCCTAAATCCCACTGAGCTTTACACAATCTATCAAAACCATATTCTTTTGTTTCAAGCATTGTATCTCTGAAAGCTCTCAATGCATCAGTTGGCATAGTAGTATGGTACGCATGCCCTCCACTTTCATAAGCCTGCATGATTGAGTGCCATTTCTTGAGATCAATTGCAAAACTATCTGAAGTAGAATTTTGCATTCGCTCAACTGCCAATTTCGATAGCATCACTAAACCCGCAGACGGTGATGCAGACCACCCTTTTTGCGGTGCAGAAATTAGAGCATCAACGCCTAAATTACTCATATCAACCCATGCGCAACCTGATGCAATACAATCCAGAACCATAATTGCTCCAACTTCATGAGCTGCATCCGACATTTGCTTAATGTAAGTATCAGGTAATATTATTCCAGCAGAGGTTTCTACATGAGGTGCAAAGACGATGTCAGGTGAATACTCTTTTATTTTTGCTACCAACTCTTCTATTGGAACTGGATGAAACGGGGATTGATCTGAGTTCTTCTCTCTCCGTGCCTTCATAACCTCAACAGACTGGGGCAAATTATTGCTCTCAAATATTTGGCTCCACCTATATGAAAACCATCCGTTTCTCGCCACTAGAACTTTTGCATCGCGACCGAACTGTCGAGCGACTGCCTCCATACCAAAAGTTCCACCTCCCGGTACAATCACGACAGCATCAGCGCTATAAACTTCTTTTAGCATAGCGGAGATATCATTCATAACTAGTTGAAAAGAAGAAGACATGTGGTTGAGAGACCGATCGGTGAAAACTACGGAAAATTCTTCCAAACCATTTGGATCAATGTTATCAAGCAAAGCGTTCATTTTTGTCCCCTACTACAGTGCTAATTTGGATAATAAAACAACTCAATTTAAAATCAATCAGTTCAGCAAATAATTTAGCATCTGTAAGATTTAAACATGAAAAAGATTACACTGGTCCATGCCTTTTCTCTTCACTTAATAAAACATTAGCTTCAATCTCGCCAGCACCAGGAAGGGTCATTATTCTACGTCTTAAAATTCGCTCAAAGTCGGGAATATCTCGAGCGACAATTCTTATCCTGTAGTCATAAACTCCTAAAACATGTTCCACAGTTTGCACCTCTGGTATAGCTGTAACTGCTCGTTCAAAATCTTCTAAGCGAACTTGACCCTTTCTAGCTAATTTAATACCTAAAAAAACGGTAACGCTAAAACCTACTTTTTCAGTATCCAAAACTAATCGCTTGCCAGAAATTATACCCTCTTCATAAAAGCGTTTAATACGGCGCCAGATTGCTGGTTGTGATAAACCTAATTGCTCCACAAAAGAACCCGCAGATCTACTACAGTCCCGCTGCAGTTCCTTGAGTAGCTGCAAATCTATTTCATCAAGTTCCATCAAATAGGCAATACCTCACTATTTCTTACACGGGCAATATGCATTAATGGCTCAATTTCCAATATATGGGGTAAATGAAGTATTCTCTCTCTATAAACTCTCTGGTAATCATCAATATCTTTTGCAATTAAAAGTAATCTGACATCTACTTTTCCCAAAAATGTTTGAATTTCAGTTACCTCTACAATTTTTCGTGCCTCACTCATAAAATTATCGAACGCCATATGGTGCGTTTTATCTAACGTCACGCGCAGGGATACTTCAACTTTATAACCTAAAAGCTGCCAATTTATTACTGCCTCCTTAGCAACAATTTGACCATTTTGTCTCAACCGAACCAATCTTCTAGACAGCACCGCTGGTGTTGTACCAGCTTTTGACGCAAGCTTAGCCATCTGAATATCGGGGTCAGATTGATAAATTCTTAAAATTCTCAAATCTAAGTCAGTGAGCATAATTTTTATTATTTTTGCAATAAATGATTATTAAAAATATTAAATGTGTATAACAAATTGAAAATCAGAAAACAATATACAGATATTTTTGTATATACTATAAGTTATTATTATTTTGAGAGGGAATTATGCGAGTTTATTACGATAGAGATTGTGACGTTAATTTAATCAAGGATAAGAAAGTAGCAATTTTGGGATATGGATCTCAAGGACATGCCCATGCACTCAATTTACGAGATAGTGGAGCAAAAAATTTAGTAGTAGCGTTGCGTGAAGGATCACCATCGGCAAAAAAAGCAGCAGGTGAAGGCTTAGAAGTAATGGGAATAGCGGAAGCTGCTGCCTGGTGTGATGTTCTTATGTTTACCATGCCGGATGAGCTGCAAGCTCAAACCTACAAACTTTACGTGCATGACAATATTAAAACAGGCGCTGCAATAGCTTTTGCTCATGGCTTAAATGTCCATTTTGGACTCATTGAGCCCAAAGAGGGCGTAGATGTAATTATGATGGCACCCAAGGGGCCAGGGCATACTGTTAGAGGAGAATATACCAAAGGCGGAGGCGTACCATGCCTCGTTGCCGTGGATAATGATGCAAGTGGCAGGGCCTTAGAGATTGGTCTATCTTATTGTTCTGCGATTGGAGGCGGGAGATCAGGTATAATCGAAACTAACTTTCGCGAAGAATGCGAAACAGACCTCTTTGGAGAACAAGCTGTTTTATGTGGTGGCTTGGTAGAATTAATTAGAATGGGTTTTGAAACTCTGGTGGAAGCCGGTTATGCCCCTGAGATGGCCTACTTTGAATGTCTTCATGAAGTAAAGTTGATCGTTGATCTGATTTATGAAGGCGGCATAGCAAACATGAATTACTCAATCTCAAACACAGCCGAATATGGTGAGTATGTCTCTGGACCTAGAATACTTCCGTATGATGAGACGAAGACTAAAATGAAAGCCGTATTGAAAGATATACAAACAGGAAAATTTGTAAGAGATTTCATGCAGGAAAATGCAGTAGGTCAGCCTTACTTTAAGGGAACACGCCGTTTGAACGATGAGCATGAAATTGAAAAGATTGGGGAAAAATTAAGAGGTATGATGCCATGGATCTCAGCAGGAAAAATGGTCGATAAAGATCGAAATTAAGATCGGTTGGTCAAAGGCGGCTATAAATAGCAGCTGCCTTTTACCATTTTTTTGGTTAAATCGAAAAATATCATTTCCATAGCTAGATAGACATAAATGGAGAATAGCGTAACTAAACAAAGTTGGCTCTTATTGACCCTTCTGGGGTTAATTTGGGGCAGTACCTTTATGATTATAGAACTAGCTTTAGATGGAATTTCACCTTTTTGGCTCGCGGCTGCTCGAATTTCGATAGCCGCCTTAGTAACAAACATTATTTGGTTTTCCTCCTCTCGAAAACTGTTTCAAACAGAGTTAACGGCTTGGCAGACCCTTGTATTTTCTGGCGTGTTTGCAACTGCAGCTCCATTTATTGCACTAAGTTGGGGCCAGCAGTATGTAACATCTGCTTTTGCAGGTATTTCAATGGCTTCAGTCGCTTTATTAATTCTACCACTTTCATATTTTTTTGTCGCAAGTGAAAAAATTACTACCTCTACAATATTAGGAATATTTTGCGGATTTTGTGGTGTTTTTATACTCTTGGGACCTGAAGTTTTTGTGGCCTCAAATGAAACAAAAGAGGCTTACGGCAGGCTAGCCTGTTTGTTTGCAACCTTTTGTTATGCAATTAGTGCAGTGCTTACTAAACGTTTGCCACCAATAGATCCAATAGGTCTAGCTGCTGTCTCTCTATCTGCTGGCGCAGTTTTTATCATACCAGCTGCATTGTTATTTGAGGGAGCGCCACCTCATGTATCAAGTAAAACATTTTTCTATTTAGTTATTTTGGGTGTTTTTCCAACAGCAGCAGCAACTTTTTTAAGAATAATTATAATTCGAACTGCTGGCCCTATATTTATGACACTTACAAACTTTCAAGTGCCACTTTGGTCTGTTTTTTTTAGTATTCTAATACTTAACGAACCGTTTGAAATTTCAATGCTTATTGCATTAGCAGCGATTTTGAGTGGTCTTGCGATAAACCAGCACTCAGAAATAAAGAAGATTATAAAAACAAAGATTAACTAGATAATTTATAGTTCCCTAATTGCGTCACTAATTGAAGATATTGTAGCATCAATAATTGATATATCTTCAGCTTCAACCATAACTCTTATGAGTCTTTCCGTTCCAGATTTTCTCACTAACAAACGTCCAATCCCTGAAATCTTTTTTTCTGATTCTGAGATTATTTTCTTAACAGATGGGTTATCCAAAGGGTTCTTTTCACTCGAATAAATTATATTTTCTGTTTTCTGGGGAGCGAGATCAAATGGACGCCCAACCACACTAGCCGGCTCGCCTCTACGAACCATTTCTGCTAAAAATTGCAATCCTGCCATTAACCCATCACCAGTTGTAGAATAGTCCATCATCACTACATGTCCTGATTTTTCTCCTCCCAAATTAAAACCATTTAATCTCATTTGCTCTACGACGTATCGATCCCCAACCGAAGTTCTGACTAGTTTTATTCCTTCTCGATTCAGAAACGTCTCTAGACGCATATTTGACATAACAGTTGCTACTAATGTATTTTCTACTAAGGTACATTCCTTTAGCCACCGTGATCCGATCATTCCAAGGAAGTGATCCCCATCAATGGAACACCCTTGCTCATCAATTACTAATACTCGATCTGCATCTCCATCCAAACAAATTGCCACATCAGCCCCATGTGCTACCACCGTTTCAGCTGCGGTTCTTGGACTGGTAGAACCACACTCTAAATTAATGTTCCTTCCGTCAGGTGAAACGCCAACAGGTACAACTTCTGCTCCAAGCTCCCACAAGACTTCTGGTGCCGCTCGATAACCGGCTCCGTTAGCGCAATCTATCACAACCTTGAGGCCATCTAATCTCATCTGATTTGGAAAACTAGATTTTACTCTTTCTATATAGCGATATCTACCATCATCAATTCGCCTAGCTCTGCCAATATTTTCTGGAGATACGCAATCTACTCCTTGAGAAACTAAAGCTTCTATCTCAACCTCCACACTGTCTGATAACTTATAACCATCAGGACCAAAAAACTTTATACCGTTATCATTATGTTCATTATGACTAGCTGATATCATAATACCTAAATCAGCTCTCATAGAATTTGTTAAAAGCCCTACTGCAGGTGTTGGGACTGGTCCGAGTAGTAACACATTCATGCCTGCTGAGGTCAGCCCGGCTGTCAATGCATTTTCAAACATATAGCCCGATAAACGTGTATCTTTACCTATAACAACACGGTGCGATTTTTTACTTGCTTGTCGAAAGTAAGACCCTGCTGCTGCACCAAGTTTCAGACAAAAGTCTGATGTCATCGGATAAGAGTTCGCCCTACCACGGACTCCATCTGTACCAAAAAATCTACGAGACATCGGAATCTCCTACTTTATTTAAGTGTACACTATGCCACAGTTTCATAGCCTGAACAGTTTCTTTTACATCATGTACCCTGAAAATTTGCACGCCCTGCGAACGAGCGTATAATGCAACAGAAATAGATCCTGACATTCTGTCTTCATTTTCTTTTAGCCCTGCAAGCGTTTTTATAAATTTTTTCCTCGACACACCAATAAGTATTGGCACTCCTAATCCGTGAAAAAGACTTATCTTTCGCAATAAACTAAGGTTGTGCGTTAGAGATTTTCCAAATCCAATACCTGGGTCAACTATTATAGCTTTTCTTTGCATGCCGGAGTTTACCAGATTTTCTATTTGCTGACTTAGAAAATCATAGATGTCCAGACATACATCTCTATATTTTGGCTCATTTTGCATTGTTTCAGGAATGCCTTGTGAATGCATAATGCATACTGGCACTTTGTGCTCGATGCAAAAGTCACCCATTTTACTATCAAATTTTAATCCAGAGATATCGTTTACCATAGCAGCACCTGAGGAAATTGCCATTTTTGCAACTTCAGACTTTCTAGTATCTGCAGAAATTGGCACTGCAATTTTGTTTGCTAATTTTTTGATAATAGGTATTACCCTCGATATTTCCTCCGAGGTATCCACTTCTAGTGCACCAGGTCGAGTACTTTCCCCGCCGATATCAATTATATCCGCACCAGCAGAAACCATTGATATGAAGTGCTCTGTAGCAGTCTCCAAAGTGGAATACCTTCCACCGTCAGAAAAGCTGTCAGGAGTTACATTTAATATACCCATGACTCTGGGAACATCAAACGAAAGACCACAAATTTTAGGTCTCTTGTCAGTAATATTGTGAAATATATCTTCAGGAATATTTTTAGCCAAAACGATCTCTGGCTCAGAATTTCGCGTGAGCTTTTCAGCATGGGTAAACCAAAACGGAGTACCTTGCAAAACGCTTGCATTACTTGGGATGGTAGGGTCAGAATTTATTATCGGGCGGAAATATTCACTCATTATTCTTTAAATGGCTATCTTGGTAGTTTAGAAAATATCTTCTTCCAATGGAAGTATAGCGACCATGTTATCATCATTATGCGCCTCAGGCACCATACCGATAACACTTAACTTCTCTCCATTAAGTTCGTTCATGAGCCAATACGCTAATTTGTAAGTATTACCAGCATCGACATCGGGAGATTTGTTGGCGTCCAAAATTATTTTTGATGGAGCCCAAACTGAAATCTGACCCTGCTTTATAGCATAATCTAATTCTGTTTTAGTTGAAACCACCACACATTTCGAATTTTTGCCTGCTAATATCCACGCACTCTGCTCTATAGATAGTAAATCCAGCCTTCGCTGAATTGAAGATTTTTCATTCTTTGCCCCTACTGGGTGTTCAGGAATATCAACACATAAAATGACTGGTTGTTGCGAAGCGCAAAGTTGATCAATCCATGACCCTAAGTAAATACAAGTAACAGCTGCATTACTTAGATATACTACGTGAGGTCTACGTGAAAGTTCATCGCTGCCTATAGCCGGTAAAATAGCAGAATTATGGTCTTTCTCAGTACGAACAATTTCTACTCCCAGAGCCCCTGGGCCTCTATCAAGTTTTTCAATTCTAACAAATGCCCTATGAGCTTGAGGTTCGATTAGTATTCTATCTGCTATACGTTCTGCTAAAGTTTCAAGCAAATTTACTCGCTCGGCGTAAACTTCACCCGAAATAGCCTCTGTGACCTTATCATAAGATAATATCTTATCTACATCATCATCTATGACTTTATGGACTGGCTTTACCTCGACAACAACGTTGAAACAAATTCTCTGTGTCATGCCACGTTCTGATTGGAATGCCCCAATCTCTACTTCAAGTATGTGATCGCGCAGTGAAATTCTATCTAGTTCGATGTCAGAAAGGTTACTTCTAGACCTTTCAACGGGATGACTGAAAGCCAGCTTGATTTCATTTGTCATTAATTAATCCTTTAAGCTGTTGGAGTTTTGCATAAATGCAGCCTATAGATCATGAATAGTTTATCAGAATGACAAACTAGCATTTAGTTTTACTTTATTAAATCAATTAACTGACAATTTATCAGAATAAAATTTATGGTCTCCAATTATACCTGTTCTTGCTAACTTTTTTGCCCAACTTGGATTGACCGATTTTGCATGATAATAAAGTGCACCATTCGTAAGATTAATATTTATGTCCCATAACACCATTCTGGCTATCTTACCCGCTCTTGAATAACTAGATTTATCATTAATACTCTCTAGCAGACCATCACACATGTAGGTAAACTGGCATCTATAACGGCTTTTATTTGAACCTTGGTTGACTACTCCACAAAGAGTATCGGGAAATCTACTGCTGCTAGCCCTATTAATAATTACTTCCGCAACCGCAAATTGACCCATTACAGATTCACCTCTCGCTTCAAAATAAAGTGCGTCAGTTAAACACTTCCATTCTTTCCCACCCTGAAAACTTGGTAATCCATCAATATAATTTTGATCTAAAATCTTCTCAACACGCCTCATAGAAGAATCTACTAACATATCCATTGCGAATACCGGCAGACTTTCATGATGTTTTTTTTGAATTTCAATAAGCAGATTAAGATTGTTTCCATTTGCCGTGGAAAAACACGAAATTGAAAGTAAGATCGCGACTATTGGTATTATTTTTTTATAATATTGAAATACCATCAAAAACAACCAACTCTAATAATTTAGCAAGCATAAGGGCACTAACTGACCACGTTCGAAATGGCAACCTGAGCAGCTGCAAGTTTTGCTACCGGCACGCGGTATGGAGAACAAGAAACATAGTGGAAGCCTAATTGATGACAGAAAGCTATTGACTCCGGGTTACCGCCATGCTCACCGCAGATTGAAAGAGTAATATCAGATTTTATGGACCTTGCTCTATCGGCGCCCAACTTTACAAGCTCGCCAACACCTTCCGCATCTAAAATATGGAAAGGATCTTCTTGGAAAACACCCTGCTGCACATATTGAGACATGAACCGTCCTGCATCATCCCTCGACAAGCCATAAGCCATTTGAGTTAAATCGTTTGTTCCAAAGCTCAAGAACTCGGAGTTCATGGCAATATCGCTTGCTCTTAGCGCTGCACGTGGTGTTTCCACCATAACACCTAGTTTATAATTAACTTCTTTGGATGTTTCTAAACTTACTTGAGACGCTACAGACGCTACCCGTTTTTTAACAAGTTCTACTTCACGCTTGGCACTCACCAAAGGTATCATTATTTCTGGCACCACTGAAATACCTTCGTTAGAAACGTGAACTATCGCTTCAAAAATTGCTCGCGCTTGCATTTCATAGATTTCTGGCACAGTGACGCCTAATCGTACTCCACGCATACCTAACATCGGATTATATTCACCCATCATTTCAACTCTTCGAACAACATCTGACAGGGGTAAACCCAAAGCCTCTGCCAAATCATGCATGCCATCTCTATCAGAAGGAAGAAACTCATGCAGCGGTGGATCAAAAAGCCTTATACATACAGGTAGATCCTTCATGATTTCAAATAATTCAATAAAATCTTTACGCTGCATCGGTAATAATCTTTCCAAGACCAAACGCCGATCCTCTGCAGATTTCGAAAAAATCATTTCACGCATCACAGTAAGGCGGTCACTTTCAAAAAACATATGTTCTGTCCTGCAAAGGCCAATTCCCTGGGCATTAAACTTCCTAGCGGTTAACGCATCCTGAGGCGTATCAGCGTTAGCACGGACTTTCATTTCTGAAACTTCATCCGTCCACTCTAACAGGGTCTGAAACGCATCATCTAATGCCGCCTCTACCATTTTAGGTGAACCAAACAAGATATTACCGCTGGTTCCATCAACAGTAATTTCATCGCCTTCTTTTAATTGACGGCCATCCTTACAAATTAAAGTTTTTCTTCTTGTCTGAAATCGAATATCCTTTACACCGACTACGCAAGGCAATCCTATACCCCTTCCAATTACCGCAGCGTGACTAGTTATTCCACCTCTTTCGGTTAAAACACCAACAGCTGCATGCATTCCCCTCACATCCTCAGGAGAGGTTTCTCTACGCACCAGAATGCAATCGATTCCCCTCGATGCATGCGACTGAGCAGCTTCTGCCGAAAAAACAATTCTACCAGTTGCAGCACCTGGACTTGCTGCAACCCCACTCCCCAATATTTGCCGATGCGCTTCAGGATCAATTTGCCTGTGAAGTAATTCGCTTATTGCTCTTGGCTCCACCCTCATTAAAGCTTCAGAGCGCGAAATAATTCCATCTTCGGCAAGTCTTACAGCCACCCTAACAGCTGCCTGAGACCGCCTAGGAGTTCTAATACCATCTAAAATGTGTAATACTCCATTTTGAATGCTAAACTCAATTTGCATTTCTTCTCGTAATTTAACGCGCATAAGGGTTGCGAATTTAACTAATTGTTTAAAAATTTCTTCATTGCTATCTTCTAACGACCAACCTCTTTTATCCCTTGTTAAATAAAGAGCACCTTCGCTAGATGTTTCCGGCCGAATTTGCGATTGTTCCTTATAGCGTCCTTTAATTTTGGGCTTTCCATCATTTTCATCAATAAGCTGTAAGATTCCTGTACCGCATTCACCCTCTCCCAGACCAAATGCCATAACTTGGATAACTAAACCCAAACCGGCATCTATCGGTGCCCCTTTCGCCTGTCTTAGCAATCTTGCAGTGGTACTTTCCCAAGTACGTGCCATAGACCTAAGAATTTCAGAGAGTTGTATCATAATATCCTGAGGGAAGTCTTGCTCCGTTTCATATTCATAAATCTCTAATACTTTTGCCAAAGCTTCACTATTTTCGTTGTCAACTTGATTAAAAATATCTGGGTCTAATCTAGCTACGTGCAACGAATAGGCTTGTATGAAATTGATATATATTGATGATGCCACATCTGGCCCCAACTTTTGTTTAAGTTCCTCATAACGTAGATTATTCATACCAATATTCATAATGGCACTAGGGCCACCCCAATCAGAACTTTCTGATGAAGGGCGCACACATAGCAAATCATCCATACCAAAATTATTTAAAATATCTGTAATATTTCCAAAATGACCTGCAGCAATTGAATGAACACCAGAAAATGAAATTGCTACTGTCTTAGGTACCGGAAGCTCTAATCTGAGCAGTCGCTGAAGACACTTTGCTCTACCTCCATGCGTTGCGGTCGCAATTCTCGCTGATGGTGTAATTAGCTCAAAATCTAACTCAATCCGTTCCATTTCCTGCATTTCTGACCCGTTTAAAGTTAAATCAAGTAATCATCATTATGCATATATTGCACTAATAATCTTTAATTAAAAATAATATTCTACTAACCTGATTGACCTTCAATTTTACTTAAATCAGCCACCAAACTGCAAGTAGTTCGAATTTGGCCCAGTAAATTTAATCGGTTACGCTTAACAATATCATTATCAGAGTTCACCTGAACAAACTCAAAAAAATTGTCTATCGGCTTCCTGAGCTCCGATATTGCTAAAATAGCCTTTTGAAAATCTTCATCAGAAACTGCCTTCTTAACAATAGAATGCTGTGTAGTTAAGGCCTTAAATAATTCCTTTTCCGGATCAACTTCCATATATTTTCCATCAGCGCCGTAGGAATATTCTACACCATCTTTTTGCTCTGCTTTTGCCAATATGTTATTTGCTCGTTTGAAGCCTTGTAAAAAATCTTCAGCTTCATCACTTTTCAGCAGATTTGTAAGTGCGTTAATTCGTTTAGCGATCAGATTAAGATTTCCGGCGTTTCCAACTTCAAGACATGCGTCTACCACATCATATCGGATATTTTTATCCCGAAGATAAATCCTAAATCTGTCTCGAATAAATGCCATCAATTCCGATACTGCATCTGGTTTATTGCCATACTCAGACAAATCTTCCAAATGATCATTAAGCAGTTCGACTAGGTCGAGTTCCAGATCATTTTCAAGAATTATCCTTATGACACCAAGGGTGGCTCGTCGAAGAGCAAATGGATCTTTTGAACTAGTTGGTTTTTCATCAATAATCCAAAAGCCCAGCAATGTATCTAATTTATCAGCAAGCGCTACCGCTACAGATGTCAAAGCTGTTGGCACAGGATCATTTGGTCCCTTGGGTCCATAGTGCTCTTCGCATACTTTCGCCACACTGTCAGAATATCCGGAGCTGATAGCGTAATATCTGCCCATAACACCCTGAAGTTCTGGAAATTCGTAAACCATTTCAGAAGCTAAATCACTCTTGCATATATCTGCACCATTTACAGCAACTTCGCCATCGCACTCGAGTGGGCCTACTAGCTTTTTGGTTAGAGCAGAAATACGTGATACTTTATCAGCCTGGCTTCCAAGCTTATTATGAAACGTGACATTCTCTAGCTTTTCTAACCAAGTATCAAAACCGTCCTTTTGGATTAAACGTAAGTCATTTTCCCAAAAAAACTTTGCATCTGATAGCCTAGCATACAGTACCTTTTGATTTCCCTCTAATATTGTTGCTCCATTATCAGCAGATTCAATATTAGAAACTGTGATAAATCTTTCAATTTTCTCAGTTTTTGGGTTTTTTAATGAAAAAAACTTCTGATGTTCTTTCATAGATGCCCTGAGAATTTCTGAGGGCAAGTCAAGGAATGCGTTATCCACCTTCCCCAAAAGTGTAACGGGCCATTCTACCAAACCTGAGACTTCTTCTAATAAAGCATCGTCGCTGATTAAATCTAATCCATGTGCAAAAGCTAAGTTTTTTGCATCATTTAATATTATTTCAGAGCGTTCCCTATTATCTAGAATTACAAAAGCATTTCTTAATTTT
>CACPPZ010000005.1 GCA_902635985.1 Paracoccaceae bacterium
GGTGACATAATCTGGAATTTATCATACAGTCCTTTTTTATTTAAGACCTTTTTTACAATAGGAATTAATTGCGCATCATGCGCCCTATTCTGATCAAGCCAAAATATTGCCTGAGCATCTGTGGCCACCTGACGCTCTATAGCAAGTGAAATCCAATCTAGTATAGGAGCTTTATTTACAGAACATGACCGCCAAATATCACCAGGTTTAACCTCATGCTCGTGCAAGATAGCTCCATTTTCAAGGATGTAACGAACAGTCCCATCCCGTGGCATTTCAAATGTAGTAGGGTGACTGCCATATTCCTCAGCCTTTTGTGCCATCAAACCCACATTGGCAACAGTACCTGAACTTGAAGGGTCTAAAGCACCTTTTTCCTTAAAAAAGTTTATCACTTCTTCATAAACTGGTGCGTATGAATTGTCAGGAATAATACACTTGGTATCTTTAGTTGACCCATCTGGACCCCACGCTATTCCTCCTGCTCTAATCAAGGCAGGCATAGACGCATCTATTATAACGTCAGATGGGACATGCAAATTTGTTATTCCTCTGTCACTATCTACCATATACAAATCTGCTTGTCGCTCGATTATAGCATTAAACTCTTCAGTGATTTCTGAGTTGTGCGAAACACGGTCTAAAATGTCACCAAGCCCTGAATTAGGGTTCACACCCAACTCATTTAGTAGCTTTCCGTGTTTTTCAAAAACATCTTTAAAAAAAACAGAAACAACATGACCGAAAATAATTGGATCAGATACTTTCATCATAGTAGCTTTTAAGTGAACAGAAAAAAGTACATTCTGCTTTTTTGCTTCTTTAATTTCATGCGACAGAAAAGCGCGAAGGTCTGCGACTGACATAAAAGTTGCGTCTACGACTGTACCATAGTCTAATTTTATGTCAGTCTTTAAATTCTCGATATTTCCATCAGTGTCAGTAAATTCAATTCTTGCAAAACCAACCTGACTTTCTTGGATAGTACCAGATTTTTCATTATCAAAAAAGTCGTTCCCGCTCATTGACGAAACATGGGTCGCAGAACTTGAGCTCCATTTTCCCATGGAATGAGGATTGGCCATTGCATATTTTTTTACTGCTTTAGCTGCGCGGCGATCTGAATTTCCCTCCCGTAAAACGGGGTTAACAGCTGACCCCTTTATTGTATCATAGAGCTTTCGCACGCTGATTTCATGATCGGTTAATGGTTCATAGGGATAATCAGGTATTGCGAACCCTTGTGACTGCAACTCCTTTATTGCAGACACCAGCTGTGGTACAGACGCTGATATATTTGGAAGTTTAATTACATTAGCATTAGGATTTTGAACTATTTGACCAAGCTCTTTTAGACCATCAGTTTGTTTTTGGTCTTCTTTTAAATAATTTCCAAAAGTTGCCTTGATTCTTCCTGCTAGAGAAATATCCTTACTTCCAATATTGATACCAGCCAATGCTGCGAAAGAGCGAACTATTGGGAGTAACGAAGCACTAGCAAGTTCCGGGGCTTCGTCTACAATTGTATACAGTATGTCTGGGTCGGGCGTGCTTGACATTTAAAGTTAACCTTTCAATCGTCAAAATTGGTGCAAATTTTGTGGGTTTAGCGCAAAAATATGCAAAGCTAACCATTACACCGCTGCGCTTAAGACATTTATGAAATATTTTCAATTGTAATATTTAAGGTATTACTAATTTCCTAGTGTCCTAGCCTCTGAATTTCTTCGTTAAATTCCTTTTCAAATACTAAATCACCATTATGAAAAGCCATAAGTGAGGCTTTAATGTAAAAGGTGTCATAGTCACTCCACATTTCTGCATAAGTCTCAGTCCTAACCGACCAGTCTACTCTTTCAATTTCTTCCGTCCAATGTGTGCGGCCATGAGCGGAAAGTGGATCATCAGGATGTATCGACCACCATTCCCTAGCAATAGAGCCGGTAATAAGGCCATGCTCCTTATCCATTCTTTTACCAAAATCATCAATTATTTCTGTAGTAACAGTTCCAGATTTTAGATCACGTTTCACATCCCTCTGATTGCCCCCTTCTCTTATAGTTTCAATCTTCCACGGTTCCCCCACAAAAGCAGGTTGGAATTTACGTTCGTCTAAATCTCCATGTGATGAAATTGGTAGATCAAATTTGCCCTGAACGAGAGTTAGCTTACCATTATCAGGCATCGGCCAAAGGAGAGGCCAGTAACAATTAGAGATTGATACTCGTATTTTGTGACCCTCTGGAACTCTATAAGCGATTTGATCAAGGATAACTTCAATATCCATCAATTCGTTTGGAACAATATCAGAGGTTTTTTCATGACCATTTCGATGCGATAAATTCAAGCAACCATAAGTTATTCTTGTCGATGCTCCGCCAGGATGAATATGATTAAGTCTAACTATAACCTGGCCAGACTTAGCATCACTTTTAATCTTGAGCCTAATAACTGGTGCCCCAATAATATCAAGTCTGTCAGTTAAAGTTTCGCTATCGTAACACTGCGAGTAACTATCATCTCGCCTTTGATCTCCAGGCATTTCTGGGCCGAGCCAGATTGCGCAGTATTCGCCTCCATCTAAACCACAATCTTGTGGTGAACAGACAATATCATTAAGATCTTGGGTTATATGATATTTAGCTAATTTAGAATTCTCAGCTAAACTAAAGGTACTCATCTTCGGGCCATCGGGCCAGTTATCTTCATTAACCCAAACTCCTGGTCTTTCGGAATACCAGGATTGGGGTCTAACACCATCCATTAAATAAACGGTATATTTTGAATCTTTTTCTACTCCCGTTTCTATATCTTTTAACCATCGGTCCCACCATCGTAGAGCTTCTTGTAAAAACCCTATTTTAGGTTCAGGAACTGCAAAGTGAGGATACTTATGAACCCATGGTCCAACTACACCTCTGACAGGTGACTTGATATTAGAGACCAAATGCGACACTGCATTTTTGTACGCATCACCCCAACCTCCTATAGCAAGAACAGCTGACTGTATCCCATCATAATTTTCACAGACAGAGCCATGCTTCCAATAATTATCACGCGTTTGATGCTTAAGCCATTTTATCGGTAAAAATGGCTCTGCTTTCAAGCGCTTGGTCCACATATTAGCCCATGCATCCCCAACGAGCATTGGATCGGGAGGCCTAGATGAGTAAGACCACATTGTCGATCCCCAACCTAAATTTTCATTTAATAAGCAACCACCTTTATAATGAATATCATCTGCATACCTATCAACCGTGGAACATAATGTGATTATTGCTTTCAAAGGCTCAGGCGCAAGTTCTGCAATTTGTAGAGAGTTAAAACCGCCCCAGCTTATACCCATCATCCCAATTTTACCGTCACACCAGCTCTGGGCTGCTAGCCAATTAATAACCTCTAAACCATCACTAAGCTCTAACTCTGTGTACTCATCCTCCATTATGCCATCGCTATCACCATTCCCTCGCATATCAACTCTAACGCAAGCGTATCCATGTGAAGCAATAAATGGATGAGTCAGACAATCGCGCGCAACTGTTCCATCTCTTTTTCTGTAGGGCAAATACTCTAAGATTGCTGGTACGGGATGGACTACACTATCTTTTGGCATCCAAATCCGAGAGGATAGCCTGCATCCATCCGAAAGAACAATTCCTACATCTTCCTCTTCCTGTACTTCAAAAAATTTATTTTTCATTCCTTATCATCCTGAAACTGAGTAATTTCACCACCTAAAACTATGTAGTTGCGAAAAAATATAATTAGAATGTACCAATACCAAATTATTAATAATACACTATAATCCTGATCAATATTAGTTTCAGTATCTTACCATTCATCATTTTTGAGTTTAGGTGGTCTATAATGCGTAATTCAGAGTACTCTAAGTGGATAGGGAAGACACAAGAAAAAAATGATAAATTGGTACCTTTTTATGCGCAATTTATGGAAAATACTCTAAACCGAGATGCTACGCTGACTGACGGAGACGAATTACCGCCATTATGGCATTGGTTATATTTTTTAGAGTCAGAAAAAGTTTCTAGACTAGGAAGAGACGGGCATCCTGAAAAAGGTGGTTTTTTACCACCAGTAACTTTACCACGGCGAATGTGGGCAGGCGGGCGGTTTTGGTTTAAAAACCCTTTGTTGCTTGGGATAGACGGCCATAAAAAATCAACGATACTATCGGTAGATGAGAAAGAAGGGAGCTCAGGGCAACTTTGCTTTGTTACTGTAAGACATCAGTATTACCAAACCGGAGAACTCTGCTTAGTAGAAGAGCACGATATCGTTTATCGGGAAGATCCAAAAATAAATGATAAACATATTGATGGAATTATTGCTCCGACAGATTGGGAAATTTGCGAGAAAATTAAGCCTTCAAGCACTCTTTTGTTCAGATACTCAGCACTGACATTTAATGGGCATCGCATCCATTATGATAATGAATACGCTATAAATACTGAAGGATATAATGGGCTTGTTTTTCATGGGCCTTTACTAGCTACTTTATTGGTAGATTTATCCGTACGATTAAGCAAAAAAAAGCCCTCATATTTCGAATTTAGAGGTGTTTCACCGATATCGGGACCAAATGAATTTTCTATTGCATGCAAAAAAAAGGGCAATGATTTTGTATTGTGGGCAATAAAAAAAGATGGAACTTTATCTATGAAAGCAAAGGCCATTCTCTAAACTAGCCCTTCATAGACTCCCAAAAGGTTTTAACCGAGGAAAAGAAACTATTTGTCTCAGGATTATTGTCTTCGGAAAGTTCTTCAAACTCTTTTAATAATTCTTTTTGTTTAGCAGTTAGATTAACAGGCGTTTCAACTGCCATCTCAATAAACATATCACCCTTCTGAATTGTTTTTATAGCAGGCATACCTTTACCCTTTAACCTCATTTGTCGACCAGACTGGCTACCTGCAGGTATTCGAACTCTACTCCGCCCACCATCGATTGTAGGAACTTCCACCTCTCCACCCAAACTCGCTTTTGCCATTGAAACTGGTACTCTGCAAAAAAGGTTTAGGCCGTCCCGTTCAAAAATTTTATGCTTTGAAACTTCTATAAATATATATAAGTCACCAGACACACCACCCCGGGGAGCCGTCTCACCTTCACCCGCAAGCCGAATTCGAGTTCCGGTTTCAACACCTGGTGGAACATTCACACTCAGTGCTTTGTCTTTCTTCTGTGTCCCTTGTCCTCCACACGAAGAACACGGATTTTTAATGATCTGTCCAACTCCGGAACAAGTTGGGCAGCCTCTTTCAACAGTAAAGAAACCCTGAGTAGCCCTAACCTTGCCTAATCCAGAGCACGTCGGACATGTAGTAGGCGAAGACCCACCAGCAGCGCCGGTCCCGTTACACGACCCGCATGTAACTGCAGAAGGAATGTTAATTGTCTTTTGCAGTCCAGCGAAAGCTTCTTCCAGCGAAATTGATAAATTATAGCGTAAGTCTGACCCTCGTGACTGTTGTTTCCTGCCGCCGCGGCCGCCACCCATGAAATCACCAAAAAGATCATCAAAAACATCAGAAAAGGCACTAGAAAAATCTCCCCCACCGCCAAAACCTTGTCCGCCACCACCTTCGAAAGCAGCGTGACCATATCTATCATAAGCAGCCTTTTTATCAGCATCTTTTAAGACTTCATAAGCCTCATTAACTTCCTTGAACTGAGATTCGGCATTAGGGTTGTCTGAATTTCGATCCGGATGAAGTTCCTTCGCTTTAGTCCGATAAGCCTTTTTTATGGCGTCTGCTTCAGAACCTTTTGGTACACCCAATACGTCGTAGTAGTCACGCTTTGACATAAAAAATGCCCCTTCTTAGGTCTCTGGCCATCAACCTAACGTTCGCCATCAAAAGGCATATCTCCGTTAAGAACGCTTTTCATCATCGAGATCTTCAAAATCAGCATCAACAATATTGTCATCAAAATCAGCACTCCCAGGTTCTTTATCAGCATTTTCGCCATCTTCTTGGCTGGCTTTATATATTGCTTCACCTAATTTCATTGCTGCTTCTGTTACATTCTGAATTCCTGATTTAATTTTTCCAGCATCCTCAGTTTCTAACTCGTCCTTTAATGCCGAAATAGCTAGTTCAATCGCTTCAATGGTTGTCGGATCAACCTTGTCACTGTGCTCTTCCATCGACTTTTCTGTAGTATGAATGAGGCTTTCTGCCTGGTTCTTTGCTTCAATCAATTCTCGGCGCTCTTTATCCGCTTCTGCATTCTCCTCAGCGTCTTTGACCATATTCTCAATGTCCTCGTCCGAAAGTCCACCAGAGGCCTGAATAGTTATATTTTGCTCCTTACCAGTACCCTTATCTTTCGCGGAAACAGACACAATACCATTAGCATCAATATCAAAGGTGACTTCTATTTGGGGCATTCCACGAGGCGCTGGGGGAATATCTTCCAAGTTAAATTGCCCTAAAATCTTATTGTCTGTAGCCATTTCGCGCTCTCCTTGAAAAACGCGAATTGTCACAGCATTTTGATTATCCTCCGCCGTAGAAAAGACTTGAGATTTTTTAGTTGGAATAGTTGTGTTTCGGTCGATTAATCTAGTAAATACTCCACCTAGAGTTTCTATTCCAAGAGACAAAGGAGTAACGTCTAAAAGTACAACATCTTTAACATCACCCTGAAGCACACCTGCTTGAATGGCTGCACCCATCGCCACAACTTCATCTGGGTTAACGCCTTTGTGAGGCTCTTTACCAAAAAATTTAGTAACCTCTTCCATCACTTTTGGCATACGTGTCATTCCGCCGACAAGAACTATTTCGTCTATATCAGAAGTAGACAAACCCGCATCTTTCAGAGCAGCCTGACATGGCTTTATTGACGCCTTGATCAAGTCTCCAACTAAACTTTCCAGCTTGGCTCTAGTTAGTTTAATTACCATGTGCAGTGGTTGGCCAGTACTAGAGTCCATAGAGATAAATGGTTGATTAATTTCTGTTTGGCTAGCGGAAGAAAGTTCAATCTTAGCCTTCTCTGCTGCTTCTTTTAGACGTTGAAGCGCCATTTTATCCTTTGTTAAATCGACTCCATTCTCTTTTTTAAATTCATCTGCAAGGTAATTAACGATCCTCATGTCAAAGTCTTCACCACCGAGGAAAGTATCACCGTTTGTTGATTTTACTTCAAATAGTCCATCATCAATTTCTAAAATCGTGACATCAAATGTACCACCGCCTAAATCATAAACTGCAATTGTTTTGCTTTCATTTTTGTCTAAACCGTAAGCCAAAGCAGCAGCGGTTGGTTCGTTTATAATCCTAAGAACTTCAAGCCCAGCAATTTTGCCAGCGTCTTTCGTTGCCTGCCTCTGCGCATCATTGAAATAAGCAGGAACTGTAATAACAGCCTGAGACACATCTTCGTTTAAATAACCCTCTGCTGTTTCTTTCATCTTTTGCAATATGAAAGCAGAAATTTGGGATGGACTATATTTTTCGCTTTGAGCTTCAACCCAGGCATCTCCATTACCACCATCAATGACGTTAAAGGGGAGGTTTTTCTTATCTTTTTCCAAATTGGGATCATCAACACGTCTGCCAATCAGGCGCTTCACTCCAAACACAGTATTTGTTGGGTTAGTAACAGCTTGGCGTTTGGCTGGCTGACCTACCAACTTCTCACTATCTGAAAATGCCACGATAGATGGAGTTGTTCTAGCTCCTTCTGCGTTTTCTATAACACGCGGCTGAGAACCATCCATTATAGCGACGCAGCTATTAGTAGTTCCTAAGTCAATTCCAATTACTTTACCCATTACTTTTCCTCATTATTTCCGTGGCAAAAAGAAAAAATTTGAACGTACTCAAATTTAGTTTACCACTTAGGCTTTCTTGGTTTTAATTCAATCGAAGTGTATATAAGTAGCGTTTAGCAAACCTTCAACCATATCTAACATTTTATGTTAAATTTAATTTATCCGTGGCAATTGTATAAAGCTACATGACCTATTAGCTAAATCTGGGTGGACAAAATTAAAACCGCTCAAACATTAGTTAAATTTAAAGCGAGTAAAAAAATTTGGACTATATTCAATTAACTCAAGTATTTCGTAGTTTAGCATTACAAGCTGGTGATGCAATTATGGAAATCTATTTGAACGGTAATGTTGCAATCGAAACAAAAAGTGACGCTAGTCCCGTAACAAATGCTGATAAAACAGCAGACACCATTATTTACCGAGGATTAAAAGAGGCATTCCCAGATGTCGCCGTAGTTACTGAAGAAAAGTCAGAAAGCCACTATCTGAGAACAGACAATTTTATTATAGTTGATCCCCTAGATGGAACTAAAGAGTTTATAAATAAAACTGGAGAATTCACAGTCAATATTGCGTACATTCAAAATGGCTCCCCAACCCATGGCGTTGTATACGCTCCAGCAATTAAAAGATTATTTTCAACTGATCATAATAGCAAATCTTACGAAACTGTAAAATCATCGGCTAAAACAGGACGAATGATAAATAAACCGCTTCGAGTATCAGCTCCCGATACGAACTCTTTAACTGTGGTAGCTTCAAAATCACATATTAATACCGAAACAAAAGAATACATCACTAAATATTCTGTATCAAATTGCAAAAATGCAGGTTCATCTTTAAAATTTTGTCTTATTGCAAATGGTGAAGCTGACTTTTATCCAAGATTGGGCCGCACCATGGAGTGGGATACCGCAGCAGGTCATGCCATACTTTTAGGCGCAGGTGGTTACGTTACAAATCTTTTGACAAAAGAACCTCTTTTTTACGGAAAAACCAGTTTTGAAAACCCATTTTTCGTAGCGCACAGCAGTAAAGGCTTAATCAAATATTAAGCTGCTTGTATTTTTTGATTTTCCGTTAAAATAGTGAAAAGAGTTTGTTGATCGGGATTTGCTCTAAGTTTCGCACATATAGAATTATCTCGCAGCGTCCTTGAAACAATTGCTAATGCTTTCAAATGGTCAACCCCGGCATTTTCAGGAGCAAATAGTCCAAATATTACGTCTACTGGTAGTTTATCTACTGAACCAAAATCTACAGGAGATTCTAATAGAATAAAGGCCCCATAAACTCTATCAACATCCGTAGATCTAGCGTGTGGCAAAGCTACACCATGCCCCACCCCAGTCGGGCCCAACTTCTCACGCTCAAGTAAAGCTTCTAATAAAACTTCAGTCCGCATATTATAGCAATTTCCTGCCAACTGAGCCATGTCGTGCAGCACCCGCTTTTTACTGGATGCTGCTGCAACTACCTTTACAGCTTCAGGGTGAAGCAAATCGTAGAGTTCCATTTCCGCGACTATTCCTTAAAATTCCAATATTTTCTACTTTGGCTCAACCCAGCCAATGTTCCCGTCGTCCCTTTGATAAACAATACTAACAAGTTTGTTTGCATCATTTTTGAATACGAAAAAATCCTTACCTGATATCTCCATTTGCATTACCGCTTCACCAACAGATAGTTTTGGTATTGTTGTCTCTACTTCAGCTATAATGATTGGCTGTAGAGTTTCCGGCTCTGATTCTTCGTTTTCATGTTCTGATACGAGGATATATGATGAAGCAGAGGAAAGTTCAACAGGTGTCGTTCTTGTGGCGTGGTGGTCTTTTAATCTTCGTTTGTAGCGACGTAATTGTTTTTCCATCTTGGCGGCACAATTATCGAATGATGCATATATCTCATTTTCATGTGACCGCGCCTGGGCAGTTAGACCCGTTGATAAATGAACGGTGGCTTCACATACAAACTCATGACCACTCTTTGAGAAAACAACTATAGCATCAGTTGGACGCTCAGCATATTTTGAAACCACTTCATCAATTTCGCTCCTAACATGCTGTTGCAATGCAGTACCGATATCGATTTGTTTTCCAGAGATTTGATAGCGCATCTTTACTCCTTTCATGGGAATAAAACAGATCACATAAAACTTCGCACGGCAAACTGCTTTAACACCTTTTGCATAAAATCAGAGGTCTTTTCGAGATCGAAATCTAGTTAAATCATGCCTTGACCAGTATGATCTTCTTTTCCATTAAAATAGACCATAGATTTGGTGTCAATTAAAATTGTTACAAATTTTATGAGATTTTGAAATTATCGCCAAGATAAACTCGCCGCACATTTTCATTTGCAACGACTTCATCTGGTGCGCCTGCCATCATTACTTTACCATCATGTAAGATATATGCGTGTGAAACTATATCAAGCGTTTCCCGCACATTGTGGTCTGTAATTAAAACCCCTATTCCACGATCCTTTAAATCGTGCACCAAAGAGCGTATGTCTGACACTGAGATAGGATCTACACCAGCGAACGGCTCATCCAAAAGTAAATACTTCGGGTTAGCGGCGAGGGATCTTGCTATTTCAACTCGCCGTCGCTCTCCTCCAGACAATGCAAGTGCAGGAGCAGTCCTCAGATGCTCTATCGAAAATTCTGCCATAAGCTCCTCTAGTCTTTCTCTTCGCTTATGAATATCTTTTTCTGATATATCCAAAATTGCCATTATGTTTTCTTGTACATTCAAACCTCTAAAAATAGACATTTCTTGCGGCAAATATCCAATTCCAAGACGCGCTCTTCTATACATAGGCAATGTACTTATATCATTTCCATCCAGCGATACTTTACCACCGTCTGCTTGAATCAGACCTGCTATTGCGTAGAAGGATGTAGTCTTACCTGAGCCATTTGGCCCAAGCAGGGCAACTACTTCTCCTCTCCTTACAGAGAGCGAAACATCTTGGATTATGGCTTTTTTTTGGTAACTTTTTCGTAAACCTTGAACTACTAAACCAGACTGTATATTTTCTGAAATTAACTTCGTCATTCGCTGTCGCCTCCTTGTTTAGGAGGCATCAACGTTGTCTTAACACTACCCGTCATCGAAGCAGAACCCGTTTCAGTATTAATTACAGCTTTCTCAGCTTTTACTGTACTTCCAGCCTGTGAGAAATATACATCGCCTAAAAAGATTAATTCATTTTTTATGAAATCATATTCTGCTTCATTGCCCATCGCGATATCATTACCACTCTTTAAAACCACATCCCCACTGGCATAAAATCTTTCTAATTCATTTGTATCCAAATTAAATGAAATTTCTGCGTAATTAGATGACAAACTTGTCTCGCCTTGGCTGATATTTACACTCCCTTTCATTTCACTAGTTCCTGTTTGTTCATTGAAAAATAAGCTATCTGAAGAAAAAGAAATTGGCTCGTTTCGGTCATTTGCAATATTACCAAAACCTCCCTCTAGATTTTCTGATAATAGATAACTTGGTAAAATACCAACGATTATGAATAAAAGTGCTTTAGCCATTTACCCCTCTATTAGATTTTGCAGGCTCATAATCCAAAACAACCCTTTCACCAAACCAAATCTGCATTGGCGCCTTGGCATTTTTTCTAGTTATTTCCATTTTTCCTGCATTAATCTTACCCATAGGAGATAAACCTTCAATTGGGCCTTCTCCAAAAATATAAGTCCCATCTGTTGATATACGTAACTCTGGGGAAGATAGTTTATAACCAGATGAACTGGAAATCAAAACTGAGCCTGTCATCTTAAGTAGTTTTTCGGAGTATAAATATTGTCCAAATTGTGCAGTCGCCTCAATTTCTAATCCATTTTTACTTTTCATGGATGCGCTAACACTCTTCATTTCAAGCATTTTTTGTCCGTCAAAACCCTCAACAGCTGATTGAGCAGTCAATGCCAGTTCGTCTCCAGCGTCTGTTTGCCCTGAGTAATAAAGCTGATTAATTTGTTGTTTTGCAAGTTCATCTGCAAATTGATTTTTATCAAATGGCAAAACTGCTTGTGCTGTTTGATCTCTAGAGAGAACAAACATTGCGATCATTAAGCTCACTCCAAGGAATGGTAGTGCAATTTTTAGAAACTTTATTACACGAAAATATATTTTATCATAAACAGCCAAGTGCTAATCCAGCCTAGTGTGCAAATATATCAGTCTCGGGCCAACCAGACAGGTCGAGCCTCGCACGTGTTGGCAAAAAGTCAAAGCAAGATTTGGCCAAATCAAATCTACACTCTCTCTTTAGTCGAAGATCAAGTTCGTCCTTCAGTCTATGGAGATACAAAACATCTGAGGCTGCGTATTCAAGTTGGGCATCTGTTAATGTTTCTGAACCCCAATCACTTGATTGCTGCTGTTTGGAAATATCTATATCTAGAAGCTCCTGTAATAAATTTTTCAGACCATGCCGGTCCGTGTAAGTTCGTACCAATTTGCTCGCAATTTTAGTGCAATAAATAGGGCTAGTTAAAATTCCAAACGTTTTTAACAAAATTGCTATGTCAAAACGTCCAAAATGAAAGATTTTTATTATTTTTTCGTTTGTCAATAATTTACACAAATTTGGAGCAGAATCTTGTCCTGCTGCAATTTGTACCATATGAGCACTACCGTCACCACCAGACAATTGCACTAAACACAATCTATCCCTATGAAAATTGAGTCCCATCGTTTCACAATCTATTGCAACAATAGATCCAAGATCTAACTTTTCCGGCAAATCACCTCTATGAAGTATATTAGTCAACTCATTAACCCCGTCTCTTTCATTATTCAGCAATAAACATTATGCTAAGAGGAAGCAACTAGTTGAAGAATTTTAAGAAAAAATAGACATCCTAGCATCTGACGGCAGACCAAAAAGCAAAGTTATGATAAAAAATGACCACGCAAAATATTAGAACGCTATACTTTGATCAAAATAACAAAGAATGGACATCAAAATGGTTCAAAGTTGATCAGGAACTTATAAATTCTTTCGCAACGGTCACGCAGGACAACCAGTTTATTCACATTGATCGTGACAAAGCTAAAAGAACTAAATTTGGGACAACAATTGCTCATGGCTTTCTCACAATGTCCCTACTATCAGCAATGTATTATGATGCTGTGCCAGAAACTGAGGGCGTTAGGATGGGAATAAACATCGGTTTTGATAAGCTAAGGTTTTTGGCGCCAGTCAAATGTGACGATAACATCCGAGGAGTATTCTTGCTTTCCAACATTGCTGAAAAAGACCCCAAAACTATAACACTAACCTGGACTACCAAAGTTGAAATAGAAGGAAACTCAAAACCTGCCTTACTAGCGAGCTGGATCGAACAACAGTATCTATAGTTTTAAATCCAACCAGCTAAATTATTATCAATGATTTTGCAAAGCGCACCAATGTGCAACGGTTCATCATTTAAACAAGGAATGTACAAAAATTCATCACCACCGGCCTCCTCAAAACTTTCCTTTATTTCCTCATTTATTTCTTCAAGCGTCTCGATACAATCTGCCGAAAAAGCAGGAGCAATCACTGCGATATGCTTTTTTCCATCCTCTTTGGCCAGTCTTGCGACTTCTTCTACAGTATATGGTTTTAACCACTCCTCTGGTCCAAATTTAGACTGAAAAGTAGTTATAATCTTAGTATCATCCCAGCCAAGCCGCTCTTTGAGAAGACGGGTGGTTTTTTGACATTGGCAATGATACGGATCACCTCCTTGCACCAGATAGCGGCGGGGAACTCCATGATAAGAGCAGACTAAAATTTCTGGTTTTTTATTTGCTTTTTCATATGCAGTTTCCACGGACTTAGCCAATGCATTAATAAACATAGGGTTATCAAAATATGGGGCAACAGTTCTAACAGACGGCTGCCATTTCTCGTTCATAAGCGCTCGGAAAAATTGATCATTAGCAGTTGCACTAGTGGCACCTGCATAATGGGGATATAGCGGAAAAAAGAGAATTTTACTGCAACCCTTGCTCACTAAAGACCTGACTTTTGACTTCGTCGATGGGTTCCCGTAGCGCATACAAAACTCGACGGCTACACCATCGCCATATTGCTCCTGCATTATTTTATTGATGGCGGCTGTTTGATCTTTAGTTATTGTCAACAATGGACTTTCTGACCGATCTTCGTTCCAGATTGACTTATAAGCAGCACCAGACCTAAAAGGCCTTGAAGTAAGAATTAGCAGCTGTAACAACGGCTGCCACAAAAATGGGGAGTAGTCGATTACTCTTCTATCCGACAAAAATTCGTTCAAATACCTTCTCATTGACCAATAATCATAATTATCGGGCGTTCCTAAGTTGGAAAGTAAGACCCCAACTTTTTGTTTTGGTATTTTTGGATGATCTACTGTGGCATGCTGTGGCGTCTCAAGTGGCGTTGAAGTGTCAAACATTTCTTTCCTTCAGAGCTAATAATCTACCTTATCAATTTATTGAAATAAAACATTTTTCCCTCCGGTCAATCCGGCAAATAGGATTCCTTTGACCCAAGCGCATCGGCCAATCGCGCTTTTGCACTTCCAGGCCTGAGAGGCTTCTGCTGACTCGGATCAGGCGCCCAGCCTGTAAGATAAATATGCTCATAGGTTGCACTCACCATTTTATCTGGTCTAGAATATTGTTTTGCGTATAGCTCAGAGGCATATTGAAAAAGGCCACGTCTTGAGAAATATTTTGCCCTATTGATAAGCACATTTGTTTCAGCCATTGCGCGCAAGTCATGGAGTATCTTGTAAAATCCATTGTACAAACACTCTGTAATTGTACTATCTGCTACCGGCAAAGCAAATCCAGCTCTTTGCATGAGCGAGCCGAGGTCACGAATTTCTGCCAAAGGCATAAATCTCGGATGAATTCCACCAAATAATTTTGTTTCGGCCTCTATGAATACGTTACGCAGTTCATTCAATGTCGTTCCACCTAAACATACAGCAATCATTAAACCATCATTTTTAAGAGCGAGCCTTGCTTGAATTAGTTGGCCAACAGGATCATTCGCCCAATGAAGTGCCATTCCATGGATTATGAGATCATATCTCCCATTAGCTAAATTTAAGTTTTCTTTGTCTTGAATAATCGTAGCTTTTGGAAATGCTTGGCCCCAGGGAGTTGATAGGCCTGAGACAATAGCAATTGACTGAAAATCCCGATTAATACTGCTAAGCCTATCTTTGATTTCTGAAATAGCTAGTTCATGGAGAAAATACTCATCCCGGCCGATGGCTCTATTTCGGTTCATTTCCAATGCTTTTCTGTCGACTAATATATCAGGCTTGCTCATTTTACAGTATTTTCCAACTTGATAATAAAATTCTAAAATTGATATAGTCTTGAAGAGCACTTAATACTTAAAACCCAATCGCTCAAGAACAACATCATAGGTTAGCGTAAAAAGAGCTGAAACCTGTTATAGCGGAAAAGATTGATTTATATGCGACTCAAACATGTAGATTTTGTCACTCGGCGAAAAGACTACTACGTGACATGGATATTAGTTACTTCGAGATCGATATTTCATCTGATCCAATGCTTAGGGGCGAGATGAAGAGAAAAGCAAACGGCATGCGAACAGCACCACAAATCTTTTTAAATAATGCGCATTTAGTTGGTTTCCCAGAATTGTATGCAATGCGGCAATCCGAAAAAATTGAAAAATTATTGAAAGATTAACCAATGTGGAAAGGCGCGCTTCTTCAATTATCATCAACGGATAAGCCAAAGGAGAACTTGGAAGTCATAAATAATATGATTAATTCAGCTGCGTCCAAAAATGTCGATTTTATCGCCTTACCGGAGACTGCAAACTGCATTTCAAACAGTAGATCACAGCAGAACAAAGTTCTAGAAATAGAGGAAGAAGATATTACATTGGCGAGTTTGACCGCCGCTGCTAAAAAAAAATCTATTAATATATTAGTTGGTTCTCTAGCTCTAAAACAAAATAAGAATGAGGAAAAGTTCGTAAATCGGTGCTTTTTTGTTAGTAATTCGGGCAAAGTTTTGGGGAAATATGATAAACTCCATATGTTTGATGTTACCATATCAGAGACGGAAACATATAGTGAAAGTTCAAATTTTTTAGCGGGAAAAAATGCAAAAATAGTTTCAACTAATATTGGGAAATTTGGTCTAAGTATCTGCTACGATGTGAGGTTTCCTCATCTTTACAGAGGTCTTTCTCAACGAGGTGCGCAGTTGTTAACAGTACCAGCTGCATTCACAGTCCCGACAGGGAAAGCTCATTGGGAAATACTTCTCCGGGCTCGCGCAATAGAAAACGGCGCTTTTGTAATTGCACCAGCACAAGCGGGAACGCACATTTTTTCTGATGGGAGTAGCAGAAAAACATATGGGCACTCAATGGTAGTTGATCCGTGGGGGACGGTTTTGGTAAATGCAAAAGGGAATACAAATAATATATCATACTTTTCATGTGATCTTTCTGAAGTGGAAATGGCTCGTTCTAAATTGCCATCATTGACGCACGATTGTAATTATAGTTATGAATAAGCATGGATAACGATAGCTCTCTAGCAGTACCACTTTTTGGAGAAATCCTTGCTTTAGACCAGTTAGTGAGAAATCGTTTAGCTAAGGTATTACCTAAGGGTATGGAGCTGTCTCATTTTTCAGTGCTTAATCAATTGAGCCATACTAAAATCGAACGGACCCCTGCTCAAATTGCAAAAAGCTTCCGACTTACAAGGGGAGCAATTACAAATACCTTAAATAAATTAGAGTTATCTGGATATATTCATGTACGACCAGATTGGGAAGACGCTAGACGTAAAATGGTCAGCATTAGCCCAGCTGGCATGGTTGCAAGAAACAATGCTCTTACAGCCGTTACACCCATTATAGAGGAATTGGCACAAGATATGGGAGAAGAGCGGCTTAAAGCTATTGTACCCATTTTAAGAGAATTAAGGCAAAAATTAGAATAAAGCCTAACTTGATTTTTTATTATCCTAGGCTAACTAAAATTATTGGCCGATCTTTCAATAGGTCAGATAACTTGCTGTATTCTGTCTCTTGATGTGGGGAGTATTAGTTGATAATTAACTCCAAAAAATAAGGTTTGTATCTCGATGTATCGCGTTTGGAATTTCTTAACTAACTATTCCCTGTTACTCATAATTGGGGCTATTATAGCCCTGATTTGGGCTAATTCTAATCCGGGTAGCTACCACCATTTTGTGGATTATGTTATTTGGGATTATTCTCCTATCGGTCATTATCACCATGGCCACCGCACACTAACACTACACTATTTGGTAAATGATGTTCTAATGGCCTTATTCTTTGCTATTGCGGCGAAAGAAGTGTGGGAAGCAATTATTCTTGAAAATGGCAGTTTAAGGGGTAAAAAAGCCGCCACTCCTTTGTTTGCAACTGCCGGTGGTATGTTTGGGCCAATCGCGGTCTATTTGGGAATGGCTATGATGCTCGGGTCTGACACCTACAATGCAGTCGCCAATGGGTGGGCAATTCCAACGGCTACAGATATAGCTTTTTGTTATCTGGTTGGACGGTTGGTGTTTGGCTCCGGTCACCCTGCCGTAAGTTTCTTATTGCTCTTAGCTATTGCAGATGATGCTGCTGGTCTAATTATTCTAGCCATATTTTATCCCTCTGGTGAGCTTGCTCCAGAATGGCTGCTACTGTCCGCTGGTGCTGCATTATTAGCATATATACTCTTCAATTGGCTTCCAAGAAAACTCGATGGCAACGATCAAAGTCAATATAGATCAACCTGGATACGTAAGAAGTTATCTTTTTGGCCGTACGCAATTGCCGGTTGCATAAGTTGGTACGGTTTCATGCGTTCAGGATTACATCCAGCATTGGGCTTGCTTCCGATTGTTCCCGCAATTCCTCATGCGGATCGAGCTTTCGGTTTTTTTGACCAAGCGGAAGAGCATGTACATGACCTTTTGAATACTATGGAGCATGCTCTAAAACATCCTGTGGAGGTAGTCCTTTTCTTCTTTGGTTTGCTAAATGCAGGTGTAGAATTTTCGGCGATTGGTGATGCAACTTGGCTAGTCCTTGCTGGCCTTATTGTGGGAAAACCTATCGGTATATTTTTATTTGGGTGGCTCGCTGCAGTCCCACTTAAATTGGGTATGCCGGAGGGTTTAAGATTGGTCGACCTTATAGTTATTGGCTTCGTGGCGGCAATCGGCTTCACAGTTTCATTATTTGTAGCAACCGTAGCTTTTGATGCTGGACCTGTACAGGATGCCGCAAAAATGGGAGCATTATTTAGTTTCGCAGCGGCAATTTTATCGATTGTTGTTGGTAAAATTACTAAAGTGGAAAAGAAAGAATTAGAAGCCTGAGACACAAAGAGTAAATTGATATAAGGCTTTGCGTATTTTAATTTTGGTTGATAAGACAAAATCCAACAAGCTAGAGAAATTTTCAGATAGTTAGTGGCATGATGAACCGTCCTTGTTTATTGATATTCGGACACGGCTACACCGCAAATGCATTTGCAGACTATGTAAGAAGCATAGACTGGGAAATTTTTGGTACTACCAGAAACCCTCAAACCGCCGATTTGCTTATCAAAAAAGGTGTAAAGCCACTAATGTGGTCTGATGAAACTAAAATTAAATCTGTTATAAATCGGTCAGATTACATTTTACATTCTATACCACCAACAGAAATTGGAGATCCAGTCCATAAAAGATTTGCAGAAACAATTACATCAAGATCCACAAATCTTTCATGGTTTGGATATCTATCTACAACTAGTGTCTATGGTAATCACAATGGGAAATGGGTTGATGAGAACATTCCCGTCAACCCATCAAGCAACCGAGGTCTTCTGAGGGTAAAAGCAGAAAACAATTGGTCCAGCATAAAGGATTTACCATTACATATATTTCGACTAGCTGGAATATATGGACCAAATCGAAGTCCCTTGGATAAAATAAGGTCAGGAAAAGCTCAGTTAATTAGTAAACCAGGCCAATTTTTCAGTCGTATCCACGTTGAGGATATTGCAAGAGTATTGAAAGCCTCAATAGAAATGCCAAATCATGGTTCAATATATAACGTATGTGATGACATGCCTGCGGCACCAGATGAAGTCTTGGATTATGCAGCTAAGTTAATCAACTATCCTGATCTACCAAAGGTGGCTTTTGAAGAAGCTGATTTAAGTCCAATGGCAAAAAGTTTTTATTCCGAAAATAAGCGCGTGAAGAATGACCGAATTAAAAGCGAATTAAAAATCACTTTAAAATATCCAAACTTTGAGACTGGCCTCAATGCATTGGCTGAAAAATGAGATTTATTAGCAATATAATTTTCTTATGCTAATTTCGTATTGATCTTGGAAATACCTAGGGTTTCTAATACTTTGCTAACTATATGCTCAGAATTCATTTCAGCTACATTGTACATTTCCGATTGGCCTGCTTGATCAATAAAAATATCAGGAAGAAACATTGACCTAAACTTAAGCCCATTATCTAATAAGCCTTTTTCAGCAGCATATTGTGCAACATGAGAGCCAAAACCTCCAATTGCACCCTCCTCAACTGTAATTAATAATTCATGTTCAGAACATAAAAGTTCTATCAAATCATGATCAAGTGGTTTAGCAAAGCGAGCATCTGCTACTGTTATATCAAAACCCATTGGTCTTAAAAGTTCTGATGCTTTTAAAACTTCTTTTAAGCGAGTACCAAAACATAAAATAGCAACTTTGTTACCATTATTTATTATTCGACCCTTACCAATCTCTAATATATCAGCAGAGTTCGGCAATTCTGCTCCAACTCCCTCCCCTCGAGGGTATCGAAACGCTATTGGACCCTCGTTATACTCAGCAGCTGTTTTCACCATATGAATTAGCTCTGCCTCATCGGCAGGTGCCATAACAACAAACCCAGGTAAATTCGTAAGAAACGATATATCAAAACTGCCCGCATGGGTGGCGCCATCAGCACCGACTAGTCCTGCGCGATCAATGGCAAACCTAACTGGTAATCTCTGTATTGCCACATCATGAACAACCTGATCATAACCTCTTTGAAGGAAAGTTGAATAAATTGCACAGAAGGGCTTCATGCCACCAGCCGCCAGTGCAGCAGAAAAGGTTACTGCGTGTTGCTCTGCAATTCCAACGTCAAAGCATCTAGACGGGTACCTCTCAGAGAAAATTTTCAATCCAGTTCCATCTGGCATTGCTGCAGTAACAGCACATATTTTATTATCGTTAGATGCAAGACTAACTAATGCATTTGAGAAAGCGGCTGTATAGCTTATTGCATTGGAAGTGCCTTTTTCCTGTTTCCCAGTAACTAAGTCAAATTGAGCAGTTGCATGACCTTTATCATGTGCATTTTCTGCAGGAGCAAATCCTCGACCTTTTTTTGTTATGATATGTAATAAAATTGGTCCTGTTGCTCTTTGTTTTACAGTTCTTAGGACAGGTAACAGTTGGTCTAAATCATGGCCATCAATTGGTCCAATATAAGAAAATCCTAAAGCCTCAAACATTGTACCGCCGACAGCCATACCCTTCAGCAAGTCTTTTGCTCGCTTTGCACCATCACGGAAAGGTTCTGGCAAGAAACTAATAGCGCCTTTCGCAGCTGCTTTTAAATCCTGGAATGGAGCACCTGCATAAAGCTGGGATAAATAACTCGAAAGTGCTCCAACTGGGGGTGCTATAGACATTTCGTTATCATTCAAGACAACCACTAATCTTTTGCCCAAATGACCTGCATGGTTCATAGCCTCATAGGCCATTCCTGCAGACATTGCACCATCACCAATTACAGCAATTGCATCGCCTAGCCCAGATTTACAATTACCGCCCAGATCGTGCGCAACTGAAAAGCCCAAAGCAGCACTTATTGAAGTACTTGAATGCGCTGCGCCGAAGGGATCATATTCACTTTCGCTGCGCTTTGTGAAGCCACTCAGGCCATTTTTTTGTCTCAACGTTCTAATTCTGTCACGTCGCCCAGTTAAAATTTTATGTGGGTAAGCTTGGTGACTCACATCCCATATTATTTTATCTTTAGGTGCATCAAAAACGTTATGCAGTGCTACAGATAGCTCAATCACACCCAATCCAGCGCCTAAATGCCCACCGGTTTCAGAGACAGCAGATATCGTTTCATTACGCAATTCATCCGCCAAGCATTTTAACTCTTCATCGGTAAAGCGCTTTAAGTCCGCAGGTGTTTGGACCTGATCGAGCAGTGGTGTATTGGGCTTTTGGCTCATTAAATACCTCAGTCTATTTCACTTGTTGCGCGAGATAACGAAACTTGCTAACCGCCGCAAGTTATTTGCTTTTGCCCCGTATGGAGTTAACGCTTCATTAGCCTTATCAATTAGAGAAGCCGAATGGCTCTTTGCAGTATCCATCCCTAGCAGAGATACAAAGGTGGCTTTGCCAGCGTCTTGATCCTTGTTCACGCGCTTTCCTACCTTTGAAGGGTCACCTTCAATATCTAAAATATCATCCATAATCTGGAATGCTAAACCAACCGATTTAGAGTACTCCAATAAAGCACTCGGATCTTCTCCACTCATCACCGCTCCAGAGCATGCTGACCATTCGATTAGTGCACCAGTTTTCATTCTTTGCATCCGAATAATATCATCCAATTTTAGAGGAGCATCAGCCGTTTCAGCTAAAATATCTAACGCCTGACCAAGCACCATACCGTCGGCACCTGATGCAACAGATAATTCATATACTAATTTTAGCCGACAATCATCGCCAACTTTAAATCTTGGGTCAGTTAGAAGTTGGAATGAAAGTGTCTGCAATGCGTCGCCCGTAAGAATTGCTGTAGCTTCGTCCCATTTTTTGTGGATAGTTGGCTTTCCACGCCGGAGATCATCATCATCCATTGCTGGCAAATCATCATGAACAAGCGAATAAGCATGCAAGGCTTCAATAGAACAAGCCGCCCAAATAGATTTTGGGAGATCAATTTCGTAAAGTTTTGAGGACTGGTTTACTAAATAGCCCCGTAATTTTTTCCCTCCTAGAAGAGCATATTGCATTGCTTCGTTTACACGGCTTATCCCAAAAGACTTAAAAACATATTTAAAATGCTCATCTATTACTGATGAATTAGCCTCTAATTCGCTATCCAACTTTTATAATCCGTCCATTTTGACAGTACCATTTGGATTTCCATCTTCATCCAAAGTAATTGCTGCAACTTTCTCTTCAGCCTCTTTGAGTTTTCTTTCGCAACGTTTTTTTTAACAACGCACCACGTTCATATAATTTTATCGACTCATCAAGTGCAACATCTCCACGGTCTAGTTGATCAACTACTGCTTCCAACTCAGCCATGGCTTCCTCAAAGGTCATCTCTTCAATTGTTTTATCACTCATTAGTTTGCCTTTATTAAATTTTCGATGTGTGCTTTTGTACACGCAGCAAGTGCATCTAAATTATATCCTCCTTCGAGTATGGAAACCACTCTAGACGAACAACAATCCCTTGCCAAATTACATACCTCTTTGGTTATCCAAACGAAGTCATCTACTTCCCAATTCAATTCAGCTAATGGGTCATCAATATGGGCATCAAAGCCAGCTGATAAAAGTATCAAATCTGGGCTGAAAGAACGTATTTTGGGAAATACCTTTTCTCGGTAAATGCTTTGCATGTATGAACCGTCAGAGTTTGGCGGTAATGGAAGATTTAAAACATTATCAAATTCACCTCGCTCTTCAGGGCGCCCCGTACCAGGCCAAAGCGGCATTTGGTGACTTGTAATTGTTAAAGCACGCGGTTCATTCCATAATAAATCTTGTGTACCATTGCCATGATGCACATCAAAATCAACCACCGCAACCTTGGATAAATTGTGAAAATCCAAAGCATGTTTAGCAGCAATTGCTATATTTCCAAATATACAAAACCCCATTGGCACCTGTTTTTTTGCATGATGCCCAGGAGGCCGCACGGCAACGAACGCATTCTTTGCTTTGCCAGAAAGAACTGTGTCAACTGCACATATAGCGCCACCCACCGCTCTGTATGCAGCAGAAATAGTACCTGGTGACATGTGCGTGTCACTATCTAAAGGTCGCGTGCCATCTTCTGGATTGCTGGCATGTATTAAGTCAATATGAGATTGAGGGTGCACACTTAGAATATTTTTTTGAGCAGCGAGCGGAGCCTCAATTCTGAGTAAATCCAAATCTTTTGTAGCTTGCAAAATATATTTTAAGCGAGCGACCTGCTCCGGATGCCCTGGTGGTGTTTCATGTTTTAAACAATCCCTATGAGTTATAAACGCCGTAGTCATTTTTCATCCAACTAATCTTTATACCAATGCAAAAAGCTAATTTTAATTTAAATTAGCCAGGCGATAAACCTCTTAACCTCTCGGATCTCCTACGCAATAATTCAAGAGTTACTAGAAGAGCGATAGAAATCACAACCAATATAGTTGCAACTGCTAGGATTGTGGGGCTTATTTGTTCTCTCAATCCAGTAAACATTTGCCATGGTAAAGTTTTTTGATTTGTAGAGCCGACGAACATCACCACGACGACTTCATCAAAAGAAGTAATAAAGGCAAACAAGCCACCAGATATCACGCCAGGCAAAATGAGCGGCATTTGTATCTTGAAAAATGTCTTAACAGGATCTGCACCCATATTTGCTGCTGCCCTCGTAAGAGAATTATCAAAGCCTACGAGTGTTGCAGTTACTGTAATTATTACAAATGGAATACCTAATACGCTGTGAGCAAGAATAACTTTGACGTAACCAACAAAATTTTTATCAAGCCCTAAAGTGTCTTCTAGAAAGTTTCCAACATGAGAGTAAAAGAAAAACATCCCGGTTGCCGAAATGATCAAAGGAACAATCATCGGCGAGATTAGAACCGCAGTAATTGCCCTCTTAAATGGCACATGACTTTGGCTCAAGCCAATAGCAGCAAGTGTACCAAGTGACACCGAGACTATGGTTGCAATTGGAGCAATTAACAATGAATTTTTAAAAGATCGCTGCCATTCATTATTGGTAAAAAAATCTCTGTAATGTTTTAGTGAATATCCATCTGGGTCAAATCTGAGCATCTCAGGAGTGAAAGTGAAGAAATCCTGTGCATTAAACGACAATGGCATCACCACAAGAATTGGCGTGATTAGAAATAAAAAAATAATTCCACATATAACTCTGAACGTGTAGTGCCACAAAACCTGACCCGGCGAAAGATATGGCTGGAGCCTTGCCCTATATCTTCCTAAGTGAAGCCAGAATAAGAACCAGCTCGAAAACAAACCCAACAAAAGCCCTAAAAATAATCCAATAATCCCAATAAAATAAAACCCAATTAGTGTAAAAAACACACAAATACTGTAGCGCACAAAAGATTCATTTTTACTCAAAAATATCACTAAGAAACTCATCAGAACCATAAAAAAAGCCCCAAAAATTAATCCTATGGGGCCAGCTCCATTAGCAACACCAAAAATTAATCCTATTAAACCTCCCATTATCCCCATAGACGTAACAGTAAATATAAATGGGTTCGAATAGATGACTTTAGACTCACTCATACTCCTACCCACCTAATTTCACATTATCGATCCCTACAATTTTATCGTAGGTCCAATATAAAACCAGCACAGCAACAAGTAGAATTGTGCCTAGGGCAGCCGCCAGTCCCCAATTTAAGGATTTCAATATGTGATAAGCTATACGGTTGGATATGAAGACACCTTTCGTACCACCTACAATCTCAGGTGTAATATAATAGCCAATCGCAAGTATAAAAACTAGAATTGAACCAGCGCCAATACCAGGTACTGACTGAGGGAAATATACCCTCCAAAAAGCAGTCCAGTTTGTTGCGCCTAGCGACTTAGCTGCGCGCAAATAACTTGGAGGTATTGTTTGCATAACCGAGTACATTGGTAAAATCATAAATGGTAAAAGAATATGCGTCATAGCAACAATGGTCCCAATCTCATTATTTATCATAATTAGACGGGCCTCGTCTGAAACTAGGCTAAGTTGTACTAAAATATCATTTATGACCCCTTGCTGCTGCAACATTACCTTCCAAGCTGATGTTCGCACCAGCAAGGATGTCCAAAATGGCAAGAGCACTAAGATCATAAGAAGGTTTGCCTGTCGCATAGGTAAATTTGCAAGTAACCACGCAATTGGATAGCCAAGAAGAATACACGAAAATGTAATTATCAAAGACATAATAAGAGTGCGTTGGAACAGCTTAATCAAAATAGTTTTATCTTCAGGTTGAAAATCTGCACCTTCCGCTGTTTTACGCATATCGATTGCATTCAAAAAATATCCAGACGTGTATCGCGGACTATGCGTTTTCAGAGTTTGCCATACTTCAACTTCGCCCCACCCCTTGTGAACTTTTATTAATTTATCCTTAAATGGACCATCATTTTGAATATCCCACTTTTTTGCTTTTCTTGCTGTCTTCTTAAATAGTGATGCGATACCCGACTTTTCATAGTTGAGCCTTAGTCCGACCTTCGTATGAACTTTGGCTTTAGCAGCATTTTGAATGTCCAAGGCAAATGCAGCATATACAGGCTCCGATGGTAGTTCCCCGCTTAAAGCATCCCAAGACTGAAGTGCTTGAACTGTTTGAGGTAATGTTTGCGATACTAGGTCATTCTCAACCGATCGAGATAGCATCGAAACAATTGGCATTATAAATGCTACAAAAATAAAAATCAGCAAAGGCGCAATAAGCAATAAGGCTCTTATTTTTTGCTGTCTTAGCGAACGACTGAGGCTTTGCTTTAAAGGCCTACCATCTGCCGATAACAAAATCTTATCTGAGGGAGTGCTTACCATCAACAGGCCCTATTCGCAAAAACAAATCTTGCTTAAATTATGTGTTACAAGAAGGGCCTTATTGGCCCTTCTATTATTAAAAATTGATTATTTTGCTAACCAAGCTTGGAATTTAGCATCCAGATCATCTCTGTAATCCGCCCAGAAATCATAATTCATCAAAAATGCTCTTGATAAATTTTCGGGGGCAGTTGGCATATGAGGAGCCATATCTATCCCAAGATCAGCATGTTTACCCACCAATGGAGCTGATGACGCTCTGGCAGGACCATAACTGATGTATTTTGCCTGATCAGCCAGCCGTTGGGTGTCTGTTGCGAACATAATATAGTCCAAAGCACGAGCTTGTCTTTCAGGGCTCAATCCAGCTGGAATAATCCAACCGTCTAAGTCCATCACCTGTCCGTCCCAAATCATCGCAACAGGCTGTTTTTGCTCTTCAATTAAAGAAAACAGACGTCCATTGTAAGTAGCGCCCATAATGACTTCACCATCAGCAAGTAACTGAGGCGTGTCAGAACCGGAAGAAACCCAGATAACATCGTCTTTAATGGTATCCAGTTTTGCAAGTGCGCGGTCTTGACCGTCTTCGGTCGCCAGTACGTCATAAATCTCTGATTTGGCTACGCCGTCACAAAGCAGAGCCCACTCCATCTGATTAATTGGAACACTGAAAAGTGAGCGTTTTCCTGGATACGTTTTGGTATCAAAAACTGCGCAGACATTATCAGGAGGCGTATCGCCTACAAGATCTGTTCGATACCCAAATGTAGTTGAATATACGATTTGTGGAATGAAACACTCTGAAACGAGCATATCGCCAAAATCTTCAGATGCAGGCGTTCCGTCTGGTGCTGCTGCAAGCATAGTATCTGGATCAATTTCCATAGCTAGGCCTTCGTCGCAAAGCTGCATGGCTGGGGCAGCTTCTACGTCAACAACATCCCATGTTATATTGTTTGCTTCATTCATTGCTCTCAATTGAGCTACAGCTGTTGATGAACTATCATCATTGAGAATTGTCACACCAGTTTTTGCAGAATACGGCTCATGGTATGCTCTCAATTGAGAATTGGAGTATGCTCCACCCCAAGATACGATAGTCATTTCCATAGACATGTGACTTTCCGCAAAAGCGGCACCAGAAATCAATGCTGCTGAAGCAGTTGTCATAATTGTTTTAGTGAAGTTCATTACCTTCTCCCATTTTACCCGTTGTTAGAAAACAGTATTAGCCTCACGGGCAACTTAACCAACACTGTGAAAGCTCTATTCAAGAATGAACAAGCTAAACCAATTCCTTTTCACGCATCTAAAGCACGACAGCACTCTGGAGACCAGCCTATTTCAACCTTCTCTCCTGGCTTTAGACGTACTTGATTAGACGAATTTCTCGTTTTAACAATAAAGTCTTCGTTACCAGCTACCTTTAGTCTGGTTCGAAAAGTATCACCCATGTATATAAATTCTAAAACTTCAGCAGTCAAAGTATGCGCTTTTTTTGGAAGCTTATTTTTATTCAGCTCTACCCTCTCAGGTCTAATAGAAACTTGAGTTCGCTCACCAACTTCAGAAACATTTACTGGTTTACAGTCAATAATATCACCACTATCCAGTTTAACTACTGCAACGTCGCTTTTCAATTCCTTTACTACTCCGTTCAGCGTATTATTTTCGCCTATGAATTGTGCAACAAAACTGTTTTCTGGTTCTTCATACAATTGGTCTGGCGTAGCTAGTTGTTGAATTCGGCCATCATTAAAAACAGCGACCCTGTCTGACATTGTCAGGGCCTCTGTCTGATCATGGGTAACATATACAACTGTAATCCCAAGACGATGTGCAAGCGCCGTTATTTCAAACTGCATTTTCTCACGAAGTTGTTTATCTAGCGCACCTAATGGTTCATCCATCAAAACCAGCTCTGGCTCAAATACAAGCGCGCGTGCAAGGGCAATTCGCTGCTGTTGGCCCCCAGAGAGCTGAGCAGGCCTCCGTCCTTTAAACTCTCCCATTTCCACCATATCCAAGGCTCTTTTTACCTTTTCTTCGCGCAAGGATTTTTCAAGCTTTCTAACTTCTAATGGAAACGATAAGTTTTCTGCTACAGTCATATGAGGAAACAAAGCATAATTTTGAAATACCATTCCAATGCCACGCTTGTGAGGAGGGATATTGTTTATCGAAATTCCATTCAACATAATGTCACCATGGGTAGCTGTTTCAAAACCAGCCAGCATCATCAAACAAGTGGTTTTGCCCGAACCAGATGGGCCAAGCATAGTTAAGAATTCACCTTTTGGGATTTCAAGATTAAGATCTTTAACTACCAGAGTTTCACCATCGTAGCTCTTTTGAACACGGTTGAAACTTACAAAGGCTTCTAAATGCGAATCTTTGGCCAATATCTAAACCCTAGTTTTTGTTATTTTTGCTATAGAATCGTCCGATTAGAACATAAGAGTTAATACTAGATCAACAGTATATACAAGATTTAGCTAATGATTTGTTTTTGATACTATTTCTTCAATTCATACACTCAGATAGGAGCACTTTCCCATAGTTCTTTTTCTTTGACATTGCTCATACCCTCGTCCAACGATTTCCAAGCCCGTTCAATCAAAATATCAATCTGCTCTTTGTCAATGATCAGGGGCGGGGATATAATCATTCGATCTCCAACATGACGCATTATAAGATTGTTAGCAAAACAACGTTCCCGGCAAATATAGCCAACCGTACCAGATGGTGCTGAAAATCTAGACCGATTTCCTTTATTAGGCGTTAATGCTATTGATCCCATCATGCCAACAATTTTTGCTTCACCAACCATTGGATGGTCCGCTAAAGTTGCCCATTTTGTCGCTAAGTATGGCGCCGTATCATTATGAACGCGATCAATAATTCCTTCAGATTCGATAATATTTAAATTTGCTAAGGCAACTGCAGCCGCAACCGGATGACTTGAGTATGTGTAACCATGATTAAACTCATCTTTTCCAATGACATCAGCTATTTTTTTTGCAACAATCGAACCACCAATCGGCTGATATCCAGAGCTCAGGCCCTTTGCTATTGTCATAATATCTGGCCTGATATTCATCGTTTGAGAGCCGAACCACTTACCAGTTCTTCCAAAACCGCAAATGACTTCATCAGCAATTAAAATTATCTCGTACTTATCGCAAATTCTCTGAATTTCCGGCCAGTATGTATCTGGCGGAACTATAACCCCACCTGCACCTTGTACAGGCTCTGCTATGAATGCTGCCACTCGATCTTCACCTAGTTCTATTATTGCCTCTTCAAGTTCTCTCGCTCTAGCCAACCCAAATTCCTCTGGACTAAGCTCACCACCTTCTGCCCACCAATCGGGTTGATTGATATGGTGCACATCGGGAATAGGCAAACCGCCCTGTTTATGCATCGCACTCATACCGCCTAAAGAAGCCCCACCCAGAGTAGACCCGTGATATGCATTTTTTCTACTGATTATTATATTTTTTTCTGAATAACCTAATGAAGCCCAGTATTGCCTCACAATGCGAATATTGGTGTCGTTTGCTTCAGACCCTGAACCTGCATAAAAAACATGATTGAGGTCCCTTGGCGCTAATTGCGCAAGTTTTTCTGAAAGATCAATCGCAGGGATATGCGTAGTCTGAAAAAAAGTGTTATAATAGGGCAATTCTCTCATTTGCCGTTCTGCAGCCAAAGCCAACTCTTCTCGGCCATAACCAATATTTACACACCATAAACCAGCCATAGCATCCAAAATTTGTTCACCATTACTGTCGAAAACATAAACCCCCTGCGCAGAGGTGATTATTTTTGACCCTTTCTTAGCCAGATCATCTTGAGCTGAAAATGGGTGCAAATGATGCGCCGCATCACGCTTTTGTAATTCCTCAGTAGGAAAATGATTTCTTATATTCATTTACTGGAGCCTCATTAAAAACACTCTGCTTGAGCCTAAAAAAGAATAGGAGCTATTGTTTTTATCGTCAACGACTAGAATTTTATAAATCGAACGACTTCGAAAGTGAAATCTTCAGGGGACTAGGAGTACGATAATATCCAATTATCTCTTGGGAAATGGCACGTATAACCCCTAGGATATCTTTGTAGATAATTCTGATGCTCTGGCTCAGCTTCCCAAAAATCAGTAGCCTTTGAAACCTTGGTAACTACTTTTCCTGGCCAATGCCCACTTTCATTAATCTCAGAGATTATTTGATAGGCCTCATTTTCTTGTTCAGTACTTAAAGTAAATATTTCTGACCTATAGGAATCGCCGATATCATTCCCCTGGCGATCTAAAGTAGTCGGGTCATGAATTTTAAAAAAGAACTCTAAAAGATCTCTGTATGAGGTAAGATCATTGTCATACTCAATTTCTATAGCTTCTGCATGCCCAGTTGTTTTTGTACAAACCATTCGATAGGTAGGATTTCTTACATGTCCGCCAGTATATCCAACGCGAGTACGCAGCACACCAGGACGAACGCGAATTAATTCTTCCATGCCCCAAAAACATCCACCAGCAAAAATTGCTTTAGCCATATCATATCCCTATTTTACAAATGTAGTCACCATAGCCCTCAGCTTCCATCTCATCGACTGGAATAAACCGAAGGCTAGCAGAATTTATACAGTAACGTAAACCACCTCTATCCTGTGGCCCGTCAGGGAAGACATGGCCAAGGTGACTATCTGCGAATTTTGATCTCACCTCAGTGCGCAACATTCCATGGCTACTGTCTTGTAACTCCGTAACATGTGACGAGATTAATGGTTTTGTGAAACTAGGCCACCCACAACCAGATTCATACTTATCATGAGATGAAAATAAAGGCTCTCCCGAAACGATATCTACGTAAATACCCATATCTTTATTATTCAGATATTTTCCGGTACCCGGTCGCTCTGTACCGTTTTCTTGGGTAACCCAGTGCTCTATCTCATTTAATTGGTTAACCCGCGTTGAGTCTTTGAAGTATTTTGACACAACATCTACTCCTGCTTTTTCTTCAATCCAACTTAAATATAGACCATTAAAATCTTATTCAAACATGTACGTATGAAATATTACTTAATGTCAGTTTTAGTGCCTACAAAATCTTCTTTTCTATAACCTTGGAGATAAAGCAAAGATGTCAGATCACAGTGGTTTATAACAATATCACATTTTTCAGCTACAATTGGTTTAGGATGCATGGCAACGCCCATTCCGGCTATCTCTAACATTCCCAAGTCATTAGCCCCATCTCCAACTGCCAATACATCCTTTTGTGAGAGACCTCTATCTTTTACCAAATTCTTTAATCGGTTAACTTTTTCATTTTTTCCTAAAATTGGATCAGTTACCTGACCTGTAAAGATTCCATTTTCTTCATGTAGTATGTTTGCGTGCTGCTCGTCAAAGCCCAAAATTTCTCCAATAGGAACTGAGAAAGCGGTAAAACCACCCGAAACTAAGGCTGTATATGCACCGTTCGCCTTCATAGTACTAACCAAGGTTTTCCCACCCGGGCGTAAGGTAATTCTTTGCTCCAACACTTGTTCGACAATAGTATCAGGGCATTCCGCCAATAAGGCAACTCGCTCTTTCAAAGCATCTTGGAACCCTAAATCTCCATTCATGGCACGCCTTGTTATTTTTTTTACTTCGCTTCCAACTCCATACATATCTGCGAGTTCATCAATACATTCTTGCTCTATCATAGTGCTATCCATGTCAGCTAAAAGTAACGATTTGAAATGACTTTCTTTCTTCTGCACAACCATATCTATTTTCAAGAGCTGCAAATGCGACCATATTTTTCGATGCGCGTTGCTCTTTTTTTCTATGTTAAAACATACCGCTTCATGATTGCCGAGCCATGAAAGATTCTGGCCATCCATGGACAAATAAACTGAGTTAACCAAGTGCTGAGTGAGAGCCCCTGTTTCATCAGAGCATAGAAGCATAACATTATACATTTGATATTTTCACTTACACCTTTTCCGAATTTAAACGCGCTATAACCTTTAATTCTGACTTGTTAAAGTCTTTCAAAATCTATAACGATTTTGGTGGGACACCCCTCCCCAACGAGGGGCATCTATCTGTAAGGGTAAAATAAATGAATAAACAAAAACCGGTTGCGCGGCCGGATAACGCGTATTTTTCTTCTGGGCCATGCGCCAAATATCCCACATTTTCCACAGATAACCTACGCACAGCTGCAATAGGCAGATCACATCGTGCTAATGTGGGAAAACGCAAACTTAAAGAACTAATAGACAATATAAAAGAAGTCTTAGAAATTCCCACCGATTATAAAGTGGGGATTGTCCCAGCGTCAGATACTGGAGCCGTGGAAATGGCGATGTGGTCTTTGCTAGGTGCCCGAAGAACTACAATGGTAGCTTGGGAAAGCTTTGGAAAAGACTGGATTAATGATGTTGTAAATGAGTTAAAGATTAAACCTGAGATTATAACCGCCGACTATGGTCATATCGTTGACATGTCTTCAATCGATTATGACAACGACGTGGTGTTTACATGGAATGGCACAACTTCTGGTGTTTGTATGCAGAGCGGAGAGAATATACCAGTTGAACGGAAAGGTCTAACGATTTGTGATGCAACATCAGCCGCCTTTGCCGTCAGATTACCATTCGAAAAGTTAGATGTAACAACATTTAGCTGGCAAAAAGTGATGGGTGGAGAGGCTGCGCATGGTGTCATAATCTTATCTCCAAAGGCGATTGAGCGCTTAGAAAATCATAAAGTTAATTGGCCAGTGCCAAAAATATTTAGAATGACCAAAAACAATAAATTAATCCAAGGTATTTTCGAGGGTGCTACAATTAATACACCGTCAATGTTGGCAGTTGAAGATTTCTTATATGCATTGAAATGGGCTAGAGAGATAGGCGGCTTAGACAAACTGATTGCCCGAGCAGAAGCTAACGCAAAAACGGTTTGGTCTTTCTGCGATCAAAGAGATTGGATAGATAATCTTGCTGTTGACCCCAATACACGTTCAGTAACATCCGTTTGTCTACAATTTACAGATTCAAATATTAGTGATGGAGTCGCATTTTCAAAAGCTATTTCTAAGCGCTTAGAAAATGAAAAGGTCGCTTTTGATATTGCTGCTTACAGGGATGCACCACCTGGCCTGCGAATATGGTGTGGTGGAACCGTCAATAAAATTGATTTGGAACTGATGCTGCCATGGCTTGAATGGGCGTATCACGAGGAATTGACTAGGCACGTTTAGGAAACCCGCCATGTAATTGGCCTTTAAACGTATTTTTTATTTTATTAATTAAGGAGTTAAATATGGTACCCAAGGTACTCGTTTCGGATAAGTTATCTGAGACTGCTATAAAAATATTTGAGAACAAAGGTATTGAAGTTGATTTCATGCCTGAAGTTGGCAAAGACAAAGAAAAACTTGCTAAAATAATAGGTAACTACGATGGCTTGGCCATAAGGTCAGCAACTAGGGTCACACCTACAATTCTTAGAAATGCAAACAAACTAAAAGTGATCGGACGAGCTGGCATAGGAACAGACAATATCGATAAGGAAGAAGCATCCAAAAAGGGTATTATTGTGATGAATACACCCTTTGGAAATATGATAACTACTGCCGAGCATGCAATCGCTATGATGTTTGCAGTAGCCCGTCAAATACCTGAGGCATCAATTTCGACACATCAGGGAAAGTGGGAAAAGTCAAGGTTTATGGGTGTAGAGCTGACCAGAAAAACGCTTGGTGTTATTGGAGCCGGTAATATTGGCGGAATTGTTTGTGAGAGAGCCCGTGCCCTGCAAATGAAAGTACTAGCATATGATCCCTTCCTTAGCGAAGAAAAAGCAGAGAGTATGGGTATAGATAAGGTTGAACTTAATGAACTATTAGAAAAGTCAGATTTCATAACTCTCCACGTTCCTTTTACTGACGGCACAAAAAATATTTTAAGTCGTGAGAATTTGAGGAAAAGTAAAAAAGGCGTTAGAATAATTAATTGTGCAAGAGGTGGTTTAGTTGATGAGAATGCTCTAGCTGATCTGATACAATCGGGACACATAGCCGGAGCCGCTTTCGATGTATTCTCAGATGAGCCAGCTAAAGAAAACCCATTATTCCAAATTCCAAATGTTGTTTGCACCCCTCACCTTGGTGCCGCGACGAGCGAAGCACAAGAAAATGTTGCAATTCAAGTAGCTGAGCAAATGGCTAACTACCTAAATTATGGTGCCGTAGAAAACGCCTTAAATATGCCCTCAATGACTGCGGAAGAAGCCAAAATAATGCTTCCCTGGGTTAACTTAGCCGGGCACCTAGGAAGTTTTATTGGACAGATGACTGACGAACCTCTTGACGCCATAAATATTTTATACGATGGCACGGTATCAAAAATGAATTTAGCGGCCCTAAACTGTTCAGTCATCGCTGGAATCATGAAAAAGGTAAATCCAGATGTAAACATGGTTTCGGCTCCAGTGATTGCGAAAGAGCGAGGCATCCAAATTTCTACAACAAACCAAGACAAATCTGGAGTTTTTGATGGCTATATAAAAGTAACAGCTGTGACCAAAACTAAAGAACGGTCAATTGGAGGCACAGTATTTAGTGACGGAAAACCAAGATTCATACAAATAAAAGGTATAAACTTAGATGCAGAAGTTGGAAAACATATGCTATATACCACCAACGAAGATATTCCTGGAATAATAGGCCAACTAGGGCAAATTCTGGGCTCAAATGATACGAATATTGCAAATTTTACATTAGGAAGAGCGGAAATTGGTGGTGAAGCCATAGCTTTACTTTATCTTGATGGACCAATAACTGCAAATGCAGTAAACCAATTAAAGGACACTGGAATGTTCAAACAGGTTAAGCCTTTGGCATTTGAAATAACTAAGTAATTAATACGATAATTTTGATATTTTCAAATGATACAAAATATGAAAACGTTTTAGATATTAGAGTTTAAATAGTGTTTATAGTCGCTGCATTATATCATTTTACAAGGTTTAAAGATCACCGAAAAATATGTGGCCCATTGCAGGATAAATGTAATTTATCTGGGGTTACTGGATCACTTTTACTAGCACCAGAAGGAATAAATGGCACAATCGCAGGCTCACGAAGAGGCATTGATAATGTCATAGAATATATAAAAAGTTTACCAGGTTGCGGGGGTATTGAGCATAAAGAAAGTATCGCTTCTTTACCACCATTTCCAAGAATGAAAGTAAAAATAAAAAAAGAGATTGTAACTATGGGTCAGCCTGATGTGAACCCAGCAGAAAAAGTGGGAAAATATGTAGAACCCAAAGATTGGGATTCTTTTATAAATTCTCCTGATGTCGTGCTTATCGATACAAGAAATGATTATGAGGTAGGCATTGGAACCTTCAAAGGCGCAGTGAACCCCAAAACAAAAAATTTTGGCGAATTTCCAGAATGGTGGGAGAAAAATAAAGATAAATTTCACAATAAAAAAATTGCTATGTTCTGTACTGGTGGGATTAGATGTGAGAAATCAACGAACTACCTTTTGGGCAAAGGAGTAAAAAAAGTACACCATTTGAAAGGTGGCATTCTTAAATATTTAGAAGAAATCCCTGAAGAACGGAGTAGCTGGGAGGGTGATTGCTTTGTATTCGATGCAAGGGTTTCAGTCGGGCATGAGCTAAATGAGGGTCCGCACCAGTTGTGCTATGCGTGTCGCCATCCAATCCTTCCAAAAGATCAAAATCATACGAAATATGAGCATGGTGTTTCTTGTCATCAGTGCTTTGATAAAACCTCTGATTACGATAAAGGCCGTTTTCGAGAGAGACAAAAACAAATAAAGCTCGCACGTGATCGAGGAGAAAAGCACATGATTGGGTATGATGAGAATTAAATCTACTTAGATATTCTAGGGCGTCCAGATGCTTCAACAGTAACAAGAGCCTCGACAAAAATTTGACGTGCTTCTGCTTTTGCTTTTTTAATATCCCTGAATACATTGGTGACAATATCAGCCGCACCAGAGGCACGGGCCTGATCAACTGCTTGATCCACCAAGAAACTTTCTAAACAGGTTAGTGCATTTTTCTCATTTAAAAAATCCTTTGGCCCATCGGGCAAATGTACTCGAAATTGACCTTCATTAGGAGCAGTTATAGACCCCTGAACTCGCATAGTAATACGCCCGACTACTGCGCCAATAGCATTCGCAACATCGCCATACTCTGGAAGAATCAGATCACACTTCAAAAGATCACCAACTGCAGGATAATATGAAGAAGCGGAAGCACCCAAACCTACTACGGGCAAATTTAAACCAGTATCAATTTTCACGATATTCTTATGACCAGTTAGCCCTTCGAACATTAGTATATTATTTGCCAACTCTTCTGCTGGCTGATCAAATTTATCTTCTTCACCAAATGCACTTTCTAATAAAAATAGAGCCGTTTGCCGATGTAATTGAGTAATGATCATTCTTGACAAATCTTCTGCAGTTTCTCCCAATAAATCACCAGAACCTTTACGCCTGCGGCCAAAAAGCGTAATAGCTTTTTCTGCGGCTTCTGAATCCCAAGCAGTCATAATTTTTAGCACATGACTAGCATCAGAAGGTGTTACACCTGAAACTTGTACCATACCTCGGGATACTAGTCGCTCTAAAGACTTAATCTCAATCCTAGTCTGAATAACCGCTCTAAGTGCCTTTGCGTTTCTCTCAATTCGTGAAAGCACTTTCATATCCCTAGAGGTCAAACTATGCTCAAAAGGTTCTGAAATTAGACGAACAAATTTTCCATCATACTCACCTGGAGCCGTACTTCTCAATTGTTCATCCAAAATTTCGTGGATATGTGGTTCTTGATGAGCGAGTAAGGAAATAGGCACCAACCTTTTGGGACCCAACTGTAAGCCCCCCATTAGTCCTTCAGATAGAAAATGTACTTGGCTATCACCGCCCAGTCCCGTTGTGCGCATTGCCACAGCCTCTACCATTGTGCGAAAATTACCAACGCGAGCTCCAGCGGCATCAAGCGCAGGGCGCCCATCTTTTAGCAATGCAACATCGGTTGTAGTCCCACCTATATCAGAGACGAACCCCAGATTTAGATTAGTCATCCATTTTGCACCCACTATAGAAGCAGCTGGTCCACTCAAAATAGTCTCGATAGGCTTTTCTCGGGCCTCGCTTGAGGAAATGAGTGCACCATCACCACGTACAACCATTAAAGGAGCATTAATTTTAAGATTAAAAAGGGTAGCCTCACAACGTCCTATTAATTCATCAATTATCCCTATAAGTCTTGCATTAAGAACAGCAGTAAGAGCCCTTCGCGGTCCATTAAGTTTCGCCGACAATTGATGAGAGGCTGTTACAGGCTTATCAGTTAAGCTCTTTATTAATTCCATAATTTGAAGCTCATGTGCAGCATTACGGGTTGCAAATTGGCTCGCTACGGCAAAAGCTGATATACCGTCAAGGTTCAAAACCCAATCTCTTATTTCTCCAACATTAATTTGGCATGTTTCCTCACCGGCATGATTATGGCCACCTTTTGATTGTAAAACTGGATCACCTCTCAGTGCATCATGAATACTATGCTTTGTTAGGTCACCATCTCGAAACCCAACAAATATCAAGGCAACTCTTCCACCTTGATCTTCAACGAGTGCATTTGTCGCCAAAGTGGTTGAAAGTGATACAAGAGAAATATCTTCTGTTTTTATTGACGACTTATTGATTACATTTCGTACGGCTTCAGATATGCCCAAAGCTAAGTCTTGACGGGTAGTAAGTGCCTTTGAACTAGCTATGACTTTTGTTTCATTTTGTAAAATAACAGCATCCGTGTAAGTGCCACCAGTATCTACCCCTAAGAAAAATGTCACTTCAGGCTCCTAGAATTTAACCTTCAGATTTAAATCAAAAAACTTCCCGTACATTAATTATCACCTGTTCATACTAACTGGGTAAGCGCCCATGTCGCAGCGTCTCGTACCGCTAAATCTGGATCTTTAATAAGAGGCTGTACAACTTTTTTAAATTTCTGCTCTTTTGAATTACCAATCGCATACAAAACATTTCTTACAAATCTATTGCGACCAATACGTTTTATTGGGCTGCCTGAAAATTTATCTCTAAACGCTTTGTCATCTAAGGTTACAAGCTCAGTCAAGTCTGGCATTTTTAGTTCCTCTCGTGCGAAAAGTTTTGTCTCATTACCGGCTTTTGCAAATTTATTCCAAGGACAGACAGCCAAACAGTCATCACAACCATATATTCGATTTCCAATTTTTGATCTTAACTCGATTTGAATTGGACCACGATGTTCTATCGTCAGGTAAGAAATGCAACGTCTAGCATCCATTTGATAAGGTTTGGGGAAAGCTTCTGTAGGACAAATATCAATACATGACTGACATGAGCCACAATGGTCCTGCTCTGGATGATCGGGAGCAATTTCTAAAGTAGTAAAAATAGAACCAATAAAAAACCAGTTTCCTAGATCACGACTTACCAGATTTGTATGCTTTCCTTGCCAACCTAACCCAGCTGCCTGTCCCAATGGTTTTTCCGGTACGGGCGCAGTATCAACAAAAACCTTCACCTGTCCACCCGCCTCATTAATTAACCACCGTGCAAGCGACTTTAATTTTTTTTTAATGACTACATGATAATCTTTATTTTGCGCATAAACAGATATTGCAGCTTTATTGGGGTGTTTGAGGACCTCCATAGGATCGTGAATTGGCTTATAACTTTGAGCAAGCATTATGACCGTTTTAGCCTCAGGCCAAAGAGTTTTCGGGTCTTCACGCCACTCAATTTTCTCTGAAAGCCAAGTCATTTGACCTTGATAGTTTAACCGTAAAAATTCTCGGAAAGGCTCAGAAATAGACGGGACGTCAGACGGGTTGCACGCTTTTGTTAAATCGAAACCTAGATCTTTCGAACGGCATAACAATTTAGTTTTTAAATCTGTCACAGCTTTTCCAATGAGTTAAAAATCTAAATCATTATAATGCAGCGGCGGAGGGAAGCCTGAAACTTGATCAACCAGTAAATTGCGAAAAGCTGGTCTTGATTTTATCTTAGCATACCAATCTTTCACAGCATTAGATCTGCTCCAATCTATGTCGCTTAAATAATCAAGGGTAGAAAAATGAGCAGCAGCAGCAAAATCAGCAAGGGTCATGACTTCTCCTGCCAGCCAACGTCTATGCTCCAACAGCCAAGCCATATAATCGATATGATACTTAATATTTTTTGAACCCTCTTTTATATTTTTACTATCAGGAAAACCCTGTCCCATTATTTTTTTATTTACCCGCTCATAAAGGAGCTTAGATGTTACCTCATTGTGAAATTTATCATCAAACCATGAGACCAATCTTCGTACCTCAAATCTTTCTTTAGGATTATCTGGCAACAAAGCATTATAAGGATATTCTTCTTCTAAATATTCGCATATTGCATTACTTTCAGAAAGTATTTCATCACCAACTTTCAAAACAGGTAATTTACCAGCAGGATTTCTTCTCAAAAATTCTGCAGACTTGTCCCAATAACGCTCCTCAATAAGCTCAACCTCAATCTTCTTCTCCGCAAGACTTAATCGAACTTTTCTGCAAAATGGTGATAACGGGACGTGATATAGTCGGAACATTTAAACCCTTTGTGATGTAACAAATTTTAAAACTAATATTCACAAGCAATTTTGTAACGCAAACATAAAGATCAGTCGATGGCTATGATTATTAAGATCAATATAGATCAGAAAACATAACTGGCGCATCACCTCGCTGCCACGGAGCTAATTTGGTCATGATTCTAATAAATACTGAACTTTGATTAAAATTATCTAACCACTTGATTAAATTAATCCAGTCTTGGTCGTAAAACCAATCTTGGTCTATATGCGCAAATTGTCTGACAAAAGGTAATATTGCCAAATCTGCCATAGATATATGGGTTCCAAACAAGTTCGGAGAGAGTATTTTTTCTAATTTGTAGAGAAATAGCGCCGCTGTATCTCTAGATTCAATAGGGTCCGTATCAGGAAATTTGTTTGGATATTTTGTTCTATCAAGGGTCTTCTTAAAATTTCCGTCACACTCATAAATTAAATCAAATCCATAGTCAGGCATGTCCATTAAATCAGTAGGATCATTTTGACTTAACGCCCATTTCATTATATCAAGACTTTCATCAAGTACCGTATTTGTCAGCTTCAGTGACGGAACAGTTCCACTCGGTGATGTAGCTAAAAATTCTTTTGGTTTATTTCTTAAAACTACTTCTCGAATTTCTACATTGACCTTCGCGTGCAAAAGGGCAAGCCTTGCTCTTATTGCGTAAGGGCATCTCCTGAAATTATAAAGAATTGGCTGTTTAAGTTGGGACATTAAATTGATCAAACTTTAAATATGCAATATTTATCTAGTAGACCAGCAATTGACTACTTGAAGCATCGCTTATTATAGCATCAACTATCGAGCCCTCTTTCTTTGGGCTTGCAAAAAGTACCTCAGCAAACTGCTCTGTCCGACCTAAAACAGAACTTTCCATAAGTACTTTATGCTTTCGTCCTATTTGCTCTGTAAGATGTTTAGTGCGTACTTTTCTTCCTAATGATCTAAGAAGTTTTGCTCTGCTTTTTATTGTTTTCCCATCAATCTGGGGCATACGAGCGGCAGGCGTTCCATCTCTCTTGGAATATGGGAAAATATGTAACCATGTTAAACCGCAATCTTCTACTAATTTGATTGAGCTCTCAAAGTGTTTATCAGTCTCAGTGGGAAATCCAGCTATTATATCCGCTCCAAAAGTAACTTCCGGTCGTAGTTTCCGAACTTTTTCACAGAACAAAATTGCATCTTCTCTTAAGTGACGCCTTTTCATGCGTTTTAGAATTAGATCATCACCATGTTGAAGGCTTAGGTGAAAGTGCGGCATAAGCCTGCTTTCTGTTGCTATTGCATCTAAAAGCTCTTCATCGACTTCAATACTGTCAATGGAACTTATTCGAAGCCTATTTAAGTCCGGAATTAGACGCAAAATTCTAAGTACAAGGTTTCCTAACTTTGGCTGCATCGGCAAATCCGCGCCCCAGCTGGTTAGATCTACTCCCGTCAATACAATTTCGTTATAGCCTTTTTGAACCAGGCGTTTTATCTGCTCAACCACTACGCCAGCAGGAACGGACCGCGAATTACCCCTTCCAAATGGTATTGTGCAAAAAGTACAACGGTGGTCGCATCCATTTTGAATTTGAACATATGCGCGACTTCGTGTTCCAAAGCCATCTATTAAATGACTCGCAGTTTCCGAAACTGACATTATATCATCTACCTGAACACGATCGCTTTCAGCTGATAAACCTGACGACAAATTAGACCAGATTTCAGGGTGCATTTTCTCCGAATTCCCAAGCACAAAATCAACTTCGCCCATTTTTGAAAAGCTGTTAGAATCTATTTGCGCTGCACAGCCTGTAACAATTAATGTTGAATTTGGGTTTTCTCGTCGGAGCCGCCTAATCTCTTGCCTTGATTTGCTGACTGCTTGTTGTGTTACAGCACACGTATTAATTACAACGGCCTCATTTATCCCCGCAGTATCTGCTAGATAGCGCATAGCCTCGGTCTCATAGGAATTAAGGCGGCACCCTAATGTAGAGAATTTAACTTCACTTTTCATAAACAGAGTCCAAAAATTGTGTGTTGATCTGTCCATCGAAAACATGCATCGTTGGGCCGTTCATCCATATTCCGTCATCTTTGTAATTAACCACCAGATTTCCACCATCTAGTTCAACGTGCACTTGGTTTCCAGTAATTTTCCTTCGAACAGATGCAGCCACAACAGCACAGGCCGACGAGCCAGACGCCTTAGTAACACCAACGCCTCTTTCCCATACCCTAACTCGCAACCGGTCCTGAGAGACAACAGAGACATACTGGACATTAGTTTTTTGAGGGAATAAAGGATGGTTTTCTATTTTAGCACCTTCCTCTTCTATCTTCACCTGATCTAAATTATCTACAAAAAACGAGCAATGAGGATTACCCATGCTAGTTGCAGTTGGTTGCCCAGGGATTGGCAGAAATAATGTATCAACTTCCTCTAACAATGGTATTTTTTGCCAACGTATATCTGGAAGCCCCATATTTACCGATACTGACCCATCAATCTCGCGCTTTGCTTGCAACGATATGTGATCCGTTGAAAGGTCTATTTCGTCTTTTTTAGTCTCTAGCATCAAAAAGTTCGCTATACAGCGAGTAGCATTCCCACAGGTGGCTGAAATAGAGCCATCAGAATTGAAGAAAGTTAAGTGAGCATCGGATACTTCACTATTCTGAATGATCCCCAATTGATCGAACCCCACGCCAAAGTTTCGATCTCCTAATTTTCTAATAAGATTAGCCGGCAAATTGATGCGTTTGTGTCGTGAATCAATAATAACAAAGTCATTTCCCAGACCATGCATCTTCATAAATGATATATTTCTATCGTTGGACAGCATAATGGCGCGCGTATACCCGTAAATTCGGCTTGAATCCATAGATAGTTCGATTTTCTCTAATTTCGGCCTTGACCCCAAGGCATAGTGTTCCTAGTTAGCTCTTTAGTGGGCCGTTAGCTCAGTTGGTAGAGCAACTGACTTTTAATCAGTGGGTCACAGGTTCAAATCCTGTACGGCTCACCACTAAAACAAGAGCTTTGCGAATATGACGCAGAGCCTTTTATTCTCCGGGCAATATTATTTAGAAAAAAAAGTTTTTTTCAGACAGGTTACCTATCTTAATATTAACGAACTTAAGGGATAAAGTTGGCAAAAATATCTATAAATATTGTTTGGTTCAAAAGGGACCTAAGAATATTTGATAATGTTCCACTTTCACTGGCGGCCCAAAATTGCAGTGTTCTACCAATTTTTATTTTCGAACCAGAGCTTTGGAAAGAGCCCGATCATAGCTATCGGCAATATATTTTTTTAAAAGAAGCACTGACAGATTTAGACAAGCAACTTAAAGCTATAGGTGGAAATCTGGCAGTATTGGTTGGCAGCGCAATTGATATTTTTGACCATCTTAATTCTCAGTACCAAATTAATACCATTTTTTCGCATCAAGAAACATGGAATTTATGGACATATAATAGAGACAAGGCTGTAAAATCGTGGGCGAGAGACAATAAGGTTGCATGGACTGAGATTCCTAAGAATGGGGTTATTCGTAACCTGGGTAATAGAAATGGATGGTCGCGTAAGTGGTATTCTGCAATGTCTGCTCCTCTCACTTCGGTGCCTCCTAAGGTTGAGTCTATAAAAATTAGTAGTGACAATATTCCAGAAGCCTCACAGCTAAACTTATCAGCTGAGCAACCCATTTCCTCTCAGAGCGCGACGCGGTCAGCCGCTATTGATACTTTAAATTCATTTATGAATTCAAGAGGACAAAATTATACATTTGAGATGTCATCACCGACCACAGCTGAAACAAGCTGTTCACGCATTTCCCCATATCTGGCATTTGGTCAAATTTCAGTTCGAGAAGCCTATCAGATTACAGAAAAATACGCTCGGGGACTTGGCAATAACAATAAAAAATATTCCAAGTCCTTAAAAAGCTTTTCATCACGATTAAGATGGCACTGTCACTTTATCCAGAAACTTGAAGATCAGCCGTCTATTGAAACTCATACATTGCATAGCTCTTTTGAAAAACTTCGACCATCACTTTCTGACCATAAAGTTCTGGAGGCCTGGGAAACTGGTATGACTGGCTACCCAATGATCGATGCATGTATGCGCTACTTAAACACAACAGGATGGTTAAATTTTAGGATGCGGGCAATGTTAGTTAGCTTCGCTAGTTACCACTTGTGGTTGGATTGGCGTTTAACTGCAAAACACTTAGCACAACAATTTCTGGATTATGAACCTGGCATACATTACAGCCAAATACAGATGCAGTCCGGTACAACTGGCATGAACTCAATACGCATATATAATCCTATTAAACAGAGTATGGACCAAGATCCTGACGGCAATTTTATCAAGCAATGGGTTCCAGAACTAAGCAATCTGCCAACACAATTTATACATCAGCCATGGCTTTTAGAAGATTCCATTCTGAATTATCCAAAACCAATTGTTGATGAGAAACTCTCCAGAACTGCTGCAAAAGAAAAAATACACTCACTCAAAAAACAAATTAAAAACTCAGATGAAACCATTAGTTTAGTACAAAAACATGCAAGTCGCTTGAGGCGTAAACCTAGAAAGAACAAAAATACAAAAGTAGTGCCTTCTGAAAGTGACCAGCTTCGATTAGATTTTTAATTTTCGTCAAGGAACAAGTTTACCAGGGTTCATTATATTATTTGGGTCAAATAATTCTTTGATATTTCCCATTATGGACCAAGCTTCACCATGCTCTCTTTCCATATATGACCTTTTGCCCGAGCCAATCCCATGCTCACCAGTTACAGTGCCACCAAAATCTAATGCAATTTCATTTACCTCTGAAGCAAGGCTTTTAGCGCGAGACAGTCCATCTTCGCTTTCACCGTCAAATAATATCATCAAATGATAATTACCATCGCCAACATGACCTGCGATTGGGGCCAATAAGCCAGATCTTTCAATGGCCTTCTTAGTTTTTTCAATTGAGGCCGAAAGTGCAGATATAGGAACACACACATCAGTCACTAGTGATAAGCCGCCCGGCATAAGTGATTTAGCCGCATAATATGCATCGTGTCGAGCCTTCCACAATCGGTTTCTCTCTTCAGTTTTAGTTGCCCAATCAAAGTTATAGGCACCGTACTCCTCGGCAATTGACTTGAAGTCGTCTATTTGCTCTTGCGTACTCGCAGACGACCCATGGAACTCAAGAAAAAGGTGTGGTTTTTCGGGAAATTCAAGATCTTTGTTATAATTATTCATCCCACGCATCTGAGTTTCATCAAGAAGCTCAACGCGAGCAATTGGAATACCAGATTGTATAGCAAGAATGACTGTGTTCACAGCATCTGAAATTTCATCAAAAATACAACTTGATGACCTTATAGAATCTGGCTGGCCAAAAAGCCGAAGTTTTATTTGGGTAATCACTCCAAGAGTACCCTCAGACCCAACAAAAAGTCGCGTCAAATCGTATCCAGATGCAGACTTTGGTGCGCTTGACCCCGTTGTGATAAGTCGTCCATCCGGCAAAGCAACTCTTAACGCCAAAACATTTTCGCGCATCGTTCCATATCTTACCGAATTAGTGCCAGATGCTCTTGTAGCACACATGCCCCCAATTGATGCATCTGCACCTGGGTCAACTGTGAACATAAGCCCTTGATCTCGCAGATACTCATTTAATTGCACGCGAGTCACTCCAGGTTCCACGGTAGCTATAAGATCTTCACTCTCAACAGAAATTATTTTATTCATACGGGAGAAATCTATACTTACTCCTCCGTTTACAGGGACCACTTGACCCTCTAGCGAACTGCCAACACCAAAAGGAACAACAGGGCAGGAATGCTTGTTACAGGTTTTGACGATCTGACATACTTCGTCTTCAGATTGTGGGAAGACAACCATATCTGGCATTCTTGGAACAGCATATGCAGAGTCTCTTGAGTGAAGGTCTCTTACGCTTTCACCCCGCGAACATCTGTCAGCCAAAGTATCTCGTAAAATTTCGTAAACTTTATCGATATCATTCATTTTTTTTACCAATTATGTTCAATCTGGTTAAGGTTTCGAGATACTTTTCGATAAAAGTATATGATAGATTAGCCAGCAAGTGCAATGCCATCTGAGCGAGCATCAGATGCCGCTTCAACTCTACCATCTGGGTGACTAACTACTGCGCCTGCATGACCCATCAAACTATTGTTCGCCGAAACCAGTTCGGTATCATGACCCGCGCTAGACAATTTCTGTACTAGATCGAAGTCAAATGACCTTTCCAACTTTAAACTAGTCGTATCATCACCCCAAGTTTTTCCCAAAAGCCATCTAGGTGCAGATATTGATCGCTGTAAATCAACGCCGTGAAATGCATATCTAGAAAATATTGCTGCTTGTGTTTGAGGTTGACCCTCTCCGCCCATTGTTCCATACGAAACGATGCGGCCGTCATTCATAATAGCCATTGCAGGGTTAAGAGTGTGGAATGGTTTCCTTCCAGGAGCAAGGCAGTTTGGGCCAGGAGATAAAGAAAATCCTGCACCACGATTCTGGAAAAGAACTCCGGTTTCAGGACAGATCACTCCACTGCCAAATTCCCAAAAAATGCTTTGAATAAAACTCACCACAGTTCCTTCATCATCTACTGCACCCATCCAAATAGTATCACCTTTTTTAGCAACTTCTGGCCAATCCATTGCCCTATTGTCAGAAATTTTTGAAGCGCAGTTATCTAGATATGAGTCAGAAATTAGGCGCTCAGCGCTTACCCTCATGTTGGCAGGATCACCTAACTCTAAATTCCGTGTGATAAAAGCCTGTTTGGTTGCTTCAACAAGTCGATGAACAAAGTCAAAATCGTCGCAGTTATCTTTTTTTATTCGATCATAAATTCCAAGTATGGCTAGCGAGGACATTCCTTGAGTTGGGGGACGTAAATTGAATATTTGCCCGACAGAAGTGCTTATTGAAAGCGGTTGCTGCCATTCTGCTTTAAATCTTTCAAAGTCACTGAGTTTAAGTGGGCTACCAGCGTTACTCAAAAATTCACCATGAATTTTTCCCATCTCGCCAGTGTAAAAATCGTCAAGCCCAGCGCGACCCAAGTGCTCGAGGGTTTCACCTAGTTTCGTTTGAAGAAGTTTTGAACCAACCTCAGGTTCGTGACCTTTATCCAAGTAAAAATCCTTAAATCCAGAAACTGATACAAGCTCTTGCTTTTTGGAGGCCAGTGTTTCATGCTGATTCTTCGTTACAGCTACTCCATTTTTTGCTCTTTCTACAGCAGCTGAAAGCAATTCATTCAGCGGAACTGCTCGTTTTGGATTATCGAGCGCCAATGCTAACTTCCAGCCTGAAATCGTACCTGGCACCGTCAATGCTGCCAAAGGCCCTCTAGTTGGCAAAAAACTTTCGTAACCGTTTTTTTTATACCATTCAGGAGTGGCTTGTTGAGCGGCAGGCCCACACGCTGATATGGCGACGGGAGATTGATCCATTTTTTTTATTAGCCAGAATCCATCTCCGCCAATGCTATTCATATGTGGATAGACTACAGCAATTTGAGCTGCTGCGGCCACCATAGCCTCTACAGCGGTACCGCCCGCTTCTAAAATATCAAAACCAGCTTTAGTAGCGAGCCGATGAGGTGCTGTAAACGCAATCGAAGTTCCAAGGGCTGTTTCAAACATATAATAGCTCGCTCTATAAAAAGTTCTGAAAATTGATCTTATTAGAATCGATTAACATTAAGATTACTCCCGAACATAGAACTAGACGAGTGTTGTTGGTATTTTATTTAAAGAATTAAAATGTATGTTTTCTAATGTCTTACAATAAAAAAAACTGAAAAAGAGACCCTTTTTCGGGTTTTAACGGCAATTTTCTCCTTTATTTGTATGCTAACATGCTGTAATCAACCCGCCAGATTGCTTGACAATCTGAAAAATGAACCAAATTTACATTACGAGAACTATATTTTACGAGAACTATAATTCGGGAGGAGATTTAATGGATCGTCGTTCTTTTTTGAAAAACTCCACAGTAGGAGTTGGAGCAACAGCAGCAGCGGCAACGCTTGCAGCTCCAGCGTATGCTCAAGGCAAACGCACGCTAACAATGGTTACATCAGTGCCAGAAGGTTTTGCAGTTTTTGACGACGCTGCACAGAACTTCTGTGATCGCGTTGGCGCTATGACTGATGGACAACTGACCATCGACAAAAAACCAGCTGGTACGCTTGTAGGCGCATTTGAAGTGTTTGATGCGGTAAGCGCTGGTCAAGCAGATGTGTATCATTCTGCAGATTACTATTTTATGGGTCAACACCCTGGCTTTGCATTTTTCACTTCTGTTCCATTTGGAATGACTGGACCAGAAATAATGAGTTGGTATTACCACAATGGTGGCCATGAGCTACATACAGAGCTCGGGTCAATTTTCAACCTGAAGTCTTTCTTGTGCGGAAATACTGGTCATCAGCCTGGTGGATGGTTCAACAAAGAAATTAATTCAGCAGCAGATTTACAGGGATTAAAATTCCGTATGCCTGGTTTCGGTGGTAAAGCATTAGGCCTTACAGGTGCTTCAGTACAAGCACTTCCAGGTGGGGAGATCTATCAGGCATTGGCTTCAGGAGCGATAGACGGTGCAGAGTGGATTGGTCCATTCGCAGATGAACGTCTTGGTTTCCAAGAAATATGTAAATTCTACTATACGTCTGGTTTTCACGAACCCGGATCGGCCCTATGTGCGTCATTCAACTTAGAAGTATATGAATCTTTGTCAGATTCTCACAAAGCAGTTGTTGAAACCGCAGCACATGCGACCCATAGCTGGAACTTGGCGCAATCAAACGCTAACAATGCTACAGCATTAGCAAGGTTGAAAGCAGCGGGCGTCAAAGTTCTCGAATTTGATGACTCTATCTGGGAAGCTTTCGGTAAAGCAGCTAAAGAAGCTCAAGATGGTTTCATGGATGATGACTTATTTGCTACTATTCGAAAAAGCTATGAAGACTCCATGGCCTCTACCTATTCTTGGATGAGTATGTCTGATGGTGTTTTCGCGAGAAAACGTGATAAGTTTAGAGTTTAATTAAACTTTAGGACGATTAAACGGGCTATTTTATAAATAGCCCGTTTTGCTTGTAAAGTACACAATGGGTAAAGTTCGGTGTGCTTAAATTGGGGGTTTTATGGATACGGATTATACATTCTCGGAAAGTCCAATTCTGTGGATTGTCTCTCATTTCATTTCTGCATTTCCCAATATATTTACGGCCTTAACAAAACCATCCTTGTGGTTAGATTGGGTATCATGGGAAAAAACTACCGAAGACAAGCAGTCATTGATGCGCTTTATATATTATGGCGCATCAATAGAATTATTTTTCGCAACAACCGTAATTTTAGCTCTATATACTGCTGTCGCCATGTACTACAGGCCACTAATGTGGAAAACTGTCACATCTCTTGAGGCAGTTGCCAACGCGATCGGTCGCTTTTTCGCGTGGGCGGGTCTGACTATGGTACTTATTCAGATCGTAATTATATTTATCCAAAGAGTTTTTGCAGTCTCAGAAATTACAATAGGCTTCGGCTTAGCTTTTTCCTTTGACGTAAGTTGGTGGTCAGAGAGCCTTAAGTTGTACAACGCTATGATCGTTGCATTGTGCGTTACTTATACATTCGTGCAAGGAGGCCACGTCAGAGTTGATTTAATATATTCCGCAGTTGGTTATCGCGCGAAAAGGATTATAGATATGTTTGGAAGCATATTTTTTATGTTACCCGCGTCTATCTTACTTTGGATGTACAGCTGGTTTTTTCTATGGCGGCATTTAATCGTTCCAAAGCCATCTGCATCTGACACAGTAGAAAAATTAGTTATGAAGGCAAGAGCACTACGATGGAATGTTGAGACAATTGGATTTTCGCCAAACGGCTTTAACGCCTACTTTCTATTCAAAATACTTATCTTAGCCTACACAGGTCTTGTAATGATCCATGCTTTGGCGTTCTTCTATCGCTCATTTTTAGAATGGCGAGAGGGTGAAGAAGCAGAGGGAAGGCATCTAGACTTGGACATCCGAACCTCAGAAGAAGCGGGGAAATAACATGCTACTAGGTCTAGACGGGGTAGAAATTGGACTAATCATTGTCTTTGCGACACTGTTCGCGGCCATCCTCTCGGGATTTCCTGTGGCATTTGCAATCGGTGGTGCTGGAGTTATTTCATTTGCCATAATTGCTATTTTAGATGGTCAAGGCTTCTTAATTCACCAAGCTATTGATACTAGCTCGCAGGCGTTTAAAGATGTAGTGGCGTCGGGTTTTAAACCTGAAGCGATATCTGTTTTTACACATCCTGAATTACCACGTGCCGCATACCCAGTTTTTCCCCAAGGGTGGGAAGTTGCACTAGACCGCAATATATCGTTTGTCGTTAATCGCATGAATGAAAGGGTTTTTGCAGGCCAATCCATAGAAACATTACTTGCAGTATTAATGTTTGTTCTTATGGGTATAACTCTAGAAAGATCACGTATAGCTGATGAACTTCTTACCAAAATGGCTAACATTTTTGGACCTCTTCCCGGTGGTTTGGCTGTCTCAATCGTGGTGGTGGGAGCTTTTCTAGCAGCCTCGACAGGCATTGTAGGAGCAACTGTTGTTACAATGGGTCTTCTAGCCCTTCCAACGATGCTTCGAAATAATTATTCACCTGAATTAGCAACAGGTGTTATCGCTGCTTCGGGTACATTAGGACAGATCATTCCGCCTTCCATCGTCATTGTTTTATTAGGAACACTAACGGGAGATATCTATTCTGCAGCGCAAGAAGATAGAGCCCAGCTGGCAGGCTGTACGGATGCATTGACTTATTTGGGGGAGCCTGCGGTTGTTTCGGTAGGCACTCTTTTCCAAGCAGCCCTTCTTCCCGGGATTATGCTTGCCCTGTTGTATGCTTTGTATGCGTTTGGCTATGCACTGCTTAACCCATCCAAAGCCCCAGCCATACAAGCCGATGGAGGCGATGGAAGTTATTACGGTGCAGGTAGAAATGAACTTTTAATGTGGTCTCTCTTTTTACCCATTGGCGCATTAGCAGTATTTCTTTTGTCGATTGAATTTAACTTGGTAGGTAGCCAATCTACAATTGTAGATACTTACTCTGATATTATGGAAGGTGCTGCGCTGCGTACAAATGTTGATCCCGAATGTGCGGCATCAATGATTGAACTTCACGGCCAAGAAGCTTGGGATGCAGCAGTTGCACAACAAGCAGCAATTGAAGCAGCTGGTGGTGTGCAGGAATCTAGACAACTCTCTGATGAGGAGCGAGCTGTGCTTCTTGATGAGAAATTAGCAGTAATGTCACCAATCGGTACGGGCATCGGTCTTAGTGCTCTATTGTTGGGCGTGACACTAATGCTTGGTAGAGCGGTAGACTTTACAAAAGACACCCGGCCGCTTCTTACTGGCGGTCTTGGCATTGTTTTGATACTGTTATGTGACATTCTCTTTATTTCAGCATTGACTAGTCCAGGCGTAACTACATTACTGATTGCTATACCTGGACTTATGGCACTGTATGGTGTCAGAGAGTCATTGAATCGTTTATTTAAAAATGACCTCATAAGAATAGTATTCCCACCACTCGTTTTAATCGTTGCAGTCCTTGGCTCTATCCTAGGAGGAATTACTAACCCAACACCGGCCGCCGCACTTGGTGCAGGAGGAGCAATTCTACTCGCTACCGCAAGAAAATTAAGCAGCAATGGACTGAATGTCACTCCAGTATTGCGAATATCACTCGCAATCATAATAATGCTAGTGGTAGGCATAAATTTTGATATGCGACTTACGCCAAACATGTCTTTAGAAAACATACTGGCATTTATTGTGGCTTTTTCAGCCTTTATTTATACTATTTTTGGTATCTTTTGGTCCTGTTGGTACCTCTATAAAGAAGACATTTTGGCGCCGGTAGTGCGTGAGACTGCAAAAGTAACGTCGATGGTTTTTACGATTTTAATCGGCTCACAAATATTAAATTTAGTTCTTATATCATTTGGTGGCGAACACTACATCCAACAGTTCCTGAGAAGCTTTTCGAATGAATGGACTGCATTTTTCATCGTCATGCTTGTTCTTTTTATTCTCGGGTTCGTATTAGATTTCTTGGAAATAATTTATATTGTAATTCCAATTGTTGGCCCAGTTATTTACGGCGGATCATTCGATCCTAGTTGGGTAACGATAATGGTAGCGATAAATTTGCAAACATCATTTCTAACTCCTCCTTTCGGCTTTGCACTGTTTTACTTGAGAGGTGTTGCACCATCGCATGTTACTACCCGTCAAATTTATCGAGGGGTTCTACCATTTGTGGTCATTCAGTTAGTTGGCTTGGGGTTACTCGCATTATTCCCACAAGTTGTAACAATAATCCCAGATTTACTGAAATAAAATTCATCATATTCTGTATGATGAAGTAGCAATTTGGAAACAAATACTTTTGAAAACAGGATAACAGTGATTTACATTAACATTATGATGCTGTTTGACAGTTAAATCGATTCTACCTTTTAGCAAAGCTTGTAATGGACACGAAAACTAAACCAATCTTTCTAATGATTGGAGCAATATTCTGTTTTGCGTCTATGGATGCTGTTGCAAAATATCTGATGCAAGAAATTGGACCTGTTCAAACGATTTGGGCTCGATACACAGTCCAAGCAGTACTTGTAACATTACTAATACTTCCCCGTATAAATATATATGGAAAAACAAGGTACCCAAAATTACAATTATTTAGATCTGTAGCTTTAATGCTGGCTACAACATTGTTTTTCTTCGCCTTCTCTCGATTAGGTTTAGCAGAAGCAACAGCCTTATTTAACATTAGCCCAGTTTTAATTACGTTAGGAGCCTTTTTATTCCTAAAGGAAAAAATTGGTCTTAAACGTATCATAGGCATAGGAGTGTCACTAGTAGGCGCTTTGATAATTATACGCCCTGGAAGCGGCGTTTTTACCATCTATGCTCTTTTTCCTATCGGTGGAGCGATCTGTTACTCAGCTTATAATCTGGCGACACGCTTTGTTGGCTCAGATGAAAACCCTTGGACATCGCTATTCTACTCAGCACTTTTTGGTGCCGTTTGTTATTCCGTCTATATTGCTTTTCACTGGACACTTATGTCTGCTAATGCAATCATCTTAACTTTAATAATCGGACTAATTGGAACAGCAGGGCACCTGTTTTTAATTAGAGCTCTGACACTTGGGGAAGCAAGTCTTGTGGCACCATTTGGTTACACAAGCTTACTTTTTGCTACGATGTGGGGTATTATCTTATTTAACAACTATCCTGATTTTTGGACGATATCTGGGGCTATCGTGATAGTAGGAGCAGGTGTATACGTGTGGGCCAGAGAGCGAGCGACGACACCAATTTGAACATAAAATATTCAAGTTTTTGGCTCAAAACCTTCGCTAAAAAACTTAAACCAATTTCCACCCATTACCTTGGATATCAGCGAAGCATCCATACCCGTATTCTTTAAACCTGTACTTAAATTTGTAAAATCGAGATTACCTCCAAACCAATTAGGCATACCAGGAAATCCAGGAGTATCGGCAGTTCCTTCCCCATAATCTATTGATTTTGTCCAGCGTCCAACTCTCATCCATTCTACAACACTATCTGGTTGATCCTGGCAAAGGTCCGTACCAATACCAACATTATCCTCACCCATTAAATCGATAGTTTTTGCTACCATATCGCAGAAGCTCGTGACACTACAGTTGCTACCGTATTTTAAATGATGGGGGTAGATTGAGAAACCCAACATTCCATTACTTTCTCCAAGAGCTTTTAAAACACCATTAGACTTATTCCTAAGAGCTGAATGCCAAAAACTTGGATTAGCGTGCGTAATAGCGATGGGGCGTGAAGAGTGATCAATGGCGTCCAATGTAGAGCGTTCCCCAGAATGGCTCATATCGACAACCAAACCGACCCTGTTCATTTCTGAGATCACTTCCCGACCCATTCTTGTCAAACCAGTATCGTCTACTTCATAACACCCAGTCGCTAGCAATGACTGATTATTGTAAGTGAGCTGCATAAAACGTAATCCAAGTGTGTGAAGGATTTCTACCAAACCTATATCATCCTCAATACACGAAGGATTTTGTGAACCAAAAAATATCGCAGTTCTTTTAGTGTCTTTGGCAACTTTTACATCTGCAGCTGTTCTACCTTGGAAAATTAAATCAGGAAATTGTTCAAAAAAACGGTTCCATTTTTCTATCTGTAAAACAGTTTCACGAAAGTTTTCATGGTAGGTAATTGTCACATGCACAGCATCAACATTACCTTTACGCATCTGTTTAAAAATTTTTTCCGACCAGTTTGCATACTGCAAACCATCAATTAAAAAATCCAACTGAACCTCACTCAAAAGCTTCTACTTTTACCGAGTTACATCAAATTCAGGCGCAAAGAAAGGCACGACATACCACCATCCAGTTTCGCACACTCTGTATTATTGATGGCTTTAACTTTATAACCATGGTCTTCCAGAATTGCTTTTGTCTTAGAGAAGCCTGCTGGCATTATTACGTAATCATTTACACGAATTGCATTTGCGGCAGCTTCTTCACCATCTGCAACATTAATAACCTTATAGCCATCAAAACAACCAGACGCTTGCAGGCGTTTGGTTGATAAAATTTCATTGGGACCGAGCAACGAACAATCTGTTTTGAAGTGCAGGATTTCGGGTGGTGTAAAAACTTCCCTAATCACATAACCTAATGCAGTAACTATATCTGAAAGCTGGCTGACGCCTTTTTCGTCTGTTCTTGCAGATCTACCAACGAGAATTTCTTTACCCGTGACCAGAATATCGCCGCCCTCTATATGACAAGGTTCTTCAATTTCATAAACCTCTGTGAATAGCTCTCGTAGTTTTGGAGCAATTTCATCAACCTCACCTAGCCTAGATGGCGCGCCAGGTCGCATTAGTATTGCTACATTAGGCAAACATAGTGCTGTATCTTCCACAAATTGTCCATCTGGAAATTTGTCGAGTTCATTCATATTTATTACCTCTACGCCAGCGAAAGTAAGAGCCTCGACATAGTCTTTATGATCACGGATCATTTGATCATAATCTGGCGAACCTATATCTACTGCTCTTAATCCCTTGCTAATGCTCTTAGCAGGGTTCCGAACGATTGCATGGGTGAACTGATAACTATATTCCATAATTTCTGATCTAAGATGTGTTGTCTTTAGACCAAAGGTATACAGCCAAACCAATTAGGATCAAAATAAAATACATAGAAAAGACGGACTCAAAATCGCCAGTCAAATCAAAAACTGCCCCTGAAACAGTTTGAAGGATACCAACACCACCAATCGCAAAAAGGTTCATTAGTGTCACACCACGGCCTGATAGCTCTATAGGCACAAAGCTTCTACCATGTGCTACTACAACAGGGAATGACATACCAAAAAATCCAATTAACATGAAACTAACGATTGCAAAATTATAGGAGACCTCAGGCAAAAAGGACAGGAAAGCTACAGACAAAAGGCATATACTATTACCGAAGAGAACTATCCATTTTCGCGTTTTGAAAATACGATCAAGTGGCCCATAAAAAAATGTGCCAAGGATCATACCCAAACTCATTATTAGTCCTATCGTACCTATTTCATCGATAGAAGCTTCAAACTTCTGCTCAAAATATGGGCCTAGCCATATACCCCTGAGACCTGCAACAGGAGCGTAACAAATAATTGCTATTGGTGCGATGAGCAGAATATCTCGTGATTTAAGTATACTCCAAAAACCACCAGGTAATGCAGAAGTCTCAGGTTTTATAACCGGATTTTTGACTGTAAATAACAGAAAAAATGAGATTAAAATTGTAAAAATTCCAATTAATTCAATTGCCTGCCGCCATCCCAAAGTTCCAACAAAATATGTCAGCGGAGATGCTCCAATTAAAGTACCTAAAGATCCAATGCCAAGGAATGCTGCTGCAAGCGTAGCAAAGATTTTAGGGGAATAATTTCTCGCAAAGATGTAATATGAAGCCATTAAAATAGGAGAACACCCGACACCTAATAAAGCCATGGATAAATTAATATGGCTGGGGTTTTGCGCAGATGCAAATAGGAAGGCGCCACCTCCACCACCGATTAATAAAAGGACAGAACTCACTATTCTTGGCCCGAAGCGATCAAGGGCCCATCCAACTGGAACTTGCATAACTGCAAACACAAGGAAAAGTAAGCCCAGTGCATATGCTAAATCATCTGGTTGCGCATCAATATCATTCTCCAACACGGTAGAAAGCACTGCTAAAAAACTTCGAAAGAACTGGCTTAATATATAAGCCATGCAAAGAACAACTATCCCCACGTGCAAGTTTTATCCTTTTCACAGAAAAATTAGGAATTTTGACGATTCCATAACTGATGAATTGTTGTAAGTTGTCAATAAATCAATTGAGAGTAACAATTAAATAACATCGACATCATTTAAGAATTTCCTTGAAACTATTGTAGTTAACGAAGTTAATTTGTAGACCGACCAAGACTAGTTTTCAGATCAATCAAAATATAAGTTTTCACAGTATGTTAAAAAACTCTCTTTCAAACCTTGAAAAATTAGAATCTGAAGCGATTCATATAATTAGAGAAGTCGTTGCCCAGGCTGCTAATCCGGTCATGTTGTATTCAATAGGCAAAGACAGCGCGGTAATGCTGCATCTCGCTAAAAAAGCCTTCCACCCTGGAAACCCACCATTTCCATTGCTTCATGTGGACACGACTTGGAAATTTCGGGAAATGTACCAACTTCGAAATAAATCGGCCAAAGAGGCCAATATGGATTTAATTATATTCCAGAATCCAGAGGCATTAAAGTTGGGAATTAACCCTTTTGATCACGGCGAGAGGCATACGGAAATGTGGAAAACGGAGGGACTAAAGTTGGCCCTCGATCTTCACAAATTCGACGCCGCTTTCGGAGGCGCCAGGAGAGATGAAGAAAAATCTCGTTCGAAAGAGCGAATTTTCAGCTTCCGATCAAGTAATCACTTATGGGAGCCAAAATCTCAACGCCCAGAGCTGTGGTCATTATATAATGCTCGTAAAAAAACTGGCGAAAGTATACGTGTCTTTCCACTATCAAACTGGACTGAAATAGATATCTGGCACTATGTTTATCAGCAAAATATAGATATTGTACCTTTATATTTTGCAAAAAAGCGTCCAGTGGTCAGGCGCAATGATCTTTTAATCGTTGTAGACGATGATAGGTTTAAGTTCAAAAAAGATGAAAAATCAGAGATGAAATCTGTTCGATTTAGAACACTTGGATGCTATCCTTTGACCGGTGCCATAGAAAGTACAGCTTCAGATTTAGTAGGTATCATTCAAGAGGTATTGTCTTCAACCAAATCTGAGAGACACAACCGCGCAATTGATCATGATCAAAGCGCTTCGATGGAACAGAAGAAACAGCAAGGCTATTTCTGATGAGTGCCAGAGACAAAACAGTGGTAACTAAACGTCAAGAATTAAAAGAATATCTTAATAAACATCTTGAAAAAAGCCTTCTACGGTTTTTAACTTGCGGATCAGTAGACGACGGCAAATCTACATTATTGGGTCGACTTCTTTATGAAACCAAAGCTGTATTCTCAGATCAGCTTGCTCGATTAGAAGTAGATAGTAAAAAGTTCGGCACACAAGGAAATTCTATAGATTATGCCCTCCTATTAGACGGATTATCGGCGGAGCAAGAACAAGGAATAACGATTGATGTTGCCTATCGCTTTTTTTCAACAGAAAAAAGAAAATTCATAGTAGCAGATACACCAGGCCATGAGCAGTACACTCGCAATATGGCAACTGCAGCTTCCACTGCAGACGCAGCAGTAATATTAATAGACGCTCGAAAAGGGGTTCTTGCTCAAACAAAACGTCATACGTATCTATGTCACCTATTTGGAATAAAACATATTATTGTTGCAATCAACAAAATGGACCTTGTTAAATACGAAGAGTTGAGATTCCAAGAAATAGCGTCAAATTACGAGCCATTTGCCTCAAGTATTGGTATCAAGAACCCCAGCTACCTTCCTATTGCTGCGATAAATGGGGCGAATGTTTTATCAGTCTCCCAAAATATGAACTGGTATAAAGGACCTTCGCTCCTCGAATTATTAGAGGATATAGACCTCGCAGACCCAAGCTTCCACTCTCAGCCATTCAGAATGCCTGTCCAATTGGTAAATAGACCAAATTCTGATTTTCGTGGAGTATCAGGAAAAACAGCCAGTGGCTATATTTCGAAAAATGATGAAATTGCAGTGTTTCCTTCAGGCAAAAAAACTAGAATTAAAGAAATAATTACGCCAAGTGGTACTACAGAGCAAAGCTCACCATATCAATCTATTACATTAACTTTTAAAGACGAAATTGACTGTTCAAGAGGCCATGTAATATCTTCAGCAAATTCACCTTTAGAAATTTCAGACCAATTTGAAAGCACAATGATCTGGATGCATGAAAACGCCTTGGTTCCAGGCCGGTCATATCATTTAAAAATTGGCAGTTTGGAACTGCAAGCTAGCTGTTCTCAACCAAAATACAAAATAAATATAGAATCAAGAGAACATATTGCAGCCAAAAATTTAGAATTAAATGAAATTGGGGTCGTAGTGCTTACTACTGTCCAAGAAATTCCATTTACATCATATCAAGAGAACCGTGATTTGGGCGGATTTATCCTTATTGATAAATTATCTAATATCACCGTTGCTGCAGGTATGATAAATTTTGCTCTCAGGCGGTCGCAAAACATACACTGGCAAAATACTGATATTACAAAATTACAACGCGCAGCCGCCTTGAACCAGAAACCATCAATATTGTGGATGACAGGTCTATCTGGTTCTGGGAAATCAACCATTGCAAATGCTGTAGAACTGCAACTTGAAAGAAGGGGATTTCACACATTTCTATTGGATGGCGATAATATTCGGCATGGACTTAATAAAGATTTAGGCTTTACAGAAGCAGACCGAATTGAAAATATTCGTAGGATCGGTGAAGTATCAAAACTGATGACCGATGCAGGCCTTATAGTAATCACTGCTTTCATTTCACCATTCCAATCTGAACGAAATATGGTTAGAGAACTGGTAAATGCCGACGAGTTTATAGAAATCTTTATTGACACACCTCTTCAAGTAGCAGAAAAGCGTGATGTCAAAGGCTTATACGCTAAAGCTCGATCCGGTGAATTGAAAAATTTCACTGGCATTGATAGTCCTTATGAAAGACCTTTAAAACCTGAAATTACAATTAATACTAAAAAATTAAGCGTGGACGAAGCTGCAGATACCATAGTAAAATATTATCTAAGATCAATTACTCAGTAGCTCTAATTACACATTTACTATGTTCCAAAGGCTGATAGTCTGTAATTATAGTATAGCTATTGTTTGTTGATAAAAAAAACGTTATGCATTATGCGTAATTTAGGTAAGAAAACCCTCTAGGAGACCAACTATGAATAAGATTTTTGTAATTATAGCTATCGCTGCTACTATGTTTGTTTCTGCTTGCTCAAATAATGGCGGATCAACAATGGTGACACCTGAAGCAATATCCGAAAAGCTTTAATGAATGATTTAAATAATGGAAGAGCAAAGACTCTTCCATTATTTAATCTATACTCTCTACCAATATTTCATTTTCACAGTCGATAAATTCGATTGAATTTCTGGCGATCATCCACCAATCAGGATCTTTTTTCTCGCCGTGTTCGTAGACGCTCATCTGTTCTTGGTCACAGATAAATATTTCTCTTAAGTTTGGTCTATATATATCCAAACGATCGTTATCCCATCGAATTCTAAAGGTTAAATCTACATAAGACGCTTCCTGTATACGGTCCAAGTTATACTTACAGTCAATAAAGCTTTCATATTTTTTAGAGTAGATTTTTTTTGGAAAAAGTTCTTTGTCCTTACATATCAACTCTTCAAAAGACAGTTCCTCCGTTCTATTTTGTGTCTCCGGCAAGTCATCTCGATTAAGTTCTGTTCTATTCGAGAAAAATTCCCTTAAGGATTGCGAATTGGCTAAATTAGGCAAGGAAAGTAATAAACTTACTAACCATAATATCTGAAGGAATTTCATATTTTTGAAGGTATCCTAGTAGCTATTACAAATGTTTATTGAATGTCCCAGCTGCCGTCCGCCATCCTGCAGGCTTTGCCGTACCCGGTCTGAATAGTCCCGCCAATATTTATCTCCTGAGTAAACTCTCGACATGGCTGATCGCCACGACTATAAGTTCTGGTAGGATAAATTACTCCTGAGTTTCCACTATCAGGATTTTTCCAGGCTGCTTGGGAATTAACTTTATTATTCTCAAGAGCATAGTTACGCGCGTTTTGAGCCATTAGTATATCGGTTTTATCCATTGACGCGCCGATTTCGTTCCCCAGAAATGCGCCAAGCGTCACTCCAGCAAGGGTCCATAAATTATTTTTTGAACTATCTTCTGTAAGATCGTTGGCAATTTTTCCACCAAGCACCATACCTGTGATGGTGCCAACTGCCTGCTTTGGGCCTTGGTCTGAAGGAGCTGTGGACGTTAAAGTACAAGAACTGATTATGCCTGTGAACAAAATCACAATAGAATATTTAATACTCATTTTCTGTCGCTCCGTTATAATTTGTAATTAATTTACTAACATAGGTTGAAGATTAAATTAATAAACAAGTTTTGCTTTAACCTAAATAGTTTTTAGTATCGCGTATAACTTAGTAATTAAATAGCCCAGTATTTTTATTACAATTGGCACAATGTTTGCACATCAATTTTGAAATTTTATTTAATGCCCGTTTGGCGTCTTTATGGCTATATTTTATATTTGGTAAATTCTATTGCTGGATTTGTGGAGATTAGAATTGATAAAAGTTAGAGAAAACGTTTTGATAAAAAACAGCAATCTTCTTGTTAAAAAGTTAAAAGAGAGATCACTTATCGTTAGTACCACTGCAATTGCACTGGTACTAAGCGCTTGCGGTCGAGAGACAAGATCTACAACTGAAGTACCTCTAGCAGATGAAACAAGCAATGTACCAACAGCCTTTAATGATAAATTGGTTGGGTCTGACGATTTAGATACATTTACTGCATTAGCAGGTGACGATGAAATTTATGGGTTTGGTGGAAATGATCAAATAATAGCCGGCACAGGAAATGACACAATATACGGGGGCGATGGAGACGATAATATTCAACCCGGTGCTGGTGATGATAAAATTTATGGTGAAGGTGGAAATGATACCATTTATCTTTCAGCGGGAGCAGATATTGAAGATGGTGGCGAAGGTACAGACACAATAATATTTGGGCCCGACCAAACCACTTTACCTGTCACAATAAATTTGGACACTGGTCGCTACCATTTCACTAGTCAAATTTCATCAGTAACGCAAAACCTCTTTAGTATCGAAAATATCACAAGCGAAGGTGCTGCTGATCTAACAATTTATGATACTAGTGGAGCCAATGTAATCACAACCAATACAGGAAATGATACTATACATTCCACGGGTGGTAACGACACTATAACTACCGGCTCAGGTAACGATACCGTTTACTTGGGTAATGGTACATATACATTAGATCTAGGAGCTGGGGACGATACAGTTTATCTTACAACTACTGCAAGCTCAATAAATGGTAATACAGGAACCGATGAAGCTGTAGTTAGGGCTTTTGACGGCTTTGTGGACGTATACATTGATCTCCAATTCTCCACATACTTCGTCCCAAGCAAACTGACCGCTCAGGATGGAATGGAAGTATCACTTCAAAATTTCGAAAAAGTAACAATTGATGGAAACGTTGCTGCAACACTCCTTGGGACTTCAGCAGCAGATACTTTGATTGGTGATGCCGGATCAGACACAATAACTGGAAGAGCTGGTGCAGATACTCTTACTGGGGGGGCCCGATCTGACACATTCGTTTTTAGTAGTGGTGATACAGGAATTACATTGGACACCGCAGATACAATTACCGATTTTTCAACAGGTACAGATAAAATTGATATTACTACGGTAGGTAATTATGTTGAGGCTGACGGTGCAGGTAATGCTAATATTGCAGCATTCATCACTGATGCTGACGCCTCATTGCCCACTACGTCCATTGATATATACGCGGAATACAATTTTAACGGTGAAGGCAACACGCTAGTGGTTATAGATGAAGACAAAAGCGGTGCTGTAAATACTGGTGATACTCTTATTATATTAACAGGCTTATCGACGGCTGGTGGTTTAGATGCCTCTGATTTTATCTAGCTTAGATGTGATTTAAGGTCTGGTATACAATTAAACACAAAAATCTGTCTCTGACTCAAAAAGTGACCAAGCGTCAAGCTTAAAATAGGGATTAAGCGACAAAACTAAAGTTATCGGCGTGCCATTGGTCAATGTCTAAAGCATTACCTTTAAGAACTGCTAACTGAGTTATTGCAATATCATTTTCACGTCCCTCTGCATGAAAAATACACTGATCTGCTCCCGTGTACTGGTTCATGGAAGAAATTATAACTGCTTGTGCACCATCTGAAATTGATAAGTGCTCTACGCCCCCATCCATTTCAAATGCTTTTAAAACTTTTGAAGTGCTATTGAGATCTCCACCAGTTATCCGTAAAATTCCACCACTAAAATTTGCAACGGGTGCATTGCCTAGAGCCACCAAAGGAAAAAGCTCAGCCCCAAAATTAAGGATAGAGCTTACGTCCAAAACGTCTCCTGATGCACCCTGAACAAATCCGTATATTGTATCTATGCTGAAATCAGTTGAATGGGAAATGTCAAGCGTGATGGTGTCTATAGATTGCAAATCCTCTGAAAGGTCAATTTGATCAGAACCAGTTCCAGAATTAATAGTGTCATGCCCACCTCCAGCGAATATAATATCTACGCCCCCGCCAGTTATAATTGAATTATCTGAATTTGTGGCGATGATTGTATCATTTCCTAATCCAGTCTCAACATTCTCAATGTCCGTGTCATACGAGATTGTAAGTTGGTTTGCCTCAGTTATATAATCTGACTTATTGCCAATGTAGCTGTGCGCTCCAGGTCGCAAGTCGATCGTTGCATCAAGCTGTGTGCCAACAGCACTAATTTTATCAGTTCCCGCCCCATCGATTATGAAAGTTGCTGTATTGCTCGAAAACGTATATGTATCGTCACCGTCCCGATATGTGTTTTTTACACCATAAAATTTTGTAAGCGCCATCCAGTCAAGCGGCCTAATTGTACCAACAAATGTTGAAGTATTTGCGTTGTACGACATAACAGTATTTGCAGTATTGTCTTCGTTTGACTTTAGTACAGCCGTATTTATTCCCGAAGCTTCAAATGGGTGTTTTAAACCCAGTGCGTGACCAATCTCATGAATTAGGATTTCGTAGTCATAATTTGTGAGAAATTCATTTGTGAACTGAGGAGTTGAATAGCCTTTGGCGATAAAGACATCCATGCCAATTTCGTAGTAACTGTTTGGAAAATAACCAACGCCTGACGTTGAGGTTTGATTACTTAATGCGATTGTAATTACATTATTGTCGTAGGGGTCACTTCCTTCCATAAATTCAACGTCGAGTACTTCCGCTAATTTTAAAAAAATTTCTTTGGATGCTTCTTTCATTTGAACGGTGGCTGGCTCCCAGCCACTCACCGAGAAGTGATCATATGTTGGTTGGGCTTCAGGAAAGGTATACTCAATAACCCGCTCATGCGTTGAAAGTATTTGCTTAATGTGATGGGTTTGGCTCATTTGCAACGCACTTTCCCAATATGGTTGAACATATTGTACGTTCAATATCTCGGCATAAGGATCAACGGTGCCGGGCGCATCATAGTCTGGCTCCGGAGGCTTGAAAGAAGTTGGAAAACCTTCATTATCTTGCTTGGAACGTCCAGATCCATCACCACACGCAGAAAGGGCAAAGGCAATTAAACTTGTAGCAGAACGACTACTTAAACGTAGACTTAGCTTTGCCCTCAGGCTTTTTAAGTATTGATTAATATAATTCACAGCAGTTACTTTATATAATTTTAATCAAACATGAAGTGAACTTGCAGATCTTTCAAGTGGGCCATGTTTGGAATATGTTTATTTTCACTTTTCAGCTTTTGGAGAAGGTAAACGTAGTTTTATTAATTATTATGTCTTAAGGGCTTTAATCGGTTACAAAAGTAGGTTAATCATCAGATTGAGGGAGAACATTTAATGGCTGAGGATAATAACGAGCAAAAGGTTACCGTGGATGGTGTGGAATATAAACTTGCTGACGTTTCCGAAACGGCTAAGGCCCATATAGTTAATATTCAATTCGTGGACTTACAGTTACAGCAGCTCAACAACGAGTTGGCGGTCTCGGATACAGCGCGTATTGGATACACAAACGCACTAAAAGGTGAGCTTGCCAAAATTGTGGACAGCGAGTAAACCCAATGGGGCAGAAAGTGAAGCTTGACGACAGGGAGTACGATGTCGAGCATTTGAGTGGAAGTGCAAAGGATGCGCTACAATCTTTTAAATTTACGAACAGACGTTTGCGGGAACTCGAAAATATGCGTGCAATATTGCAGCGCGCTAAAAATAGCTATCTTGAGAGCTTAAAGAAGGAAGTAATTTCAGACAAAGCGGGTTTGCTGATAGGAGACGACTGAGAAAGGAACATCATGCCAAAGATTACAGTGGATGATATCGAATATAATACGGAGGATTTATCCGACAACGGTAAGGCGCAGCTTGCTTCACTTCAGTTTCTCGAAGCGCAGATGTCTAAGTTGAAATCCGAAATTGCAGTTTACCAAACGGCTCGCAATACATATATCGCGGCTCTTAAAGCAGAACTCGACGGATAGGAATTTATGAGTCTGCAGGTTTGATCATTTTTCCGTAATGTTCATTTCCTGACATTCGAAATCCATATATTTTTATTTTCAAATGTCTTGATAGCAGACTTTTCGATGGGTAGCCTGTCCCATCAGCGTTATTAGTTAATAGTTCATTTTGTCTTTATACATTTGGTTTTCGCAATTTAATGAGCACTCAAGATTAAGTGGATTTCTCGTCACGTTGAGATATGTCTCTAAATTTTCTTTGATCCTGCATGTTATTAAACTTTCACAGACGGCGAAGATATCAAATGATTTAACCGTTTAAAGCGGCTTAATATTTTAGGGTAGGCAACTTTTTACCGATTCAAAAAGTTGCGGAATCTTATCTTGCGAAAATTATTTGATAGGCTCGATTTATCTAACCGCCCATACTGCTCTGGAAACTATTTAATTCGGAATTTAGATTTTACTTATTTTAACAGCGGACACATTTCAGTTTTTCAACTGTGTAATGGAGGTCATAGATTCATTGAAATATTTTTATAATACTCTGATAACCATCAGCGCCATGTAAAAAAAGTCCCGCCGGGGCGGGACTTGTTCTTTGCTGATGCTCGAGGCGGCATGGAGCAAACGCCTTAAGCTACAGCTTTCTTTTTTATAGCTCTCGCTCTATGCTACGAAGTTCGCTGCCGTTAATGTAGCTGCTTCAGCCGCATCTAACCCTTCTAAGACAGCAACCTGAACCACTGTATCCAATGCATCGGCAAGTGTCGTATTCGCACCACTTTCAACCAATGACCATACATAAGAATGTCCGGTATCAGCTGCTGAAATGATAAGTGTGTTCGTATCACCTGAGACCACCGCAGCAAACTCATTACTTGCAGCTAAAGTCGCAGCAACCTCTGCTTGAGTGTCATAGTTTGCATAATTGGATACTGCAAGCATCAGAATCGTGTTGGTAGCGTGGGCTACAGCAGCTGTTGTACCTTCGGCAACCTGCGCTATAACAGCACCTTTTGCTGTGTTACCTATTGAACTCAAGTCAATAACGTCACCCGTTGTTGCATGGTTGAAGTCTTTTACAACATCTGCACCCACTGTCACCGATACACCTGTTGTAGTGAAGTGAAGTACGTCAGCTCCAGCTCCGGAAGTAATAATGTCGGCACCAGTACCACCCGTTATTACATCTACGCCTGCACCACCGTTTATTGTGTCGATACCAGCATTACCATTTAGTATGTCTGCACCACCGTTACCAGTCAACGTATCATTACCGCCGCCGCCGTTCAGTGTATCGGCTGTAGCTGTACCAGTAATAGTGTCTCCGTTACTACCGCCAGTCACTGTCATTGAACCAGTAAAGTTGGTTGTTGCAGCGTTACCAGTGATAGTCATCGCAGCGCTTGAAGTGAATGTAGCACTAAGGTCTGCAGCACCAGTCAAACCAGAAGCATCAACTGTTGCAACCGCTGCCCCTGTCCATGTTCCAAGTGTTGCTGTACCACTACCGCTTATGGTCAACGATGTTAGGTCGGTAACCGTCCCCGCAGTACTTGTGAAGGCGCCGCTAGCAGTGCTAAGTGTAACTGTCTCTTCTTCAGCAATAGACAAGGTTGCAACTGTTGCAGCTGCGGTTGTTGCTATAGCAAGTGAGTCCGCTGTCCCGTCCGCTACATTTGTAAGCGTGATAGAGTTGTTAGTACCGTTCGCACCAATCTCAAGATTAGCCATAGTCGAAGCTATATTTGATATAGTGAGTGTCTGACCACCACCACCGTTGGCTGCGTTTGCACGAACGTGTGTGAAACCATTATTGCCACTGAACTGAAGCATGTTATTTGTACCAGTTCCAACAGTAAGCTCTAGGCGCTCAAATTCGCTCACACCACTATGGGATGCAGCTGCACCTATTTGGCCTGACACTAGGGTATCCGTTCCAGCGCCACCTTTTACGGTGTAGTCCGTTGCACCATTAGTACCCATTCGAACCGTATCGTTTCCAGCACCAGCTTCCACAGTCACTGCCCCAACCGTAGTTGCCACAATGTTTGAAATATCAAGGTCATCTGCACCAGCACCACCCTTAACAGTCTTGGTGTTTGTTGCACCCGCTACACCATCGGCCAGGAATATAACGTCAACGTCACCTGTCGCAGCACTAGCATCAAAAGTTCCAATCGAAGCGAATGCAGCAGCGCCATTGATGTCCAAATTAGCAGAACCAGTTACGTTTACAGTAGTGGCACTCGCGTCCAAGTTTACTGCGCTAAACAATGATGTGGCACCGCTTGTATTAATATTCAATGTCTCAATACCAGTACCGGCTCCGGTTGTTGCGTTACCAATATTGATACCACCGTTTGCACCAGCGACATTAAGCGTAAGTGCGTCGGCCGCACCAGTTAGAACGCTATCTGCAAAAGTGATAGTGGTGTTTTCACCAGCAATAACGTTATTTACTGTTATTTCAGCTAACTCAGTAACTCTTGTAAGAATTAAATCCTTTGTTGAACCTAAGTTCGTAATATGAGTTACACCTGATATGCCCGTAACTGTGGCAGTCGAAAAAGTAACAGTGTTATCAGCAGTAATACTTGATATCGTTAAATTCTCAACACCTGTTATTGCACCAGCTGCTGGAGTTACACCGCTGTGTATCACAGCTGTCAATGAGTCAGTACCATCACCACCGCTTACAGTATCGGTAGAATTCCATGTCTGCATTGTGTCTGAACGAGCACCAGAGAAAGTGTCGTTAGCCGACGTTCCTGTTAAAGAGTCTCCGGCAATCGTTAGTGACAACGATACTGGTGTTACTGTTGTTGTTGTTGTTGTAGTGGTAGACGTTGAAGTTGACGTACTTGTTGTCGTTGTGTCATCATCTGAACCACATGCTGCTAACGACAGGGCCATCAGAGATACGCCACCTGCACGCGCTGCTTTTGCATTTTTCTTTTCCCAAACAGCTGCGAATTTTTCCGCTAATGTCGGCTGCTTGTTGGAAGCGTCCATTTCAGTTTGAAATGCACCTGTCGAAATCATATTCATGTTTTTTGCTCCATACAAATATTGAAGGCACTACTGTACCTAGTTTATACGCAACCTCAGAGAAACCCAAGATCACCTCAAATAGCAAGGTAAAAATAATGACTACGTTTGTCAAACACTTATCAACTTAAATGTGTTGCAAACCTGCATCATCTCTTTTCACCAGTTTATTACTTCGCGTTTACCTCTAAAATTTTCCTAAATCAAGTCCCTATACATATTCTTGAAGGAAAACGACTTTGAAGCGAAAAATTTGCGTCAAAGTTCATTTTTCTTTTTGTTAATTGGACTTAAAAACCAATAGCATTGCTAAGCAATCCAAGCGAACTGATTATTACCACCTTCGATTTGTATTTTTCAGTTCTAAATTGAATTTCTTTTGATTCTGCCTCGTACAGACGAGCCTCTGCTGATAACACCCTATCTAGTGTAGAACCACCAATAATTAATTGCTGTCTAAGGTGTACAATCTCATCCGATGTTAGTTTTGCATTTTCCCTGGCAATAAGAATCGCTTTGTCCATCGATTCTATATTTTGGATGGCGGCCTGAACTGACCTAGCCCCAGTGCGATATGTTGCTCTAATTTTAGCCAGCCTTGCTTCCGCTAAAGCTTCGGCCTCTTTAATTTCAGCATCCAACATACCTCCGTTATAAAGTGTCTTTCTCCCAACAAGCCCTATGCTTTCGTCCGAGTCATACTCACTACCTGCGAATGGGCGCATAGCGCTGGCCTCAAACCCCACATCAAACCCATTTTTTGCTTTAAGAGACCTGATGTTTTCTAAACTTGCTTGATAGCTAGCGTACTGGGACATGAGCAATGGAGAACGCTGCACGAGACTGTCACTAATTTCTAAAGGAACAAGATTAGTAATAAATTCATAGTCAAACGCGACCCCATTCTCAAGAACGCCAAATGCATTTAAAAACTCTAGCTGTGCTTGGGCGAGCCCTTCTGCAATACTAGTCTTCTGAACTCGAATAACAGAGACAGTCCGTTGGGCCGCTGTCACTTTACTAACATCCCCAACGCCCGCTTTAGCCACTTTTTCTAACTGATCTATTAAAGGATCTAGAACCGCCAAGCGTCTATCAATTTGCGCCTGCAAAGACTTATATTTTTCAAGCTCTAACCATTTTTGACACAATTCGTTAGCGCGTTGATCTAAAGTCGCCGTTAACTCCATTTTAGCTGACTCTAGCTCAAAGATAGAAGAGTTAATTCGAGAATCTAACTTACCTCCGTCATACACTAATCTAGAAGCATTTAGAGCAACAGCTAAACCTTTAGTATTATCGGTGACATCCTCTATACCGCCATATAGAGTTGTTCCAACCTGAAAATCTTTTTGCGCCTGAGTGGCCCTAACAGCTGCCGAACTAGCTTCTAGGTCAAGTCTCAAGGACATTATATTAGGATCTGTATCAAGCGCATATTTTAAAGATGTAACGAAATCAGAGCCCTGGTTTTTGTCTGCGAGCGAATCTTCCAAAATAAATTTGAGGGGCAGCGGGGTATCACTTTTAGAACTGGCGGTTTCTCTACTTTTGTCGACATTTAGTAAAGCTGATGGAACTTCTTTTATTTTACTAAAATTTGGCTTTATTTTAGCGAAATCTAGAGGCTGACAAGCAGCGAGCAAACTTGATAACAAAAATATAATTGAAACCCTAAGGAAATTTATTTGGCTCATTTACTCTTACCCCCACTTACACCAGCACTCTAAAATAACTAGAAAGCGCGCTCAACCCAAAATTAAAGTTTTAGCTCATGGCCTCCATTTATTTTTTGTCCAGAAGTAATCACCCCGTACAGGTATAATGTAGATAAAGGATTTAAGACATCCGTCTGGTTCAGAATTTTAAAAATGTTATTTGTGTTAGACGTTTTGACGAAATGGCTGATATTAGTTGTAACACAAGGATTTTCTGTACAGACAGCATTTCCGCTAACCCACTCCTTATCAAAGTTAATCTTATAGAAGAGCGCAAAATCGGATAGCGCGCAGTCCATGAGCGAACAGTTCATACTTATCATAGGCTCCGATCTAAATTCCATTTCCAGAGCACCGGAGATATTGGTTTCGCCCAAGCTTATTTGTGACTCTGCAGCCACTTTGGAATTTTCAGGATGTAACTCTAAATCAATTAGGAAATTGCTAGATGGCAATACTCCGAAAAAATTATCCGAATGATAAATTTCAAACTGGTCCAATTCTCCCTCAATATCAGCTTTATACTTGTCATCAAATGTTTTACGAACGTTCATTGAGATTGAAGAAAAGGTTGGTGATTTACCAACCAGCGAACCATTTAAAAAATCTACCTGTAAATCTTGCAAACTATCCCCTCGGTTATAATTACCGTTAACCTTTACGTTATTAATAAAACCACCAAATTCAGATAAATTCACGTCATTTAAATCAATTTCAAAAGTTTTGGCGCTCTCGGTAATTGCAAATTTTATATCAGCTATTGGAGAGCTCATGCTTGGATTAGAAGCATTTATGTCTTTGACTGCAAAAGTTCCTGAAAAAAATTGCTCAAAAGGTGGTAAATTAAGGTCAAGATCATTCAGTTGACCTGTTAATGAGTTCGCAGAATAAACTGAGTTAACAGTTTCGCTACTTAATGCTTCTGCTTCAACCATTATGTTTGACAACATTGCCGATTCTAAATTTAATTTAGCTTCTAATTTTACTGACTCAGTATTGCCAAACGAATTCAGCGAAAGACTTCTTGAATCAGCGCTTAAAAAAATATTTTGCCAATCTATTTCTCGATAAGGGGGAGTATAAATAACTATACTTTCAGCAATTACATGATTTTTTAAAACAGACGGCCCAAGGTGTAATTTTAAGAATGGCTTCTCACCAAAAATGGACCACGATAGTTTAGCCGCACGAGAGAATCCTTCAATGCCTTTTTCAGATAACTCATTGTCTAAAGAGAAATCAAGCCTGGCAATGGTTATGCCAAGCGCTGGCGACACAGTAATACCCGACGCCGCTAAGGTGCCAAGAGTATATCCCGATATTACCCTTTTTATAATCGTGGGCCCACCGAAAATCAATATACTCCAGCTAAAGGAAAAAATACAGATTAAGTAAAGTACAACCCTCAAGAAAATCATAGCTATATATTGCCCTTGCGCGTCATCGAGCTGACACAGACAACTAACCCCACAAGCATCATTGGCAAGGAAAGAAATTGTCCCATTGTCAAACCAAAGTCACCTATGGTTACTGCAAATCCATATGGGTTAGTAAGTGAAAAAAACTGAGGGTCAGGAACCCTAAAGTACTCAACCAAAAATCGAGACGCACCATACCCTAAAGCAAAAACACCAGTTAAAAGTCCCGGCTTTTTAAATCCACCTCTGTAAGCAATACACAGTAAAATAATTAAAAGAAAAATGCCTTCTAAGCCTGCTTCGTAAAGTTGAGATGGGTGTCGGGCACAAGGGCCTATAATTCCTTCACACCTTTGCGCCAAATCTCCAGGAAATATAACACCCCAATAAACTTCAGTAGGCCGCCCCCAGAGCTCTGCATTTATAAAGTTGGCAACCCTACCAAAAAATAAGCCGGGGGGTGTTGAGACTGCTATTAAATCTGCACTAGGCAGAAGTGGGATTTTATTTGCATAACAGTAAACAATAACGGCTAATATAACACCAATAAATCCACCATGAAAAGCCATCCCACCATCCCAAATCCGGAGAATGTCAAAAGGATTAAGATAGTAGTAATCTAAATTATAAAAAATGACATAACCTAGTCGGCCGCCAATAATCACACCAAGTATAAGATAAGTGAGAAACGACTCTGCCTGCTCTGTCGACATTGGTGGTTTTTCTGATGTCCATAATGACCTTCGGACAAGAAAAAATTTCATTAATTTTATGGCACAAATAAACCCCAAAATATAGGAAACAGCGTACCAACGTAACACAAAATTTATACCAAATATTTCGATAGAAAATATCTCTGGGCTAATGTCTGGGAACGGGATCATTCTTAACCTAATTGTAAAACTTCTATGGCCGTTAAAACAAAAACAACACAAAATGCAAGAGTTACTCGCAAAAGGTTGTTCTCGAGGATAAGTGCACTTATATAACCGCTATTGCGGTTTGAGGATATTTGAAATGACCGATGCAGTTAATGTTAGCAAAGATGTTACAAAAGAAAAAAGCGAGGCACTCGCAAAAATTGAACCCGTAAAAATTGAAACGGACACTTCAGTTTCAGAGGCGCCAACCTCGGAGGAGGTAAATTTTAAAGACCAGTTAAAAATAGAAAAATCTCTTATCCAAGCAGCGATATTTATTTTAAGAAATTATGGCATTAGAAAAAGTGGTGCAGCAGTAAGAGACGCAATTGATATTTCACACGAGCATGTTGGCCCCAAAGAAGCAGTAAGTGCCCTATCTAGTCTGGGGTTTAAAGCAAGCTTTGGGCGTTTAAACATTAGTAATCTTTCAGACGATTTTTTTCCACTTGTTGTTTTAAAAAATAATGGAGAAGCATTTATCGTCGACATTGCCCCCAACGATGAAAAAATAATTATTTTAGATCCCATAAATGGTAAAAGAAAAGAAATAAGTATTTCAGAATATTTGTCTGATTTTTCACAATATGTAATTATAGCGAAAGAACTGAATAAGCGCGAAAAAGAAGAGCGAAGTGGTCATTGGTTCTTTAGTGCATTTCGCAAAAGTAGGTGGATTTACATACAAGTAATGATAGCCGCTATGTTCTCAAACTTTTTGTCACTAGTTACAGCGCTATTCACTATGACCGTTTATGATAGAGTAATTCCAAATGATGCTTTTGAATCTCTGATCGCCCTCAGTATTGGTGTTGTAATTGCACTAGCCTTTGATTTTTTAATAAGAAGTTTAAGGGCTAGCTTTATAGATACTGCCTCAAAAAGAGCAGATCTTGAAATTTCAAGAAGACTTTTCGAGAAAATACTTACACTCACTCCAAACGAACAACGAAAAAGAACCGGTGCCATGGCTGGTACTGTTCGCGAATTTGAAACACTGCGTGAATTTTTTAATTCATCCACTTTAGTAATTCTGATAGATTTACCCTTCGTGTTTTTCTTTATTTATGTCATTTCACTAATTGCCGGGCCGTTATCCTATGTCTTTCTGACAGCTGTTCCACTAGTAATTATTGTTGGCCTTGGTGTTCAACCGTTTTTGGCAAGAGTGACCAAGGGATCAGTTGAAAGCGGAATGAACAAACAGGCAATTCTCGTTGAGACACTAAATGGATTAGAGACTGTTAATGCTACGGGCTCAGGAAAGCTGATGAGGAAAAGATATGAAGAGGCGCTCAATAATCAAGCAGATGGTGGAAAT
>CACPPZ010000006.1 GCA_902635985.1 Paracoccaceae bacterium
TTTTAAATCAGAGTAAGACTGTTCGTGTAAAGGTTAAATAAATAATCCTTGCAGTTTTATAAGGATAGTAAGCTATCAAACGCACCATCAAGAAATAGTTCATATTTTTGCCATACTTCAGAGCTTCCCTGATAGACCTTTTGTCTAACTTGTTGCTGTGAGGAGGTTCTGACACTGCGTTTATTAGTATGTGGTAATAGACACGTCTTTTCCCAATCCAATTCGAGGTATTTAATTAGTTTCTTAGTCTCAGTTTTTTGGTTAGTTGTGAGTTTTTCATAATCCAAGTTATAAATTCGATCACCATATTCTGACTGCCAAAGGTCCATTAGATCAGAGTACAATCTGTAGTATGAAACAACATCCTGAAGGTCATAACTGTATCCTAAGCCTTTTGAGGAAAAGTACTGCTTATAATTTGACCAGCAAGTTGCTGCAGCATTTCGTTGCACATGTATTATTTTGGCTTCAGGAAAGGCTGCGCAAATTAATGGTATAAAACGAAAGTTTTGGGGCATTTTGTCTGTCGCGAAACGTTTTCCATTGGAGACTTTTGATAACTCTGATAAATATTTCTTTCTAAACTCGGATAAAGATGCAGTGTTTATAGCTTTAGAACCTAAGGCTAAATTGGCTCCATATTGTGATACGTATTTTAATTCCCCTGCACCCGTCACATCAGAATGTGAGGAAATTATTTGCTCTATGAGAGTTGTTCCTGATCTCGGCATGCCAAGGATAAAAATTGGTGAAGGTTTAGTTGAGGCCTGCTTTAAATCTTTTGAAAATATATATAGTTCCGGCAAAGTTTTTTTAAGAAGCGAAAAAAGCTTTTCATCTCTGTCTTTTGAATAGTTTAGCAACTTTTTTTGTAAGAAATTTCCCTCTGATAAATATTTAAAAGCTTGATCCAGTTGGCCCAAGTCCTCATACATTTTGGCTAATGCAAAACTTAAACTCGACTTTGTATCTTCAGTCAAATTATCTTGTTTATAAAACTCTTGAACTTGAAGAAAGTGATCATCATCTACAGTATATTTTTTGATTGAACTTAGACGGCGATGTGCTTCAGCATAATCAGGCTTGATAGTAATTGCTTGCTTGAATGCCTCAATTGCTTCTTCTAATTTGCCTTGGTCTTTACGAGCAATGCCCATGTTATTATGCGCCTCAACATAATCAGACTTTATGAAAAGCGCTTTGTTGTAAGCCTCTATTGCTTCTTTTAGCTTACCTTGCTCATTTAAACTAGCACCCATATTGTTATGAGCTTCAGCAAAATCCGGCTTTATGGAAAGCGCTTTGTTGTAAGCCTCTATTGCCTCCTCTATCAAACCTAGATTTTGAAGTACAACACCTAAGTTGTTATAGGCATCTGCATTATCAGGTTGGATGGCAACTGTTTTTTGATATGCTTTTATCGCTTCTTCTAACTCCCCCTTATCTTTGAGAGCATTGCCCATATTTATGTAAGCCTCGGCATCCTCAGGCATGATAGATATGGCTTGCTTATACGCTTCTATTGCTTCTTCAAGCTTGCCTTGATCATAAAGAACAGTGCCTTTATTGTTATAGGCTTCAGCAAAATCTGGTTTGATGGAGATTGCTTTTTGGTACGCTTCCACCGCTTCCCGTAGTTTGCCTTGATCCTTAAGAGCATTGCCCAAATTATAATAAGCTTCGGCAAAGTCAGGTTTAATAGTGATAGCTTTTTGGAAAGCTAAAACTGCTTCATCTAATTTCCCAATTTGAATTGCTGATGCGCCCATTAAATTCCAAATGGTCAAACTTTTATTATATTGTTTAGCCAGTGTTTGAGTTTCTTTGAAAACTTTCTGGAACTGTCCCTGACCATAAAAATTTATTAGTGCCTGTGATTGATTTTGAGGTAGTTCTTGAGTTTCTTCTGATTTTGAAGTTGCTCGCCCTGACAGAAGTAATTCTACATTGTCAAATTTATCTCCTTTTAGGCCCTTACTCTTCGCCTGATCAAAGGCAGCCTTGGCCTCATCTATTCGCTTTAACTTAATCAAAGTATCAATATAACTTAGCCAAAACTGATCTATGTTAGAGTTGACTTCTAGCGCTGTTTTGAAGAAGGGTAGTGCACTCTCAAATTTACCAGCACTGGCTCCCAGTACACCAATGTTATGATTAGCCTCAGGATGCTTAGGCTGCGCCTTTAGAACGGCGGTGTAGTACATATCAGCTTCCTGGAAATTACCAGCCTTTTGAGCTTCGATGCCCTTCTGTAATGCTTCATTTAGTGTGAGTTCCATCGTACGAATTCTTTTTAATTATGTCTTTTTAAACTATGCAATATTCTAGTTCTGAAATTAGCGGAAGCCTTTTCATAAAAAAAATTTAACAAGGCATTTTTCTGGTAAAAGTAATACAATACTCTATCACCTCAATTGCTATACCCGTGATCTAATTACTTATACTAATGATTTTTATTAGAATGTTTATATATTTGATTGTCATATAGAGGGTTAGCCATTTAAGTATTTAGCTTTTAAGTTTTATTAAGGGCATCCAATTTTAAATTTGAGCTTGTAGCTATAGAACCATTTTGAATGAACTGCTCGTGGTTTTCTTCGATTTTATTTAAATCATATTCATAATTGACCATAGCCCCAAATGACTGTTCCAAGCCCTTATTGGAAATATCTGCGTTTGCATGAACATCATAAATTTGAGCACCATTACCCAAATGAAAACGTGCAACTGGATCTTGAGGCATACCATTTTCTTTTTTCGCAGTTAGCAAATAGTGCCCCGCTAGTTGTCGAACAACTTCCTCTTTTGTATTATTGATAGGCATCTCGTTGTCATTATAAGTTTGTTCTTGTGTTCTCAGCCATTTTCGGAAAGTTGGTATAGGTGATAGGGTAACAAATTTTTCCAATCCTGAAAATTCTTGGCGAAGTTCTGCAGCGACTTGTTTGATGAGCAAGTTTCCAAATGAAATTCCTGACAAACCTTTCTGACAGTTTGATATTGAGTAAAAAACGGCAACTTTAGTCTCTGCAGTTTCTTGAGGTTCCCGGTCATTCGCAAGTAATTGCTGAATTGACGATGGTACTTTTGCAGTTAATGCTACCTCAACGAAAATAAGTGGCTCATTTGGCATGCTTGGATGGAAAAAAGCGAAACACCGGCGATCCTTTGGGTACAAACGTCGTCTTAATTCGTCCCAGTCTCCGATTGCATGGACAGCTTCATATTCGACAATTTTTTCTAAAATACTCGCTGGAGTTTCCCAACTAATTTGGCGAAGAACCAGAAACCCCCTATTGAACCAACTGCGAAGTAAATGTTGGAAATCTAGATCTGTGCGCTCCAACTCTGGGTTTTCATATAATACCTCTAATAAATCAGTGCGCATTTCAACTAGGGCAAGTGTTGCACCGGTCGGCTGGTTCAGTCGTCTTAGTAACTCCAACCTTTTAGGTTCTGATAATTCGCTTATCGCGCTATAGTTTTGGGGATTATTATCCGACTGGTATGTTTTAATGGCTTCTTGAAGATCAGAAATGTCAATCTCTAGTCGATCGTTCAAAAACTTAAAAAACTCAAGTTTTTTGTCTTTTTCTAAAGTATCGTAAATACTCAGTATAGAACCTGCCAATGAGAAGCCAGATACTTCACCCTCGGTATCTAAAAGAGCCAGACAAAGATCATTGATCGAACGCTGATCTTTATTAGAGCGTTTACTCATACTACGCTCAAACAATGTATTAAGAATATCGCTCAAAAAACTACGGTCTAACATTCAATCTATTTCTCAACTCTGTTTAAAGCAATTTTTGCACATATTTAATAAATGAGAATTTATTTAATTATGCACAGAGTTAAACAAGAATAAATGTATTGCAATATCTCATGATCCTGACACCACGTAATTTCCATTGGATGTAGAAAACTAAATTTTTGATTGCTAAACTAGAAGCATAATGGAGGTATTTTTATGGATCAAAATTTAAGAGCATCTATTCAAGCAAGTACATTTTACTATTTTATGATAGGGGTGGCGATTGTTACTATTTCTCAGTTGTCGACAATGATGGTAATCGTATTTGCTGATATCGGGGGAAAGGAGAATGTAGTAGCCGCTTCAGTGATTGGACCGTGTTTAATTGGTGCTTTTGGGATCATACGGTTACTCACAAATATGACACTATTAGTAAGCGATATGGATGATGAAATGAAAAGCTCAAACTATGGAAATGCTATGCAGTCAATTCCGTTTCCAATCTTAAAAATAATTTTTGCGCTTATTTTTATTATAATCGCCGTAATTCAATTAAGTGCTATATATTAAATTATAGTATTTGTTAATTTTTGGAAAGCTAATTGAACTTAAAGGTTTTTGACAATGATTCGTGATTACAGCTTATTGGGCCCTTCTGCAAAGGAGGCCGAGGAGAAGGGATTAGCTGCTGCAAAATGGTATCATAGCGATATCTCAAGAGAAGATATGAAAGAACTCATGCAGCGGAGAGACCTGCCTGCTATTAAGGATACTTTGATATATTACCTTTTACTTTTATCATCAGCGAGCCTTGGTGTTTTGCTTTGGGGCACTCTTTACTGTATCCCGTTTTGGCTGATTTACTCTTTGTTATATACTGCCGGTGCTGACAGTAGGTGGCATGAGGCTGGGCACAGAACGGCATTTAAAACCCAGTGGATGAATAATTTTGTTTATCAAATTGCTTGTTTTATGCTTTTTCGGAACCCTATTTTATGGCGGTGGAGCCACTCAAGACATCATACAGACACAATCATTGTTGGTCGGGATGCTGAAATAGTAACTATGAGGCCACCGGATCTTTTTAAAGTTGGCATGCTGTTCTTTGGTCTCCACACTTTTGAAGGTTTGAAAGCAACTTTCCGTCATGCAGTACAAGGGTTAAATGAAGAGGAGAGAGAATTTACGCCTCCTCAATATGTTGAAGAGGCACAGAAAATAGCAAGAATTTGGGTTTTAATTATGATTTGTGTGGTGCTTTCAGCATTTATCACAAAGTCTATTTTGCCACTGATGCTAATAGGCTTTGGCCCCGCTGTTTTAGGTTCTTGGCATCTCATTATGACGGGTTTGCTTCAACATACCGGACTGGCCGATAATGTCCTTGACCACAGGCTGAACACTCGGACAGTTTATATGAACTCGTTCAGTAGATTTGTATATTGGAATATGAATTATCACGTGGAGCATCATATGTTTCCCATGGTTCCGTATTTTAATCTCCCACGACTGCATCAGTTGATTAAACATGATTTACCAGAACCTAACTATGGTTTTATAGATGGATTGAAAGAGGTTTTCTATGCTTTAAGACGGCAGCTAAGTGATCCTGATTATCGGATCAGTAGGGAGCTTCCGTCGACTGCAAAGCCCTACAATCATCATTTGTCGGATGCAGTTTAGTCATAATTTTACAGTTTAATATAGATGGTTAGACACTGCATTACTTAAGCAGTGTGTCTATTTCATGTCTATCGGGCATTGATGGCGCTGTACCCTGCCGTGTTACTGAAATGCTTGCTGTTGCGCATGCAAAACGAAGTGCTTTATCAATTGGCATTTCTTCTGCTAAAGCCACAGCAAGTCCCCCGTTAAATGCGTCTCCAGCACCAGTTGTTTCAACTACAGGTCCAACCTCATATGATGGTTGATGGATTACTTGGTTATTATCTTTGAACAATGCACCTTGCTCCCCAAGCGTAATCACCGCAGCGTTGGCACCTTTTTCAAGTAACCTACCCGCAGCAATTTCCGCATCATTAATAGATTTTACAGGTATTCCGGTAATCTGCTCTGCTTCTATTTCGTTTGGGGTAACGAAATCGCAGAGCTTTAGAATATTTTCTCCTAATGGCTGTGCAGGAGCAGGATTTAATATGGTAATTGCGCCTCCTTTTTTTGCAAAAGAAAGTGCTATACGCGCGGCATCAAGTGACTGCTCAAGTTGAGTCATAAATACCCGAGACCCTTTAATTAATTCTTTATTGGCAGTTATATCATCGTCATTTATATTTGCAGCTGCTCCAGGACTGACGATAATAGCATTATTCCCAGTCTTGTCCTCTATGAAGATATATGCTGCCCCAGTGTAGCTATCAGAATACTGTGTCACGTGTGGTGTTATGCCTGATTTTTCCCAAAGACTTAAGGCCATATTAGCAAAATCGTCTTTTCCAAGGCGTGAAATAAAATGTACATTGCCCCCGGCCAACGCAGCCGCGACAGCTTGGTTTGATCCTTTGCCTCCAGGTCCAAGTGAGAATTCATTTCCAATTATTGTTTCACCTATCTTAGGTTGGCGTGAGGCGCGGTATGCTGTATCCGCGACAAAGACCCCAAGAATTACGATATCTTTATTTGACATTTCAATCACTCTTCTGGCGGTATGACACCTTTTCGTAGCATAAAGCACCCATAAAACCGTCTTTCGCCAGTCTGTATGACAGCATAACTGGTTTTTGCAAAATCATAAAAAGCAAAGCGCTCAATTGAAATCATCTGTCTATTTTGCTCATCATTTTTTATAATTAATTGCTGAACTTCTTCTTGGACTGTAGGCAGTGTGTCCGGTTCACCCACGATCTCCATTCTGCCAGCAAAATCATCAACAAATGTATCTAGAGGCATAATCGAGAGAATAGCGTCTATTGCTTCTGCGGCACTTAAATTTTCCATCCTTAAAAGTTCCCCATAAACTGTAGATCGTGATATTGAGTCTGAGGGGAAATTTGTATCGGCTACTATTAGAACGTCGCCGTGCCCCATTAATCGAAGTGCATGAAGAACTTCTGCGTTCAATCTATTATCTATTCCTTTAAGCATTAGCGGCCTCCTTAAATAAAAGGTTTAAGTTATACTCTGTCCTTTTTCTGAATCGAATATGTGCATATTTTCAGGGTTCACAGTTAAATAAAGTGTCTCTCCTACTGTAAAATTACGTCGTTCACGCGAAACTAGTGTTATCTCTGATCCTTCTTTATCTCGAAGGACAACATGTGTTTCTGGGCCAGTTGGTTCTATTACAGAAGTTGTTGCAGTTATCCCCGAGTCAGTAATCATTAAGTTTTCTGGGCGAACGCCTATTTTTATTTTCTGACCAGCGGAAAGATGTTTTGTTTCTTTTAATTGAAGGGTACCACCTTTAAGACGAGCAACTAATTTATTTTCGTGTATTTCAACATTTCCACTAAAAAAATTCATGGCCGGAGATCCAATGAAACCCGCTACAAACTGATTTGCGGGATTATCGTAAAGGTCTAACGGAGAGCCAATTTGTTCGATAACACCGTTTTGTAAAACAACAATTTTATCAGCCATTGTCATCGCTTCAATTTGATCATGCGTTACGTAAATAGTTGTTGTTTTCAAGCGTTGGTGCAGTTCTCTTATTTCTGTTCGCATTTGCACGCGAAGTTTTGCATCTAGATTAGAAAGTGGTTCGTCAAAAAGAAAAACTTGCGGATCCCGCACAATTGCTCTTCCCATCGCTACACGCTGGCGTTGGCCACCAGATAAAGCTCTTGGATACCTATCTAAATATGGGATTAGCCCCAAAATTTCTGCTGCCTTTTGCACCCTATCTTCAATATCATTTTTTGATAATCCCTTCATTCTTAGGGAGAAGGAAATATTACCGCGCACGGTTTTATGGGGGTATAAAGCGTAGTTCTGAAAAACCATAGCGATGTCGCGCTCGGCTGGAGGCAGATTGTTAACTAAGCGCTCGTTAATATGAATAGTTCCTCCACTTATGCTTTCTAAACCTGCTATCATTCTTAACAAGGTGGATTTTCCGCATCCAGAGGGGCCTACTAAAACCACAAATTCACCGTCGTGTATATCGATGTCTAAGCCATGTAAAACTTGCAGGTCATCGTAGGATTTTTTTAAATCGCGAACTGTAACCTCTGCCATGCTACTTAAACCTTTCAAATTTTTTCTCTCAACAGTTAATATTAAATTTTACGTCTGTCTATTACTTTAGCATACTAACATGTTAGAAGCTTGACTTGTTAAGCGGTCACTGAGAAACTGTTAACATCAGCATTCAAGAGAATCTCTTTGAGATGATTTTGAACTTTTTGCTGAGTTACTAAGTAGAGTTAAATGGGAGGTAGATCTGTGAAAGTAGACTTATATAATGCTATAGTTTCTGCGCAAATGAGCCGGCGTAAAATGTTAAAGGGTTCGGCGAGTTTGGGTGCAGTTGCTGCAATGGGTGGCTTAGGAAGCGCTGCCAGTGCTGGTGCACACGGTGGTGTTCGAGCTGAAATTATGAAAATTCCTGGTGTTGGGATGGGGTCACCTGGTGATCCTGAGTGGCAGAAAGTTGGCGAACTTTGTATGGGGCCCGTAAAGGAGCGCGTAGCGGAGGGAGAATTCAAGGGTGTCGAGTTGACCTTTATGGGTTTGAACAACCAGAATTTGCACAATTTCCTTTTCAGAGGTTTCTTAAAACCTTGGGAAGCATACACAGGTGCTAAGATTAACTGGATTGATCTAGCTCAGGCTGATTATAATCCAAGACTGCAGCAGTCAATTGCTACCAAGACCGTTGACTTTGACATTATAGAAATGGGTGCACCGTTTGAGGGTGATACTGCAGGTCAGGGTTTGTTGAATGAAATGCCAGGATGGGTAAAGGATCAAATTGAGTATGATGATTTGGTTGGATACTTGCAGCCACCGGTAGGTACATGGGACGGAAAAGCCTACAGAATAAATATTGATGGTGATTGTCACACATTTTGTTACCGAAAGGACTACTTTGGTACTGGTTCGATTACTGGAAGAATGAATCCACCAAATACTTGGCAAGAAGTCAATCAGATTTCCAAAGATGTTGTTGGTAAGACAGATCCACTAACTGGACTGCCAGCGCATGGGTTTTTAGATCCTCTTAAAGGGTGGGGTGGCTTTGGAATGTATTTCTTAACTGATAGAGCCGGACCTTATGTGAAGCATCCTGATGATCCTGCTTTCTTGTTTGATATTGATACCATGAAGCCTCGTATCAACAATCCAGGTTGGGTTCAGGCGATACAAGACGTAATGGACCTGATCAAAATAGAAGGAGCATACCCAGCAGATCAAATAAATGCTGATCCTGGTACTACTGGTTTCCAACAATTCCTTGCGGGGACCGGATCAATGCTTACATGGTGGGGTGATATTGGATCTAATGCCCGAACATCGGATACTTCAGTAATAGGTGATGTGGTTGGCTTTAGTGCTATTCCAGGTTCGGACCGTGTATATAATCATGGTAAAGGCGCATGGGAAAATACCTACAATGAAGCTCCAAACAATGCCTATCTAGGCTGGGGTGTCTATGTAACCAATCGTGTAGAGGGGGACGCTAAAAAGAGGAAAGCAGCATGGTCAGCAGCGGCGCATATCGGCGGTAAAGATATTTCGCTTTGGACCTCAGCTTACCCTTCTGGTTTCCAACCATATAGAAATTCACATTTTAATTATGATGAGTGGGAAGCAGCAGGCTACGATAGGGCGTTTGTGGAAGATTATCTTGGTTCAAATCTTGATACTTATAATCATCCAAACTCTCTAAATGAGCCTAGAATTCCTGGTATCTTCCAATACTACTCTGTAGCAGAAGACGAACTTGCGAAAGGCTATGCAGGACAGTATGGGTCTGCGCAAGAAACTGCTGATGCTATAGCGGTGGCATGGGAAAAAATTACTGATCAAATCGGTCGTGAAAGCCAAGTAAAGCTGTATAAAGCGGCGTTGGGGCTTTAAACAAAAATTTGCGAGGCCGATATTTCAATGTCGGCCTCAGCAATTAATACTATTTTACAGGAAAATAGTTCATGAGCATAGAAGAAGGTGATAAGCTTCACGTTGTCACGGCTGATGATATTTCAAACAATAAAAAGCGATTAGGTAAATTCCTAGTTTGGGGCTCCGCCCTTATTTTAATTTTTACTCTTTTAATTCAGGCTTTAGATACAAATGCGTATCTAACGATCGGTTTAGAAACATGGCGCCCATCACTATATGCTTATGTGTTGTGGGCTTTTTGTTTATGTGCTTCGCAAGTTTTAACTCGTGGAGAACATGGAAAACGAGTTTTATTCGTATTGCCTGCTGCTCTCTTTGTCATTTCTATGGTGGTTTTCCCGCTGTTGTTTGGATTAGTAATAGCATTTTCAGACTGGAATTTATCATCGCCAGATGGTCGAACTTTTAACGGTTGGGATAACGTAAGGCAAATGTGGGTTGACCCCTTTTATTGGAACGCCTTGAAGAATATGGTTTGGTATACCCTTGTTATTATACTCGAATATACCGTGGCATTTGGCCTGGCCATATTACTTAATAGTCAAATTCGAGGTCGTAAATTCTTTAGGGTAGCCTTTCTTTTGCCATTAATGCTTTCCCCTGTTGCGGTCAGCTGGATGATTGGTAAGTCAATGTTGGAAATAAGATTTGGTCCAATATCCCGCTTTTTACGCTGGCTTGCTTCTGAGCCGTCAACTGATCTTCCTGCGCTCTTGTACTATCCCGGAATGTATATTGCCGATATTGCTCAATGGTTTGGCTGGGCTAGCCCCTCGTTTTTTGGTTCTGCCGGTATTGCTCGAGCAATGATAATGGCCATGGATGCGTGGACCTTCATACCTTTTATGATGATTATGATTTTGGCCGGGCTACAAGCTATTCCGCGCGAGCTCTACGAAGCATCTGAAGTTGATGGTGCATCTAAATGGCGTCAGTTTCTAGAAATTACGTTTCCACTAATGTTGCCGGTTAGTATTACAGCAGTTCTGATACGGATAATATTCAAGTTAAAACTCGCAGATATTATTATTAATATTACTTCAGGTGGGCCGGGAGGTGCTACCGATAGTGTCACTAGTTTTATTTTCCGCGAGTATAGAGATCGATCAAACGTAGGCTATGGTACTTTATTGGCAATAGTATATTTGGTCATTATCGTGATAGCTATGACAGTTCTTATAAAAATCGCCGATAGATGGATGAAGCCAAGGTATTAGAATGAGTAATCAAATTTTTAGAGATAGTGATAGCGATCGGCAATTTTCAGCATCTTGGTTTACGGGTCGCGTGTTTGTTTATTCTATTCTTTTGCTCTGGGCGTTTATTTGTCTTTTTCCCATTTATTGGACAATTACGACTTCATTTAAAATGGCTCCCGATGTAATGAAAGGTAATATAATCCCTTGGGTTGATTTTACTCCCAAGTGGCTTGGGTGGCGGTCTTTAGGTCTGTCACCAGAGACAATTGGAATTGAGTCTACCGTAAGAGAAGAGTTTCTTAAACGTTTCTGGAACTCCGCTATAGTTTCGGTTTGCTCCTCGATAATTGCGGTTGGCTTGGGGAGTTGTGCTGCATATGGGTTATCCCGCTTTAATTATCGATTTGGTTTTATGAGGAATTCTGACATTTCATTTTTCTTCTTGAGCCAGCTTATATTGCCACCGGTTGTGCTAGCGCTGCCTTTTTTGGTTTTGTATAAATCTCTAAACCTTTTAGACACGCGCATTGGGTTAATTCTACTATATACGCTGACGGTTTTACCGATCGTGATATGGATTATGCGCGATCAATTCAGTTCGATACCTACTGAGCTTGAAGAAGCGGCACTAGTTGACGGTTTGTCGATTTGGGGTGCATTTACAACAATTATAATGCCCATAGCACTGCCAGGTATGGTTGCAGCATTCATCTTATCTCTAGTTCTTACATGGAATGAGTATTTTTTTGCTGCATTATTAACATCTTCTCATGCAAAAACGTTACCCGTTATGGTGGCTAGCCAAACCGGTTCACAGGGTATTTCATGGTGGTCTATGGCTGCGTTATCATTTGCAGCTATTCTTCCATTAATTGTAATTGCCATCATACTTGAGAGATATATTATCAAAGGTATGGCGGCTGGTGCAGTTAAATAAACTTACAATTTATCCAAGTTACGTGGAGTCAGCAACGGCGTGTGCAATCTCTTTAGAGCTTTCATAAAGCTGCCTGAAAAGTTTGTTTTTTTCAGCATGTAATGCCGAGTGCTGTGTTTTTATTTTGGATAGTGCAGGGTTCCATCTTGTTATGTCGCGTTGAGAAACTGCTCCCACCGCAAGCGCTGCCAAAAAGGCGTTTCCGTAGCTGGCTCCGGTGCTTTTTTCAGATACAACTTGATCAATCTTACTGAAATCAGAGGTTGCTTGCATCCAGATATTATTTTTGGTTCCACCTCCGACAGCCATGACCTTTTTGGGTTTTTGTCCAATAGCTTCGTACGTTTCAAACACTTGTGCAGTTCCCATTGCAATACCTTCTAGGAATGCTCTAAAAATATCTCCCCGATTATGGGTTAAGTCCAAGCCAAAAATTGCACCCCTCGCTTTCGGGTCATGAATTGGAGTTCGTTCTCCTGAGAAGTAAGGTAAGACAATCAGGCCCTTCGAGCCAGGCGGTGACTGCGCTGCTTCAGCCGCTAGTATTTCAAAAGCTTTATCTTTGGGTATCTCTTTTGCAAAATTATCTCTAAACCAATGTGTGAGTGTCCCCGACGTTGCTAAGCCAGCCATAGAGCCATGCAAGTCTTTAAAAAGCCAAGGTGCGCACCACAGGCGCCCATCTATTATTTTTTCATTGGTAACTTGAATTATAAAAATTGTGGATCCGTACATCATCATCATGTCACCAGCACTACAAACGCCTACGCTAATTGCCTCTGCAGCAGCATCAATTGTGCCAACCGTTACGGGTGTTCCCGTTGCGAGGCCGGTTTCTTTTGATGCTGCTTTTGAGACATAGCCAGCAATTTCAGTTGTCCACATAAGTTTTGGGAGACGTTCAATCTCAATTATATTTTTAGTTAGAGCATCAGTCCATTTGAGATTTTTTATATCATATAAAGGGGTAAAATTGGCTGCTGTATAATGGTCTATAACGCTTTCGCCAGTTAGTTTCTGGACCAGATAAGTTGTAGAAGATAAAATTTTACCAGCCTTTTTATAAATCTCAGGACAATTTTTTTTGAGCCAGAGTATTTTAGGGCCAACAGATTGAGAGGTTAGGGCATTTCCACAGTTTTGCAGAATCTTTTCTTCTCCTACCTCTTCATTTAGCTCTTCAATCTCTTTTTCGGCTCTTGTATCTACGCCATACAAAACCGCATTCATTAAGGGGTCACCGTCATAAGAAACTGGGAGCATACAAGGGCCAATTGCAGAAGTGGCAATGCACGAAATATCATCAGGATTTATTTTTGAAGCTTTAAGTATCTTTTTGGTAATTTTAACAAAATCGTTCCACCAATCTTCTTCAGGTCTATGTTCTGCCCATCCGGGTTCGGGCACCAACATTTTATGAGGGTGAGTTGCGCTCGCAATTACATTTCCCTCTTTGTCAGTCAAAACTCCTTTTGACTCATAAGTTCCAATATCAATACCTAAAAAACATTGCATAGGTGCATTTTAACTCCGAATTAACGAGAACTCGTTAGTTATATTTGATAGAGCCGTTTCCAACAAAACCTCTAATGAAACCAGATCATTTACGTTACACATTTCTAGACTTGAATGGCTATTACGCATAGGAAAGCCTATATCTATCGATGCAACGCCGTTTCCCAGCTGCTGGATATATGATAGATCAGTCAGAACTCCTACCTGAGCACTTCGCTGTAATTTTATTTTTTTTTGCTCTGCACTTAATTCCATCAGGTCTACGAGACTTGGATGGGGTATGACCCCATTTAATGTACCTCTACCGTGAAAAGAAAATAATGACATGCCAGGGCCTTCCCCAAGAATCATATCACCGTATTCGGTTGTTTCCGGAGTATCAGTAGCAAGCATCAAATCAAGTTGAATTGCAATGTCTGGTTTGATCTGGTGGGCTGCACTCATTGCGCCCCGAAGGTTAAACTCCTCCTGAACTGAAAATACAATGTGAACTGTCGGGCCACTTTTTCTTTTTTTAAGGTGCCTAGCTAACTCTAAAAGAACTGCGCAGCCTGCTCGGTCATCTACTGATGTCCCAGCTATGAAGTCATTTTTCATTTCAACAGATTGCGGTTTATATACTACAGGTGACCCAATTTTTATACCGTGCTCTTCTACCTCGATTTTACTTTTTAATCCTGTATCAATACTGATTTCAGATGCTTTTGGAACATAATACTTCTCATCAGGCTCGGTAATATGATGACTTTTGTTATAGATGATACCTTCAAGGTGAGGCTTTTGTTTGGAATACAATAGGACTGCTTGTGATAATAGGGCTCGCTCTGGAACGCCTCCCATTCTCACCACATGGATAATACCATCATCGTTAATTTTACGGACGACAAATCCTAATTGATCCATATGGGCAAATACCATTACAGATGGACCCACATCCCCTTTGAAAGTTGAAATTAGGTTTCCAAGGCGATCTGAAGAGCTCTGTATTCCTTCAGATTCAAGTTTTGTTCTAATTTCAGCACGAATAAGGTCTTCATGGCCGGATAATCCAGGTACCATCATTAATTCCAGTAAATCTGATTTTATGCGAGCTTTCATCTTATTTTGTTTACCAATTCCATAAATGATTTGGCACGATCTGGGTCAACTGGGTTCCATGTATTGCCATCAACTTTCAAAGCTGATCCAATTATACATCCATCTGCAATGTTAAAAACCTTTTCTACTGTATTTTGCGTTACGCCAGTGTTCGCCAACACGGGTGTTTGAGGAAGGGCTTTCTTCACGCTTTCTAAATCCTCTAATTTAGCAGCCTCGCCAGTAATTGCACCAGATACCAAAACAGCATCAGGTATGGATGAAAAAACTGCACTTCTTGCTCTGTCTGCCAATGTTCTATGGTCCAGGCTATCCGCAAATTCAGCCGAAACATTAAAAAGTGTGATCACATTATCTATCCCGAGGCGTTTTCTATACCTCAATGCTTTGCCAGCATTAGGAGCCCAAAAGCCCATATCTGAAGCATAGGTGCCTGTGAATATTTCGCGGACAAAAGCAGCTCCGGTAGCGGCTGCCAGTGCCATTGTCGCGATTGGATCCCATAAGACATTAACGCCAAAGGGTATTTTAATATCATCTTTGAGACGTCCTATTACATAAGCCATTGACGCCGTTGATGCGGTATCTACGTTAAATTCATAAGGTCGGTCATTTTCATTGCCAAACATTACAGCATCAACTCCAGCATCCTGTAGTGCAATTAAGTCTTTATGTGCGTTTTTCACAATTCTGTCTAATCTGCCACCTTCATCATAAAGTGGTGTGCCAGGAAGAGCACCAAGATGAACCATTGCGATCACAGGTTTTTCTTCTTTGAAAACACTTTTAAAATTTTTCAACTTTGACCCCTGATTTTTAATGTTTGAAACAGCTTACCGTTAATTAAATCTCTACCCAAGGATATTTTATGGAATTAGCCAATAAAATAATTATGATGATCTAAAGGCTTTTAGATTAGTAAAAAATTATATTTCGAAGTGGAAGAGTAAATGAAAATTGATGCTCATCAACATTTCTGGAATCCAGCTAGGGGAGATTATGGCTGGATGCCTGAGGATAATAAAATTCTCTACAGAAGTTATTTGCAACATGATTTGGAACCATATTTAAAAAAACTTGAAATAGATAAGACAATATTGGTTCAGGCAGCGCCAAGTATTGAAGAAACCGAGTATCTTTTGGGGTTAGCTGACTCCTCATCTTTTGTTGCTGGAGTAGTCGGCTGGATAAATTTTGAAAATCCAAATGACTATGCCCAATTAGAGCGTTTATCAAAGCATCCAAAATTTGTTGGGGTACGTCCAATGGTGCAGGATATTCCGGATAGAAATTGGGTTCTGCGGAAAGATATTAAATGGGCATTTGACGCTATTGAAGAATTAGATCTAACGTTTGACGCTTTAGGGTTTCCCCAACATCTGGAGAAATTTCAAAAATGTTTGCTAAAGCACAAAGAAATGAGAACAGTTATTGATCACTTTATGAAGCCTCAAATAGTAGATCACTCAGAAGATAATTTTAAGTTCTGGGCAGATGGTATTTCGGCATTAGCAGAAGATACATCTGCATATATAAAGTTCTCAGGTTTAATCACAGAAGCATCTGAAGAGTGGACTATTGATGCTTTGCAGCCATACGTAGAGCATATTTTACGTGAATTTGGAGCAAGTAGAATGTTGTGGGGTTCAGATTGGCCAGTATGCCGATTGCGTGCAGAATATGATGTTTGGCATGGAGCAGCCTCTGAATTAACTGCTCATCTATCGAGTACTGATAAAGCTAATGTATTTGGACAAAATGCTATTACGGCATACAAACTACTGGTTTAATAAAAACATATTTTCTATATCAACTTGCTTAATTTTCTCCCGTTGATCGATTGGTGTTTTTACATGTAGCGCTGATGATGCTTGTGCGTATTGTGCTGCAACACTTATGTGCTCACCTTTACAAATAAATGCCGCAAGTGTTCCAACGAAGCTGTCTCCTGCACCATGTGTTGATAGTACGTCCACCTTTATGCCAGGTTTCGAAAAAATCTCTCCATCTCTAGAAATACCTGTATAGCCGTCAGCGCCTAAAGTTATAATTACCTCTTTGGGGCCTAAATTTTGTAACTTTTTAAGAGCGTCCGAATCATCAAATGTACCGGCTTCTTTGCTTAGCAGCATTTTAGCTTCCAATTGATTGACAATTAGCAAGTCTATTCGCTTAAAAAAATCTTTGTTAGGGGTTAGCGCTGGAGCAGCATTAAAAATAACATATGTAGATTTTGGGACTTTTTTTACAACTTCAAAATTTGCATTAGAGTTTATTTCATTTTGCAAAACAAGGACGGATAAATCATTCGGGATAGGTATATCCAATAAATCAATTGTTTGGTTTACACCTGATACTACTACTGCTGAGTATATTCCATCAGAACCAATTAATGCAACGCTCATACCGCTAGGTTCATCCACCATTTTCAGTCGATCTAAATTTATATTCTGATTTGCTAGAGTATCGTAGATTTGTTTGCCAAAGTTGTCTTTTCCAACGCGCCCTGCCATTAAAACTTGAACACTTATTTTGGCGGCCGCTAACGCCTGATTACCACCTTTGCCTCCAAATCTATATGATACTTTATCACCAAGTAACGTTTCATCCGGTTGTGGAAGTCTTGATGAGTTAACAATCACATCTAGATGCAGAGATCCTACCACAAGTATTTTGCCGGCCATTTAATTTTTATTTCCATATAGTTCTTGAGCGATTAACCGTTGGGATATTGTGGCGTCTTGCCTTTCTATTGCACGATTTAATTCAGAGTTTTGGTATAAACTATCGGCTATTTTTTTTAGTCTGTTAACAATTAAGATATTTGTATTGGATTCCTCGATTGGATTTAACCCCGAATGATCTGGAAACGTGTCAAAGTAAATAACACCCTCATAATTTAGTTTTTTCAATTGAATAAAAAGTTCAACTGTAGCGACTGGATTGATCGTTCCGGCCATTAAACCATCATCCCGCTTTCCATATCCATCATTCAAATGAATTCCAAATATTTTTGAATAACGATTTGCTAAAAATGCGGAAAAAGCAGGCATTTCACCTGCGTACAATATATGGGCGAAGTCTATAGTGACACCGATATTATCTGCTCCAACCTCCTTAATTGCAAGTAAAGTTGTAGCCATATTAGGAAGAAGAGCATTAGCTCTAGGTTCATTTGGTTTATATTCTATAGCAACTTTGCAATTCGGATCATGAGCACAGACCTGATCAAGTGCATATACTGTATTATCCCAAATCGAGGAGTAGTCGGCTTGCATTGGGTAGTCAAACCCATCCTGACCCATCCATAAAGTCATAACATCACCGCCCATTCGTTGTAGCGCATCAATTCCTCTTTTGGTTAAGTCTATAGCTTTTTGCCTTATTAATTTGTCTGGATTTGTAAACGCGCCAAGAGCAAAAGCAGGCTCAGAGTAATAACGCATTGCCAATCCATTTAATTTTAGCCCGTTGTCATTAAGTGCTTTTATAATGTTTTTTTCTTCATTTGATGAAATATGGTCTGGGAAATTTAAGTCTGCTGCATCCATCCCGTTAACAAGCCCGGCAGCTTCGATCATTCCCAATATGCCCCGATTGTTTGCCAATGACTTAAAAGCGTTAAGTCTTGCAGCATATTTGGGATGTGTATTGTGATGTTTCAATATAGTGCCTCAACTGTTTTCAAAAAGATGTGGGTGTTCTTTTTCAAGTGGCGTCAGAAGTAAGATAAGTTGGTTTAGGTGGATTTTCATTTTTTTTCTAGCAAGTTTAACATCATGTTTTTCCAAAGCTTGTATTACTGCCTGATGTTCTTGAAATGCTTTTTTTTGCCTACCGTCGATCGGTAACAATAGCTGACGTGCTCTGTCGACTTGGACCCAGCCCGTCTTTGTCACCTTTGCTAGGTTTTTATACCCCGTAAAATCCATAATCATACCATGCATCTCGGCATCCAATTGATAAAAACCTTGGTAATCATCGGTATCAGCTAGGACTTTCTGCAATTTTAAGTTTCTGTTTAAATCTTTAAGTTGTTGTTCTGAAATTTTCGAGGCAAGGATTTCGATACATGCTAATTCTATAGCTTCCCTTAAGAAGGCACCCTCTCTTATGTCCTGCAGTGAAAATTTTGAAACAAATGTTCCTGATTGCGGAACGACTTCTACCAAACCCTCATTTTTAAGCTTTGCCAATGCCTCAGAGACAGGTGAGCGTGATACTCCCAGTACTTTGCAGATATATTGTTTGCGAATTATTTCTCCAGGCAAAAAATTGAGCTCCATTATTGCTTCGCGAACGGCCAGGAATGTTCTGTCTGTGAGTGATCCTTGAAAATTACCCAAGGTACGTATTTTCGGTTTTGTGGTCATAAATTTAATACTTAAGTCTTGCATTCATCAAAGGATAGCCGATAATACTAACATGTTAGTATAACTATTATCTAACTGGCAACAGCTACCACAGTCACAGCCGAAAGTATCAGAAATGCATCAAGCGCATTCAACAATTGTTTTAGGTGATAAAGATAATGTCGCAATCGCATTAAGGGCGATTTTAAAAGACGACTCGATAAGTGAATTAGGTTTGAGGGCTAGGACAGATATTCCGAAAGGACATAAAGTTGCTAAACGGGCGATACCTGATGGGGAGGCTGTTTTTAAGTACGGTCAAATAATAGGTAGATCAACAACAGATATTTCTGCTGGTGAACATGTTCACACGCACAATATCGAATTCACAGACCATAAATCAGGGTATGAATTTTCCACAGAAATTCAAAATAATTCGAATGTCGAGATTAAGCAAGAGTTTTTAGGCTATCATCGAGACGATGGGACAGTCGGCACTCGTAATTACATTGGGATTTTGACTTCTGTAAACTGTTCCGGAAGTGTAGCTAAATTTGTTGCAGAGGAAGCTGAAAAAAGTGGACTGCTAAAGCAGTATAAAAATGTGGATGGGGTTGTCCCAATTGTCCATGGTAGCGGGTGTGGGATGGCTAATTCCGGCGAAGGATATGATCTGCTATTTCGAACACTTTCAGGATACTCAAGGAACCCTAACTTTGCCGCTATTTTACTCATTGGTCTTGGCTGTGAGGTAATGCAGATTGCCGACTTAGTTGGGAAAAGTAGATTACAGAATGAGAAAAGTTTTCGCTATATGACAATCCAAAATGAGGGTGGAACTTCCAAAACAATTGAGCGGGGCATTAGTACTTTAAAAGAATTACTCGAATATGCTGACCAGTCTAACAGAAGGCCGTCATCAGTTTCGAAACTTACAGTTGGTTTGCAATGTGGGGGATCTGATGGCTATTCGGGCATTACTGCTAATCCTGCTTTAGGTGTTGCCTCTGATATTATCGTTCGAAATGGTGGTATTTCTATACTGTCGGAAACTCCTGAAATCTATGGCGCCGAACATCTTCTAACTCGGAGAGCATTGACTGAAGAGATTGGTAAAAAACTACTAGATAGGATCAGTTGGTGGGAAACCTACACAGCTAGAAATGGTGGAGAAATGAATAATAATCCATCACCGGGCAATAAGCGGGGTGGCTTGACTACGATCCTTGAGAAGTCGCTTGGTGCGGTTGCCAAAGGCGGTGTTTCACCATTGGCGGGTGTTTTTGAATATGGCGAAAAAATTAATACGCATGGATTTGTATACATGGACAGCCCCGGATATGATCCATGTTCAGTCACGGGGCAAATAGCGTCAGGGGCAAATATAATTGTTTTTACGACGGGGCGAGGGTCAGTTTCAGGCTATAAACCGACCCCATGTATAAAGTTATCAACCAATACAAGTATGTATCTTAGAATGTCAGGTGATATAGATTTAGATTGTGGAGACATAATCGAAGATGGTGTTACACTTGAAGAAAAGGGCAAGCAAATATTTGAGCAAATAGTTAGGGTCGCATCAGGTCAGAAAACAAAGAGTGAAGAACTTGGGTTTGGCGGTTTGGAATTTGTACCCTGGCAAATTGGTGCAGTTATGTGATGTTTTATAATTTGGGAGCAGTTTATGAGGCTTAAGGGAAAGACGGCTGTGGTTACTGCGGCCGGAGCTGGTATTGGGAGAGCAACTGCAGTTGCTTTTGCAGAACAGGGGGCTCACGTCATAGCAACTGATATAAATGATAATTCGTTTGAAGAATTACAGGGTCTTGGAATGCAAACTTTACAGTTGGATGTTTTAGATGGGAAATCTTTAAATAGCGTTGCAGAAAGATATAAGGAAGTTGATATTTTGTTTAACTGTGCTGGCTATGTTCATCATGGGTCCATACTAGATTGTGATGACGCGTCTTATGATTTCTCGATGAATTTAAACGTAAAAGGGAATTATAAAGTAACAAAGGCATTTTTACCAAATATGCTAAAACGTAAAAATTCCAGCATAATATTTGTTGCTTCGGCCGTTTCTTCGCTAATCGCTGCGCCAAATCGGTTTATTTATGGCGCATCCAAAGCAGCAGTTATTGGAATGATGAAATCAATAGCAGCAGATTTTATAACCAAGGGCGTGAGAGCTAATGCAATATGTCCAGGCACAGTAGAGTCTCCAAGTTGGCATCAAAGAGTAAGATCTCTAGCTGCAAATGAAAAAGAGATAGAAAGTGTGCGAAAAGCTTTTGTTGATCGGCAGCCAATGGGTAGAATTGGTCAGCCAAATGAAATTGCAGAGTTAGCTGTTTACCTCGCATCAGATGAAAGTTCTTTTGTAACTGGGCAAGCAATTTCGATTGATGGGGGTTGGACTAATACATGACTTTATGGGAATTTTAAGAGTGTAATGATAAAAAATATTCCCAAAAGAAAGATTGGTCAGACCAGCATTCAAGTAAGCGAGTTGGGGCTTGGTTGTGCCCCACTTGGTGGCAACTTGGCCGACTTAAGTCGCCAAGAAGCAGCCGCACTCATTAGGACGGCTATGGAAAATGGTATAGAATATTTTGATACTGCTCCTTGGTATGGTTTTGGCAGATCAGAGCGTGTTGTTGGCGACTGTATAAGGAGCTTTAATTATATTTTATCTGATAAAGTTGGACGGTTACTTGCGCCCGGTGCTGTAAGTGATCCCGCAATTTATGGGATGGTTGATCCACTCCCGTTCAATGTAAAATATGACTATAGTTATGACGGAATTATCAGGGCTTATGAGGATAACCTTCAAAGGCTTGGGCTTGACAGAATTGATGTTCTACTGGTTCACGATATTGGCACTTTCCAACATGGCGAAAATAATGAAAGCTATCTGCGCGATTTGGCTCAAACAGGATATAGGGCTTTAATTGAGCTGAAAGATGCGGGTCTTGTTTCTGCTATTGGGCTAGGAGTAAATGAGAATAAGATTTGTTTAGATGTTATGGACATTGGTCTTTGGGATGTATTTTTATTAGCTGGTAGGTATACATTATTGGAACAAACTGCTTTGGCTGAACTATTTCCAATGTGTGCCAAGCAAGGAACGAGTATAATTTGTGGTGGGCCGTTCAACTCTGGAATTTTGGTTGGTAGAGAAACCTGGAATTACTCAAAGGCGCCAAAAAAAGTAATTGAAAAAGCAAGGCAACTAAACAAACTTGCTCAAGAACATTCAATCCCACTTGGCGCAGCTGCAATCCAATTCCCTTTGGCAAATAGTATAATATCGTCAGTAATTCCTGGCCCGAGGACAAAACTTGAATTACTACAGATTTTGGACTGGTATCAAACAAAAATTCCTAATGAGTTTTGGTCTGCCGTAAAAAATAGTGGGTTACTCCACGAACAAGCCCCAGTCCCAAATCTGGTTTGAAATTTAGTATTATTCGAATTTAACTTTTTGAGTTTGTTGGCCAAGCCCTTCTACGTGAAGTGTTATTACATCTTCATCTTGTAAAAAAATAGGGTTTGGTTTCATACCCATACCAACACCTGGCGGTGTTCCAGTTGAGATAATATCACCGGGGTGAAGTGTGAAAAGTTGAGAAAGGTGGGAGACAATTTGTTTTACATTAAAAATCATTGTTTTTGTATTGCCGGTTTGCATCCGTTGTCCGTTAACATCTAGCCACATATCTAAATTTTGGGGATCGCTAATTTCGTCTTTCGTAACCACCCATGGACCAATGGGGCCGAATGTATCGCATGATTTTCCTTTGGTCCATTGTCCTGAAAGTTTGCTTTGAAATTTACGTTCTGTAACGTCATTGACCAAACAGTAACCTGCAACATAGTCTAAAGCATTATTCTCATCTACGTATTTAGCGGCTTTTCCAATTACAACGCCCAATTCAACTTCCCAATCAGTATATTTTGAACCTCTAGGCGGTATTATATCATCGTTTGGACCATTAATTGCGGAATTAGCCTTCATAAATAAGATAGGGTGTTCTGGAATGTCTGCACCCGTTTCTTCTGCATGATCAGCGTAGTTCAGGCCAATACACATCAATTTTCCTACTTTGCCAACACAAGGTCCCAGCCTCGTATCAGGGCTAACAAGTGGTAGCGTTGTTGGATCAAGGTTCTTCAATTCAGAAAGTTTTCCATCCTCCAATATTTTGCCCGTAATATCAGCGACTACTGAAGACAAATCCCTGATCTCACCGTTATTATCCATAAGGCCAGGTTTTTCATAGCCTGTTTCGCCGTATCTCAAAAGTTTCATATCATCCTCAAAAGTTAAGCAGCAATTTGGTCACAGCCTTATACATTAAACATAAAATACAAAAGGATATATTTACGATTTTCGATTTTTGTTGAGAATTTATCGCTGAATATTGCGCTAGCCAGGTTTGTATTGGCGAGCGGCCTCCACATCATGTGTGGTATAAGGTAGTTGATTAATTTCTTCCCATGCCTCATTAGGAATGATACATTTTGATAACTTAATCGTCTCGCTAACCCTTTTGGGTTTTGTAACTCCAACAAGAGTAGAGCTAATCCTTTTGTCATTCAGTGAAAACTGTAGGGCCGCTGCTGGCAACGGCACACTGTATTTGCCGCAAATTTTTTCTAATTCTTTTACAGGTTCAAGTTCGTGATCAGTGGCTTCTGAATATGCGATTAGTCGGCTTTTCTCAGTTCCCTTTGCCAAAACACCACTCGCATAGGGTGCTGCATTGATGATGCTAATGTTATTTGAGTAAGCATAGCTGTACAGGTTATCAGCATTTCGATTTAGAAGGGTGAAACGGTTGTGATTAATAATCGCATCAAAGGGCCATTCTTTTATTATTTCAAGCATCAACTCCGTCTTGCCCATTGCTAACCCAACCGTTTCGGCCAAGCCTTCTTCTTTCATCTTGAATAGCTCAGCTAAAGAGCCATTTGGGCTAGTAATTTCAGTAATATCTTTGCAGTGTTCTGGATCGTGAAGGTGTAACAAACCGATCCTATCTACTTTTAATGCTTCGAGGCTCTCTTCAATGGATCTGCGTGCTCTTGCTGCATCAAATTTTTGTGTCTTCATGTTACGATCTAATTTTGTCGAGATTACGAAGTCATCTGGCAAACCTCCCCGCTCTTGAATTACCTGTCCTATTCTTTTTTCAGCATTTCCGAAACCATAGTTTCTAGAGGTGTCAATTAAGTTGCACTCACTGTCAAAAATAGCATTTATAGTTTCTCGCGCTCGTGCCTCATTTACGCTATATCCATAGGTATCTGGCATATCGCCCAAAGCAGAGGTTCCAAAAGATAGCTTAGAAATCTGTATATTCGAATTCTTTATCCTACTTTTTTTCATGTAATTTCCCTCAAAAATCATTAAATCGCTACAGATTAAATTTAACTAATTTAATTTTAATCCTCTAAATTTTCATAGCATTCTGGCAAAAAACGGGGTGTGCATAAGCAGAAGAATTCAAGATCCTCATCACCAATATTTGAAATCTTTTGAGACGCGCTGGCTGGAATTACAATTGCATCACCTAGCTGTAACTCTGACTTTTCGCCGTTTATTTCCAAAACTCCGCCACCTCTTTTAATAATATATGTTTCTTCGGTACCATGAAGTCGATGCAGTTGTGTTGTCACTCCTGGCGGAACACGAGCGACTGCAAGTGAGCTGTTAGGATGCGAAGGGTCATTTAAAATTTCTTGGATAAAACAACGTTCTGGTGTCCAAAACTCCGAAATGTTTTTGCTAAAAATTTTTTCTGGCATAATGAACTCCACTTATTGATTTTTAATTACCAGCCTGAAACACTACTAATGCCTCCATCGACCGTAATGCATGCTCCTGTAATGAAACTTGATGCTTCACTAATAAGGAATAAGGTAGAATTGGCTATGTCATCGCCTGTACACAATCTGCCAAGTGGTACCTGATCTAACCAACGTTTAACACCCTCAGGCCAATCGCGTTCAAGTCCGGGACGTTCTGTTAAGCCAGGACATATGCTATTTACTCTTATATTTTTTTTACCCAATTCTAATGCGGAAGACATTGTTAGATTGAGTAAACCGGCTTTTGTGGACGCATAATGGCTATGGTTTATTGCAGGGCGAATGGCTTCTATGGAACTTATGTTAACAACTGCTCCATTTGTAATTTTTTGGTTAGCAAACGCCTTTATTAAAAGTAATGGAGTTGCTAAATTTATTGCGAGCATTTCGGATACATCTTTTTCAGAGATATTTTCTAGAGACGCCGTCGATTGAATTGCTGCATTGTTTATGAGTATGTCCAAATGAGGAACTTGTTCTAAAGAACGACGCATTATTTCACTGCAAATTTCAGGTGTCCTTAAATCCCCTGTGACATACTTGGGTTTTTTTTTGTTTAATTGGCTCAATTCATTAATCAAAGTATGCAATTCGGGACGATCATCTCTGCAGTGTAAGATAACTTCAGCACCTGCTTGTGTCAGGCGGTGGGCAATACTTCTACCTATACCTTTTGTTGCTCCGGTAATCAGAGCATGACGTCCTGTTAAGTTAAATAAATTTTCATATGCTGACATATTCATGATAACTTGATCTATTTTCACCAATTTTCTATTAGTTCAGGAAGAATTTTGAGTATTTTCTGACCTGCAGTAGTTGCGTTCATTAGCACGTCTTCAATAGTATCTGGTCTCTGCTCAGGTCCCCCATCAGCTTTATTTGTAATAGCTGAAAGTCCAATAATTTGGAAACCAGCTTGTTTGGCTGCAATGACCTCCATTACAGTGGACATGCCTACGGCATCACCACCACACTGTGCCAGAAATCTTCTTTCAGCAGAAGTTTCTAATGATGGGCCCGTTATACCGATGTAAATACCCTCAGAAACTTTAATATCATATTTAGTAAATAGCTTTCTCACTATATCTTGCAGATTTTTATCATATGGATCGGACATATCAGGAAATCGTAAGCCCAATCGATCATCATGTGGACCAATTAATGGATTTGAGCCGGTCATGTTAATATGATCTTGAATTATCATTACGTCACCAGGGTTAAATTCCTTTCTGAGGCCCCCGGCAGCATTTGTAACAATAAACCGGGTTGCTCCGAGTTTTTTTATCACCCGGATGGGTGCAGCTATTTGAGCAGGTGTCCAACCTTCATAAAGATGAAAGCGCCCTTGCATAATAGCAATGCGTTTTGTACCTATTTTTCCTATAAGCAAATTTCCCTCGTGAGTGGGAGCAGTTGATACTGGGAAACCAGGTATTCCCTCATATGGGATTCGGACTTCTAATTCAATTTTGTCTGCGATGGATCCCAGTCCGGTCCCAAGCATTAACAAGCATTCTACTGGACCATCTATTTCTGACAATATCTGATCAGAAGCATGCTCTATGGTTTTAATCATTTTCTCTAGATTATTAAGCATTCCTTACCTCAAACTAGCAGCAATTTTTGGCGATAGGTTGCGTACATCTTCAAGAATGTCTTTTATATCCAACGTAATAATCAAGCCATTCTTAACTACTTGTTTTCCTCCAATAAACACATCGCTAATATCTGACTTGCACGCAGAATAAACTAGGTGGGTAATAGGGTCAAAAACTGGCACAGCATGAATTTTATCCATATCAACGAATATGAAATCGGCTATTTTACCAACTTCTAAACTTCCTAGTTTGTCTTCTTTGCCCAATGCTTTTGCTCCATTAAGTGTCGCCATATGCAATACTGTTTTGGCGTTCATAACTTTTGGATCTAATGTGTTTCCCTTTGGAAGACTTGCGGCTAAACGCATTGTAAGCCACATATCAAGATCATTTCCGCTTATGGCTCCATCGGTTCCAAGTGTTAGGGTAACCCCAGCTTCAAACATCTTATCAATCGGTGCTATTCCTGAGCCTAATTTTAAATTTGACATTGGATTATGTACGACAATGCTCTCATTGTCAGCAATTAATTGGATCTCTGCATCGTCTAAATGTACGCAATGAGCGAGGATAGCTTGCTGATCTAATAACCCATTAGAGTGCAAATGCCTTATAACAGACTGTCCGTATCGTTCACTTATATCAGACTGTTCCGCAAGGGTTTCGGCTACATGTATATGATATAAACCATTGTGTCTTTCTGCTATTTTTTTCGCTTCCTTGAGGTGTTTGGGAGAGACTGTATATGTGCTGTGAGGCATAACTCCTGGGAAAACAGCTTCGCTGCTATTATAATCTTCAAAGAATTTCTCAGCTTCCTGTAAAAAATCTTCATGAGATCTATTCCCAATACCTGGGTAATCAAAAAAGATACCCCCAGTAGAAATTCGCATTCCTAGGTCATTAGCGGCTTTTACTGCTTCGTTTGGATACCAGAACATATCCATTACGCTTGTGACGCCGGACAACAAATTCTCTGCCAACCCAAGCACGGAGCCGGTGTAGGTAGTTTTTGGAGTCAGAATAGCTTTTTCGGCAACCCATACTTTTTGAAGCCAGGCCTCCAAGGATAATTCTTCTACTAAACCCCTAAATAAACTATCTGCTGCATGGCAATGCATATTAATCAACCCAGGCATGACTATTTTATTTCCTGCATCTATTTTTTGTGATGCAGCGAAGTGTTGAAATTTTTTTTCACTACCGCTTTCTATAACTTGAATCCTGCCATTAGCTACGGCCATTGAAGCGTTCAAAATAACGTTATGATTTTTGTCACAAGTAACTAAATTTGCATTTTCAATTATTAGATCATACATTTCTTATCCCTTGAGTATTCGTTTCAAATTTTTGTTTTCTCTAACCGGCAGGGACTAGGGCAAGAAGTGAAGCAAAGTAAGGCATCATTTCCGTAATATTTCTTGAGACTTGGTTGAGAGTTAAGTGAAAGGAATTTTGACCTAAAAGTCAAATTTTTTTACCAAAGAAATTAGTTATTTTGCTGCTCTTAAGTCTTAACTAAATAGTAGTTCCACCATACAGCATAAATTAGTTGAAACTCAGGCAGAAGAAATACATGTTTAAATTATCGGGATATCAAAATTCGCCAATTAATTGCTATTGAAAACACACTTGGGATAGATAGAAAATTTGAGTAAAACGAGGTTATTTTGGAAGTAAAGTTAACAGATTGTTATACACTAAGTGAAGGCAAGGCTCTGATGTCTGGTACGGAGGCTTTGGTAAGGCTCCTTCTCGAGCAATCTAGAATTGATCGTCTGAACGGGCTAAGAACTAAAGGGCTGGTAAGTGGTTATCCTGGTTCTCCACTGGGTGGTTTGGACATTGCGCTGGGCAAAGCACATGCTTTTTTGGATGAAGAAGAAATTTATTTCCAACCTGCGGTTAACGAAGAACTTGCTGCTACTGCTTTATGGGGAAGTCAGCATATAAATCTATACGATAATCCTGACATCCAAGGTGTCTTTTCAATGTGGTATGGTAAGGGGCCAGGTTTGGATAGGGCAATGGATGCGCTAAGACATGCCAACCAAGGAGGGGTAGCACCGCATGGTGGCATGGTTATAGCTGTAGGCGATGATCCAACTGGCAAATCATCAACACTAGCTTACCAATCGGATCAAAATTTTCATTCTCTAGGGATTCCGTATTTTTTTCCAAAAAATGTTTCTGACATTATTCCCATGGGTCTAGAAGCTTTTGCACTGTCTCGTTATTCTGGATGTTGTGTTGGTTTGAAAATTGTTGTTGATACCGCTGACAGCAATGCAGTCGTAGATATGTCAAAGTTGCGCCCAAGTTTACCAATATTAAATCCGAACAGCCTCGTTCATGTCACTAAGCATGACCCAGCTAGCGTCAGGGAAAGCAAACTGCATGAATTAAGACTGCCAGCGGTTCAAACTTGGTGTGAAAATAGTGAAAATGTTGCACAGGTTTACCTACCTGCAAAAAAGGGAGAAACGCTACTAGGCATAATTGGTGTGGGGAAAATCGCCAATGAGGTTAATGAAGCATTGGCTGTCCTTTTGCCGGATAGGGGTAAAAAAAATATAGTAGCATTTACAGCAATAAATATGCCTTGGCCCTTACCAGAGAAAAAAATATCTGCCATGCTGTCCGTTGTTGAGGAAGTATTAGTAATTGAAGAAAAACGCTCTTTTGTTGAGGAGCAAATTGCTAAAATTTGCTTAAAACAAGATCGCCATATTTTACTTTCAGGGAAAACTAACCCTGATGGTACAAATTTATTACCATCATATGGCGAGCTATCACTTGAGAATATTTTAAATGTCATCGCGGCTCGAGCATCTCATCATTCTATAACACTTAATCCGATCGAAAAAGCTCCCTTAGTGAGCTCATTGAGTGAGATACCAATTCGGCAGCCTTATTATTGCGCTGGTTGCCCACACAACAGCAGTACTAAAGTTTCTGATGATGAAATTGTTGGTATGGGTATTGGTTGCCATTCAATATCCGGTTTCATTAACCCTGATACCATTACTAATTTCACGCAGATGGGTGGTGAGGGAGCATTTTGGATAGGTCGAGCACCATTTTCAGACCGTCCTCATTCTTTTCAAAATATGGGTGATGGCACTTATGCTCATTCTGGATACTTAGGTGTCCGAGCAGCAGTAGCTGCAGGAGTGAATATTACATTCAAAATGTTAGTTAATGATGCTGTAGCTATGACAGGTGGACAAAGCGCACAAGGAGGATCGACTCCTTTGTCGATGAGTGAACAACTATTAGCGGAAGGAGTGGAAAAAGTTGTGATAGTCTCTGATCAGCCAGATGAAATTCGTTTGAATGGTTCATGGCCTGCTAGTGTAGATTTCTTTCATAGGGATAAAATACTAAGAGTTCAGGATGATTTATCTCAAATTAAAGGGGTCACTGCGTTATTACATGTACAAACTTGCGCTACTGAACTTCGACGTCGCCGAAAGCGCAAAACTATAGCATCGCGGACGGAGCGTATTTATATTAATCCAGCCGTCTGCGAAGGCTGCGGTGATTGTGCACAAAGCTCAAATTGCGTTGCGCTTAAGCCTAAATTTGATGGTGAAGCAGATAAACGAGTAATTGATCACTCAGTTTGTAATGATGATTATTCGTGTTTAGACGGTTTCTGTCCAAGTTTTGTAGCAGTGGTTCCAAAACCAGGCAACGATAGACAAGAAATTGAACTGCCAGAATACAATAAACTTCCAGCTCCGGTTATTGTAGATAAAGAAATTACAAATATATATTTAGCAGGGATTGGGGGTACGGGTGTTTCTACGCTGTCTGCAGTGTTAGTAATGGCTGCGCGTCTTGATGACATTTGCGCACAAGCGGTGAGTCAAACTGGACTGTCCCAAAAAAATGGTGCTGTTACTAGTCAAATAAGAATTACAAGATCTGAAAATCTCAGCTTACGTATGTCCCGAATTCCAGACGGTGAGGCAGACTTATTATTAGCATGTGATGCAGTTGTCGGAGTAGCTGATAATTCTCTAAAAGTTTTGAATAAGCATACATCGCGGGCAATAATGAATATTGATATCGATCCCGTTGGCGTGGTTGGTTTCGGAAATGGCGAAACTGTCTCAGAAAAAACGGTATTCTCAAGACTGCACAAATTTTTAGATATTAAAAACTGCACAACTTATAATATTCAGCAAATTAGTGAGACTTTGATGGGAAATAAGATCACTGCGAATGTTATGATGCTGGGTATTGCGTTACAGAAGGGCATGATACCTATTTCCGTCAGATCAGTAGAAAAGGCATTAATCTTAAACGGAACATCGGTTAAAGAAAATTTAAAAGCCCTACAGTGGGGAAGATGGCTGGCATATGATCCACAATATGTCTTAAACGTATCAGGATTTGGTAAAAATCGCCTTACGGAGTATAGACTGGAAGATGCCGAATTAGACCACCTAATACCCATGTTTTCAGAAAAGTTAACTTCCTATCAAAATAAAAATTATGCAGAAAGGTACAAGAAAATTATGGATGCTGTTAAGGCTCAATTTGGCGACACTACCATCTCTCAAAAAACTGCGAAGGCATTATTCAGGGGAATGGCCATTAAAGATGAATACGAAGTTGCACGCCTTATGCTTTCTCCAACTTTTAAGGAAAGTCTGATCTCAAAATTTGGCACGGCTCGCCCATCTGGCTATTATCTAGCGCCTCCTTTTCTAAGTTTTTTAAAAGATGTGAATGGTCTACCTAGAAAAATCCGATTTGGGTCGTGGATGCGTTTTATATTTTTGGCGCTGACCAAATTGAAAGGGTTGCGTGAAACTAGTTTTGATCCATTTTCTTACAGCCAAGAGAGAAAATTAGAAGTTAAGTTTAAAAACGTATTAATTTCAAAGCTCTCAGATCCAAAAAGACTTAAAGAGAGCCCAGAAACCTTTGAGGCCCAATTGGACAGTGCTCTCGAAGTAAAAGGATACGGTCACATTAAGCGAAAAAGCCTTAAAGCTGCAATTTTAGCACTCCAATAAATTTTCCCCACGCCTAGCTATTCTGCAGCTTCAGCATAATTAGACATAGGTGGGCAGATACAAATAAGATTACGATCGCCGTGTGCATTATCTACTCGGTTGACCGGTGGCCAATATTTATCGACACGGAATGCGCCAGGTGGAAAACATCCTTGATCTCTCGAATATGGACGGTTCCAATCACCAACCAAGTCTTCAACAGTATGGGGAGCGTTTTTCAAGGGGTTATTATCAAGGTCTATTTTATTATCTTCTATTTGCCGTATTTCCTCTCGTATTGCGAGCATCGCATCGCAAAATCTATCCAGCTCTGCTTTTGTTTCAGATTCAGTTGGTTCCACCATAAGGGTCCCTGCTACAGGCCAACTCATCGTTGGAGCATGGAAGCCACAATCAATTAATCGTTTTGCTATATCTTCTACGGAAATATTTGCCGTTTCTGCGAATGGTCGTACATCTAAAATACATTCGTGCGCAACCCGACCAAATTCACCTCTATATAGAACATCAAAGTTACCTTCCAGGCGTTTTGCAATGTAGTTTGCATTCAAAATAGCAACTTTTGTTGCTTGAGTAAGTCCTTCTCCACCCATCATTAGGCAATATGCCCAACTGATAGGAAGTAATGAAGGGGAACCGAATGGTGCAGCAGAAACTGGCCCAACATTTCCTTTATATTGTAAATTATTAGGAAGGTGTGCTTTTAGATGTTTTTTCACTCCAATTGGGCCCATCCCAGGACCACCACCGCCATGCGGTATGCAAAAAGTCTTGTGCAAATTTAAATGGCTTACATCACCACCTAAGTCTCCAGGCCTGGACAAACCAACCATAGCATTCATATTAGCTCCGTCTATGTAGACTTGCCCACCATGAGCGTGAGTTATGTCGCAAACAGCATGTATAGTCTTTTCAAAAACCCCGTGTGTTGAAGGATAAGTAATCATACATCCCGCAAGCTCTTTGCTGTAGTACTCTGCTTTCGATTTGAAGTCGTCAATGTCGATATCCCCGTTATCTGCGGAATTTACCGGTATAACTTTCCATCCGACCATTTGTGCGCTGGCAGGGTTGGTCCCATGTGCCGATGTGGGGATAAGACAAACATTTCGATGTCTATCTCCACGGGAACGATGATACTCAGCAATCGTCAATAGACCCGCGTACTCTCCTTGAGCCCCAGAGTTAGGTTGCATCGAAATGGCATCATAACCAGTTATCGTGCAAAGTTTGTTAGAAAGATCATTTATTATTTCCTCGTAACCTTTTGCTTGTTCTTTGGGGGCAAAAGGATGTAACAACGAAAACTCTCTCCAGCTTACGGGCATCATTTCTGCTGCCGAATTTAGTTTCATTGTACATGAGCCAAGAGGGATCATAGCACGATCGAGTGCTAAATCTCTATCAGATAGTCGTCTCATATAACGCATCATTTCTGTCTCAGCCCGGTTCATATGAAATACATCGTGTTCTAAATATGTGCTTTGACGTAATAGGCTGTTCGGTATTCTGTAGCTTGGCTCTAAATCATCGTCTTTCATATTTAATCCAAAGGCTCTCCAGACAGCCTCTGTGGTGTCGCGTCTAGTCGTCTCATCGTATGATATAGCGATTTTATTTTTGCCAATTGCACGCAAATTTATTCCCTCTTTGACAGACGCGCTTATCACACCTTTTTGAAATAAACCTACATCAACGGTTATTGTATCGAAGAAAGCATCGGGCTCTACTTTAAAACCAGCTTTTTCAAGACCTGTTGCGAGCCTTACAGTCTTTCGGTGAATACGCTGAGCAATTGCTTTGAGGCCCTCGGGCCCATGGAAAACCGCATAAAATGATGCCATAACAGCAAGAAGTGCTTGCGCTGTGCAAACATTCGATGTCGCTTTTTCCCGCCTAATATGCTGTTCACGGGTTTGAAGAGCTAACCGATATGCTTTGTTTCCGTGTGCATCAATAGAAATGCCAACAATTCTTCCCGGCATTGATCTTTTGTAGCTATCTCTTGTCGCCATATAAGCAGCATGAGGACCACCGTATCCAACTGGCACTCCAAACCTTTGAGTTGTTCCCACTGCTATATCTGCGCCCATCGCTCCTGGTTCTTTAAGGCATGTCAGTGCTAGTGGGTCTGCTGAAATCACACTTATCGCTTTAGCTTCATGTAATTTTTCTATTTCGTTCGTAAAATCACGGATACTACCATTTGTTCCGGGATACTGGAAAATAGCCCCAAATACTTTATGAGCATCGAGATTATCGACGTTATCAATTATCAAAGAGATACCTAGCGGTCTTGCACGAGTCTTTAAAACAGAAATATTCTGTGGGTGGCAGTTCTCATCTACAAAGAATGCCGTATTTTTTGAGCGGGAGATTCGTTGGGCCATTGTCATGGCCTCGGCACAGGCAGTGGCTTCATCCAAAAGAGAAGCATTCGCGATTTCTAGTCCTGTTAGATCGGATATCATTGTTTGAAAATTAAGAAGTGCCTCTAATCGGCCCTGGCTTATTTCAGGTTGATATGGAGTATATGCCGTATACCATGCAGGATTTTCAAGTATATTTCTTTGAATAACTGGTGGGGTTACAGTTCCATAATACCCTTGACCTATGAGACTTGTGAGAATTTTATTCTTTGAGGAAGTAATTCGCATATGTCTTAGCAACTCTCTCTCGGACATTGGTTTTCCAAAGTTCAGTGGTTCTTTCTGACGAATGCTTTCTGGGACTGTTTCATCTATGAGTTGATCAATAGATCTGATCTCTAAAACTTTGAACATTTCCTCCATTTCCGATGGAGACGGGCCTATGTGCCTGCGATTTGCAAAATCATAAGGAAGATAATTTGTTGGTGTAAAAGGCATTACGGAACTCCCGAAAATTAATTTAGTATTTTTTTTTAATTACCATCTGGTTAGCCAATTAGCTTGGTATAAGCTGCTTCATCCATATATTCATTGATCTGTTCAGAATTATCCGGCTTAATTTTGAAAAACCAAGCATCTCCCATGGGATCATCATTTACTTTGCTTGGTTCATCCACCAGCATCTCGTTGATTTCAACAATTTCCCCATCAAGAGGGGAGAGGATATCAGAAGCTGCTTTCACGCTCTCGATTACAACAATTTCATCATCTTTTGATACTGTTGTCCCTTCTTCAGGCAACTCTATGAATACGATATCTCCTAGCTGAGAGCTGGCATGTTCAGTTATACCGACCACTACCAACTTGCCTTCTACTTTTAACCATTCGTGTTCTTCTGTAAATTTCATATGTGTCTCCAAAAATTAATTTTTTTTAAAGTTTTTCTTAACGAAAGGTAACGAAGTTACTTCTATTTCTAGCAACTTCCCTCGAACTTGTGCATTCACTCTGCTACCTAGATGTGAGAACTCACTCTTTATATATCCCACTGCAATCGGATGTTTTTGTGTGGGGCTGAATAACCCTGATGTTATCCGTCCTATCGGAACAGATGAAGTGCCGTTGTCAAAAAGCTGGGTATCCGTTCTTATCGGGGCTTTCCCAAGAGGCACAAATCCCGCTAATTTATATTCAGAACCATTTTTTATTTCGGATAATATTTTATTAGCTCCAGGAAAGCTTCCTTCCTTTTGTCCTTCGCTTAATCTTGATTTATGCATGGCCCATTTTAACCCCGCAGCAACTGGGGAGGTTGTAGTATCAATATCCTGCCCATACAGACACAGTCCGGCTTCTAGTCGCAAAGAGTCTCGAGCACCCAGTCCGACAAGTTCTACAGATTTGTGTTTCAATAAAGTTTTGGTGACACTTTCCGCGGCCTTGTTTGGAATTGAAATTTCAAACCCATCCTCACCAGTATATCCTGATCTTGATATCCAACATTCTGCTCCTGCTATAGGTATTGTGGAGACGTCCATGAAGTGCATATTAGAAATCTTTGGATAGTGCTCTGAAAGTACCTTCTCGGAGGCTGGTCCTTGCAGAGCAATTAAGGCTCTATTTTCCAAGTTTTTGACACTGACCCCGAGCGGTTCTAAGTGTTCACGTAAGTGTTTAATATCGTCTTCTTTCCGAGACGCGTTGACAACCATGTAAATGTGGTCACCTCGATTAGAAAACATAAAATCATCAAGTATTCCGCCGGTACTGTTTGTGAAAAATCCATATCTTTGGCGATCAACTTTTAATGTTTTTACCTCCATTGGGATTAAGTTTTCCAGTGCTTCTGCTACTTGATTGAAGTCATTACCCCGTAAAACTATCTGTCCCATATGGCTTACATCAAAAAGCCCAGCTTGGCTTCGAGTGTGAAGGTGTTCGCTCATAATACCGTTTTCATATTGAAGTGGCATATCGTAACCAGCAAAAGCCGTCATCCTTGCATTATTATTTTGGTGCAATTTATTTAAGGGCGTATGCATGAGCTTATCAGACATCAACTTTCCTACACTACTAGCCAGTTTTATAAATAGACTGGCATCAATGGACTACGGCGTACGCCGTAATATGATGCCCCTTTCTGTCCATTTGCCTGAGATCGTTATCCTTCGGCGGATGCTAACGCATCTCTCTCCAGATTTTATAAAACAGTGGTCCATTTGCCTGAGAGTTTCCGGGGCGGTTGCTCCTTCGGCACTGATTATCCAGTTCTCCCACCATTTCATTAAACGATAGACATCAGCGTAGTTCTTTTCAAGGCAAATGTCATTTGACAGTACCATATTTTTTATGCACATCAAAAATATGAGTAATCAATTTTTCTTTGGCTATGGTAGTTTAGTAAACACTTCGTCTCATGACTTTCATGATATATCTAACGCACGTTTAGTTGGATGGCGCAGAGTATGGCAACGAACAAATTTGCGAGATTTCTCATTTTTGAGTGTGCATAAATCTGATAATTTCAGCGTTGATGGCGTTATTGCAATTGTACCTGATGGTAACTGGACAAAGCTAGATAAACGAGAGGCTGGCTATCACCGAATTATTGGATCGGAAATGATTGAGCACACATCCTCAAAGCCTAATAGTATTTCTTTCTACCAGATACCAGATCATAAATTGTCTAGTGTTGAAAAATGTCCGATTTTATTAAGTTATCTTGACGTGGTTTTGATGGGATTTTTACAAAGGTATGGAAAACAGGGGTTTTCAAATTTTTTTGAAACAACTGATGGATGGGATTGTGGTGTATTCAATGATAGAAACAATCCTAGGTATCCTCGTGCCCAAGAATATGAAAACGATTTTTATTCTTCTGTAGATAATGCGCTTGTAGCTAAAGAAATTGAGTTATTCACATAACTAGATAGCAGTTTTTATGCTCTCATCTAGATAAATCTCGCGCAGTCTTTGGGTCATAGGCCCAGGGAATCCATCTGAAATATTTCGGCCGTCAATATTAATAACTGGCGTAACAAAAGATGAGGCTGACGTTATAAAAGCTTCGTCTGCGTCTATTGCCTCACCGATTGAGAAGTTTCTTTCTTCAACCTCTATTTGTGCTTCTTTAGCAAAACGTAATACAGAAGTACGTGTTATCCCATGTAAAATATCAAAAGATTTTGCGCGGGTTATTATTTTGCCATTTTTGATTATATAAGCATTATTCGAAGTTCCCTCTGTAACGTAACCATCTTCGACCATCCAAGCATCATCTGCATGTACTTTTTTTGCCATCATTTTCCCAAGTGACGGATATAGAAGCTGGGTTGTCTTGATATCACGGCGCCCCCATCTAAGATCTTCAATTGATATAACTTTAATACCTGATGTAGCTTCAAGACTATCTATTAGATTTTCTTTTTTTTGACTGAACATAACTACAGTTTGAGGCGTTGTTTTGGGGTCAGGAAAAACAAAATCTCTATCGCCTGCCGATCCACGCGTTATTTGCAGATATATTAAGCCGTGGTCGATATTGTTTTTATCAATCAGCGTTCTGTGGACTGACAACAAAGCTTCTTTCGTAACAGGAGTTGCCATGTCCAGCTCGGATAGTGACCTTTCCAGTCTGGAAAAGTGTCCTGCAAAATCAATAAGTTTTTTGTTAATTACTGAAGTTACCTCATAAACGCCATCTGACATTAAAAAGCCTCGGTCGAATATTGATATTTTCGCCATATTTTCTGGAATAAAGCTTCCATTTAAATAAACGGTTCTCATGAGTTTTAACTCCTTATTTACTTCAGGATTTAGTGTTATTATTTTAAAGGTGCAATTATAATAAGGCTCGGCTTTGTTATTTTTATTGAGACATATTAAAAGAGTAAAAAAAATATTTAGAAAATAATTGAGTATAGAGCCAATAAATCAGCTTTTGAAAAAACATTTTCTTTTATTATTTTATCCCTTAAAGAAATCAATAGCGCATAATTTTGGTATTATTTATCTAAATCTTGGAGAGTTGCTTGAGACATTATTTAGACTTCGAAAAACCTTTGGCTGAGATAGAAGGGAAAGCAGAGGAGCTTAGAGCTCTAGCACGCCAGAATGATGAGATGGACGTTGACGCTGAAGCGGAGGCCTTAGACAAAAAAGCTGAAACGATGCTAAAAGATCTTTACCAGAATCTCTCACCTTGGAGAAAGTGTCAGGTTGCACGTCACCCTGAGAGACCTCACTGTATAGAATACATAAATGAACTTTTCTTGGAGTTTACTCCGCTAGCAGGTGATAGAAATTTTGCGGATGACCACGCAGTTGTTGGGGGGATAGCACGATTTAATGATACCCCGATAATGGTTATTGGAAACGAGAAGGGCAATGACACTAAGACGCGAATTGAAAGAAATTTTGGCATGGCGCGTCCCGAAGGTTACAGAAAGGCAATACGTTTGATGAGCCTAGCAGATAAGTTTGGGTTGCCACTGATAACCTTGGTTGACACCCCAGGGGCCTATCCAGGAAAGGGGGCAGAGGAACGGGGGCAGTCTGAGGCAATAGCCCGATCTACTGAAAAATGTCTGCAAATCGGAGTACCTATTATTTCACTGATAATAGGTGAGGGTGGGTCTGGTGGCGCAGTTGCTTTTGCGACCGCTAACAAAGTTTTAATGTTGGAGCATTCTGTTTACTCAGTCATCAGTCCTGAAGGCTGCGCTTCAATTCTATGGAAAGACTCCGAAAAGATGCGGGAGGCAGCTGAAGCATTGAGGCTAACAGCTCAAGATCTGACGAAACTAGGTGTGAACGATATTATTATCGAAGAGCCAATGGGAGGAGCGCATAGGGATAGAAAAATAGTTTTTAAGGAAGTGAAAAATGCTATCAGTAAGGCTTTATCAGATTTAGCCAAAAAGAAGCCTAAAGATTTAATAAAACATCGTAGGAATAAGTTTTTATCTCTTGGTCAACAGGGTTTAGCCTCTTAATCAACTTGTTAACATTCTTAAGCCCTGAGTAACATCAGATCTCACCGCGAGCCTCAGTCCAGGCTCATCTCCGGCACTTAACGCGGATAGAATTATTCTGTGAAAATGTGGAGGTTCTTTCCTTTGCAGTTTTCCGTAAAGAGCTCGCATGGTTGGACCTAATTGTAACCAAACTGTCTCGGCAGTTGCCAACATTGCAGGAGCTTGAGCTCTTAAATAGAGCGTCCTATGAAATTCTAAGTTTGTTTTAATGTAAGTTATGGCGTCATGTTCATCGATGGCTTGAGCTATACGAGCATTAATCGCTTGAAGTCTATCTATTAAAGCCAAGTGCGCTCTTGGCAATGCTCTACTTGAGAGCTCAACTTCAATTAAAGCTCTCATTGCTGCGAGTTCTTCTATTCTTTCGTTACTTAGTTCTGGCGTGAGAACTCTGCCTGACGCGGTCATTGAAAGTGCACCTTCCGCGACAAGCCGGCGCACTGCTTCTCTGGAAGGTGTCATTGAAACACCGTAGCTTTTACCAATCCCTCTTAGTGTAAGAGATTGGCCTGGTTTGATTTCACCGCACATTATTCTCATTCGGAGGCCTTTATAAACACGGTCATGAGCTAGCGAAATTTTATCCATATTATTTTGTGATCACAAAAATCTCTTTGGTCAACTATTAAATTTGTAGAAGTGAAGATTTGTACCTTCGGTCCGCAACCAATTGTGCTCATTTTCATAGGGTCCGAATATCGAGCGAACCTCGAACCAAAACTCTCTTGAATGATTAAAATGTTTTAGATGGGTAACTTCATGAGCAACTAAATAACGTATTACATTTCTGGGAGCCATGATTAGCCTCCAGGAAAACATTAGATTGGAATTGCTTGAGCAAGAGCCCCAGCGAGAGCTTGTGTCACGTAATTTTATTGAAGCGTAGGAAACTCCCAGCTTACCGCAGTAATAATTAGCAACACTTGTAATCTCTTCTTTGGCTAATTTTTTGAGATAATTTTCAACGGCAAGACCAGGTTTTGATTCTGTAATTGGTATTCGAATGCTATTACCAATAATTCTTACATTTAAGGACTCTGAGCAAATTTCTATGTGTCTTTTAGTACCAAAAATAGGGATAAGACGCCCAATATCTATTTGTACCTTTTTATCTGAAATTTTGAGTAAATTTGCCTTTAACCAATTTTCTTTACTTTCCAAAAATCTCAACAGAACATCTTGGTTTGTATTTACTGGAGCTGTAAGCGTAACACTCTCACTTATTGATGAAACCCTAAGTGACAATCTGGTGGAATTTCTCACTTTCCGAATTGCTACTTTTATTTGGGGCTTTTCTGAAAATAATATGGATTTTGACATTAATTTTTTAAATTTTGCTTAATTTTAACGATTTGGTTAGATAAGGCTTTGACATATCGTTCATCTTGTGCGAAACGGCGCGGAACTTTTAGATTTTGTACATCATTTTAAGGGAATTTCCTATGCCCAAAGAAGAATGGGGTGTAAAACGCATTTGCCCTACGACTGGCAAGCGTTTTTACGACCTAAACCGTGATCCTATAGTTAGCCCGTACACCGGTGAAGAGGTTAAGTTGGACGACACTAAATCTCGTTTGATACAAGCTGATGGTGAGGACCTGTCAGCGCGCAGAGCAACTGAGAGCGACGCCGCGGAAGAGGATGTTGTGCTTGATGATGACGATATGGATGTCGAATTGGAAGACGATCTTCTAGAAGAAGATGAAGATGATAACGTTTCTTTGGATGATATAGCGGACGTGTCTTCAGATGAAGACGAGAGTTAATATTTTTCGACCAGAGGTTTATCTTGTGCTTCCATTAAAGTTACCTTAGTTAAATTTCGGAAAGTATACATATTCAAGGGGGCCTTAGCTCAGCTGGGAGAGCGCTACAATGGCATTGTAGAGGTCAGGGGTTCGATCCCCCTAGGCTCCACCATCACCTAAAGTTATAGTGAATAACCCATAATTACCCATATTTTATTGAAAGCCCTATTGCTATACTTCTTATATTAAATAGGGGCGTAAAGTAGGGCGTATGGATACATATCCAAGAGCATCAATTGTAAATAGATCAGGTAAAAAGGGGTGGTATGTTTGCGTTACGGTACAGCCTGAACTTAGATCATTATTCCCATCAAAACAGATATAAAAAAAGATTAAAGGCGCTGAGACAAAACAGGACGCTTGGGATAATTGAGGGTGGTATTTCCGCTCGAGGCTCTGTGATTTAACATTTACGAATAACCGAGTTGGTCTGATCACGGTATCAATGGTCTCTTTTATTCTATTTTGAAATTAAAAACTCATTTCTTCAAATAAACTCTAAGACATCTACAAACTTATAGTTTCTATGTAGTAAGTTTATCTAATTGCTAGAAACGCTCTCTTTATGAATGTTTTCTGTCTTGGGTTGCAAGCCAAAGCTGAAAGTCGCGTACTGTGCCTTCATAGTCATCCTCAGCCAGTGGGCCCGAAAGAGCGTGTTTCGAGGCAAGACCAATTTGCATACGCTCCAATTTTTCTCGGTCCTCACGGTTGACCTCTTCCCAAAGGGCAATGCGATCCGCGATAGTCTCTTCGCTTAAGTCTTTCCCATATGTGGACATTGTCCACTTAACCCGAATTTGCCCCGCGCTAATAGGAAAAATACTGAGCGAAACTAACAGGCTCGCCGCAAGGCTAGCTACCTGCGTTGGGAAGAGGGCAAAAAGGGTGGATCGAAGACGTTCGTCTTCTGTGAGGCCGGATGCGCCATAGCCTCGAGTGGGAATATTTTTTGGGTAGTTAGCGGCATAAGAAGTGTAACCATTCTCGCTTAATAATTTTCGGGCTAAACCTGTGGGAGTGTATCCATGAAGCGTCTCTGGATGAACCACGGACAGGTGATAGCCTTCCATGAAATTCTCAACTAGGCATTTCCAATTGGTATTCCAAACTTCTTCGGCAATATGAACAATCCGGAATGATTCAGGTTTGTAGTTCGCAAGTAGGGTATTAAGCTTTGGAAAATTAAATTGCGGCGCATCTAAACGAAGGTTTACGTAAATAAAGCCATTCCAAAGTTGAACGTTGTAGTTATGAAGATAACAATTTTTAGAATCAAACCCGGCGTTCTTCATACGGGCGGATCGTATTAAAGAACCATCAAGATCATAGGCCCAAGCGTGATAAGAGCAGACAAAACGATGCACGTTTCCTCTTCCTTCCGCAAGTGGCATACCACGGTGGCGGCACACATTTGCAAGAACACCTATGTCACCCTCCGCTTGGCGAACAATAAGAAGAGGTTCATTGAAAAGATTTGCAGTGAAAAAATCGCCTGAATTAGGAATCTCATCTTGGCGGCCAAGGCAATGCCATCCAGAGTTAAGAACAGTAGCCACCTCATGCTCGAAACGATTTTGAGATGTGTAAAAGGCACCGGGCATGCTCATCGGCCGATCAGGTGGAAGCTTGGCTATCTCTTGCAACTTCATGGAGAGGTCTTGCATGTTTAGCTTACTTTTGTGAATGGTTGGAAATCCAGATCCATACGGCTCATCAGATATTGAGCAAAATCAAAATTTGGGCGCTCAAGATGAGATAGATGCCCCGGTTCTGCGCCATCAGCTGATAGACCGCGAAAGACTTTTTCCGTACACCCGCGATCCTCTTCGTTTACCTCATCTAGTAGTGTTTTTAACTCCAATAGATTCTGTTGGGCGTCTGCATCATCCTTATAATCATCAGACATGCCTCCACCAAATTGGATATGGACTTGACCTGGCCCTTTGGGATGTAAGCTAAGATACCAGAAGTAGCCCGGCGTAAGTGTGATCAATAGGCTAGGGTATATGGCCAAAAGGAATGTCGTTCTCCTTTCATCGCCGTGAAGACGAGTATTTTTCGGATGTGCCATGGCTATGCGCAAACTATCATCTTTTAAGATTGTATGGTAATTGAAAGCTTTTTCGCCAGGTGGACATATCATTTCGTCAAGTTTTGAAAGGCCACCGATCGTACCAGCATGACAAACAGGAAGATGATAACTTTCCATAAAATTTTCTGCCAATACTTTCCAATTAGTATCCCAGAGATGCTCTTCAAAGAAAGTCTCGGAGTAGTCTGTCATGTTGTAACCTTCAACTAATTCCGCCACTCCCTTGAGTTCTTCTGAAATGTTGCTTGGAGATGGGTTAAGTGTAATGAACACCCAGCCGAGCCATTCCTCGCACGCAATTACTGGTAAACTATAACGATCTTTGCAAAAAGCTGTGTTGCCATTCATTGCGGGAGCACCTCTTAGAGAACCATCAAGATTATAGGTCCACGCATGGTAAGGGCAGACAATACTTTTAGTCTTACCGCGCCCCTCAAGAAGCGTAGACATCCGATGGCGGCAGACATTAGAAAAAGCACGTATAGAATTCTTCTGGTCTCGTAATACGATTATTGGCTGATCAGCTAGCTCACAGGTAACATAATCACCAGGTTCTGCGAGTGCACTTGCTCGACCCACGCAAAACCAATCTTTTTTAAAAATATTTTGCAACTCTGATTCAAGAAAAGACTTTGAGGTATATACCTCTGGAGGCATGGCGTGCGCTTGTTCAAAAGGTAAAGAAACACTAGCCCGTAAAGATTCAATAGGATCCGATAAATCTCTCTTGGTAGTCGACATGATTTGGTTACCTTGCAAAAATGTGTGAGTTGATAATTATTGTTATGGCGCCTTTAATCTAGCTAATTTGCGACATACATTTGTTTCAAAAAGTATATCACTCCTTGGCCAGATTGTATTTGCTAACATATTAAATGTTAGACTGAAAGTTCGAATCAATAATTAAATCTTCGCCATGCGCTGACATCTTTTGAGATTGTATCATTGAGGGATCAGTCACAGTTGGTAGGCTACGGATTTGCTCTACGAGCCATAGCTGTAGAGGCTCACCAATAGCTTTCCTTGCATGACTCTCCTTGGTGGTGCGTATCAGTTCTGGTGTAAAAGAGTCGGCTGAGACTAGTATTTACTCTTGGCTTTGGATCATCGTCAGGAATCCACCTACTGAGTAACGGTTTGGCGGCAGGTGGTTTCTCTAATGCCTCTGCAGCTTTTACTGGTGGGCTAGTCATTCAGTTTGAGACTTTTATTTCCTAAGCTTGTTTCTTTTCAGCACTGCAGCAATAAAAAGAAGAATCTGAACTGACAGAGTCATTATCACTATAAAGTGAATATATTCCGCTTTCAGCGAATTGACCATAGTGCCGTAAAGTATCCATCCTAAAAGTGATAGTAACGAGAAATTGAGCCAAACCTTTTTAATTACTCGCTCTTTTTCTTGAGCAATCAGCTGTAAATTTTCCTGGTCTCTTTCGTATTTGCGTCTTTTACGCTGTCTTTCATCAAAATCATTCATTGTACTAAATTTTATCATATGAGCATTTTAAAATGCTAAGTTCTACATTTACTCAAGCATCATTTAAAAGCCAAAATGAAAATCCCTATATACTTAAATATTCAAAGACTCCTGAGAATTTGCAGGACTTTAAGTTTTTCAACTCTCTAGTAGATTTGTACTTTTGTACAAATTCAAATAAATTTTCAAGTAACTTCCATTTTTAGCCATCGGTGACCCAAATATAATCTTCATGTTTACGGGCGCTAATAGTATTTAAAGGTTTACATTCATCTTCATGTTCTTCTGGCCTTTTGCCAACCCATTTTTTAACTTCGCCCGACTTAAAACAGAATTCACTCTTATGATAGGGGCATAGAATTGTGGCTTTGTCAGTTATTTGGCCGATATCTAATGGTAAATCCATATGTGGACATAGGTTTTCAATGGCATAGATTTCCCCCTCGTTGATCAGTAGTATTTCTTTTTCGTTGAGCATGTATTTCTTCTTTTCGCCTAAACTCAACTCTTCGATCGGTAAGGTGCGAAACCATTTCTTTCCCTCAAATTTTCTTTCAACTTCAGTAATGTTTAATTTTAATGCGCCGCTATTTATGCTGCTCACTTCGTGCAAAGTAATCAAATTACTGGTTCCCCTGAGTTTCAATCTCAAGTAATTTCGGACAGAGACTTTATCCTTAATCTGTTCATAAACTGTTTCGGAAACAAGCAACCTAGTTCCCGCCTCTTTATTGATGGCCTCAATCCTACTTGCGGTATTAACTGTATCTCCAATGACCGTAACTTTTCTATCGTCACCCGAGCCTACTGATCCAGAAATAACCTCTCCAAAATGTATGCCAATTCTCATATCAAAATCTCTGCCATATGCCTTTTTTAGGTATGACTTGAATTGATCCATTTCCTTAAGCATTTCAACACTAGCACTTACAGCCCTTAATGCTTGTTGTCTGGACTCTTTTAATCCAAAGATAGCCATAATTGCGTCGCCAATGTAATTATTTACTTCACCTCCGTGGCGTATAATGACTTCCCGCATTATTGAAAAATATCTATTTAGGATGAATATTACGTCGTAAGCAGATAATGACTCTGAAAAAGGAGTGAAGCCTTTGATGTCACAAAAAAGTATCGTTAGATTGCGTATTGTGCCAACAGATTCTAACTTTTGTTCAGTAATTTGGTTGTTTAAGTCTGCGTCCCTTTTGTCTAAAAGTAACCTGCGAAATGACACATTTCCTTTTAACTTTGTCTGACAACCCAACCTAATATTTGGAGGAAATGAAAGCTTTTGAGCAAGCCGTTCTTCTAAATCACCTCGTGGATGACAATTCTCTAGTCCCTGTAAGATTTCAACACGGCAAGTAGAGCATTTTCCAGAACCACCACACGCGCTTAAATGGGCAATATTATTTCTCAAAGAGGCTATCAAAATTGACTCTTCGCCGGTAATATTAATTTCTCTATTATCGGGCTGGACTAGGGCAGAGAAGATTTTTTCATCTTTTGGCAGTTTTAAATTGTTATGAGTACCATCACAAAAAGGACCATTTGAAGTCTTTTTACAGCCGCATAGGTATGCGGTTTCTGTCTGTTTAGCGGTAAACTTCTTGGGGCTAAATTGAGTTCCTTTGTGACTTCCATCACAAAAGGGTTGATTGCCACTTTTCCCGCAACTGCACCAAAAGTAGTCTGATCCTCCTTCTAGCTGGACAGGAAAGGGCTTATTTAAAGTCATAGAAACACCTGTAATTATCTAGGTAATAGTAAAGTAGTCCAATCTTTGGAAATAGTAAGGCATTAACTTTAAGTGTAGTGTTTTCGATAATCCAAAATTAAAAAAATGGACAATTAGCATAATTAATTATTTGGTTACTGAGACCTAAGAAATTTAGCTGGACTTACCTTAAGAGATTTTATTGCGAAATATAAACCTGCCAATAGATTTGCTACTAATCCGCCAGTTATAACCAAAAATACGGTTGGCCAAATTATTTGGAAAGGTAGTTCGAGGACATATGTCGTTATTCCCCAAGCTCCACAGATTGCAAAAAATATTGCCACGCAACCTGCTGTAACCCCTAATAATGAAAAACGAATTATATAACTAATAATTAGCTCCTTATGCGTCGCTCCCAAAGTTTTCAATATTGCCGCATCGTATGACCTTGCACTTTGTCCAGAAGCTGCTGACCCTAAAAGAACTAAAAACCCTGTTGCCAATGTAGTAAGTGCACCATATGAACTGGCAGTGGCTATTGAACCTAATAGGTCGCTGACCCGCTCAATTACACCTCTCACTTTTATCAGTGTGATATTTGGAAATTTTCTTGCTAACGTGTTAAAAATCCCAATTTCTGACTCAGTATTGGCATAAATTGTTGTGATAAAACTGTGGGGTGCGTTTTTGAGCGCACTTGGATTCATAGCGATAACGAAACCAATTCCAGCAGTTGAGAAGTCTACATTGCGAAGACTGGTAATTTCTCCGGTAATTTCCTTTCCCATTATATTTACTGTTATGCTATCACCGAGCCCAAGTCCAAGTTCCTCGGCTTGTTCAGCAGCAAAGCTAATTTGGGTTTTCCCTGAATAATTTCTTGGCCACAACAGACCCTCTGTAAGGTTAAACCTTTCTGGTAATTCCTCAAAGTATGTAATGCCTCTATCTCCTTTAATTACCCAGTGATCGCCAGCCACTTCAGAAGCTTGTTCATTATTTATTTTTGTTATTATTCCGCGCAGCATGGGGGCTTCATCAAACGAAGTAACGCCCTTGTAAGAATTCAAAGTCCTTCGTATTTCTTCAATTTGAGATTTTTGAATGTCGATTACGAAATAAGATGGGGCTACTTTGGGCAAATCGTTATTGATTGATGTCCTTAGATTACCATCGACCTGACCTATTATGGCAAGTACGGTTAAGCCTAATCCTATCGCTAGCAATGAGTTAGAAGTTCCTTCTTGTGTGCCTCCCATAGAAGCCAGAGCCCAGCGTGTGGATGGGCGGCCATTAACAAATCTAGCTAATTTCTTAATAATTGCCATCAAGATACGTGCTGATAGAAATAAAGCTAATACAGCGACTGAAAAACCGAGCGCAAACCAACTTGTAAGTTTAGGGTTCTGATTAAATAAAGCCGAAGTAATTAAAAGAATAATTAAGAGGCCCAAGCTCCAAACCAAGTACTTAAAACGTGGTAAACTGTAACTTAACAAATTCATTTCGCGAAATAGTGCTGCAGTCTGTATATTTTCACATCTTGATAATGGCCAAAGTGTGAATAATGTTGCGATTATGGCTCCGTATATAGCCGCCTCGAATATTGGTGTTAAAGAAAAAACTATATCAATAGGGGTTGGAATAATAACCTTGAGAAAAGGTGCAAAAATATGTGGTGCACTCGCTCCGAACCCCAAGCCCAAAGCTATTCCAAGTAAAGATAATATAGATAGCTGAATGAAATAAGTCATAAAAATCTGGAAATTTGTGGCGCCTAAGCTCCTTAAGACAGCTATCGTAGCGATTTTTCTGTTAAGGTAACCTTTAACTGCTGATCCGATCCCAACACCCCCAACTATGAGACCTGCAAGACCCACCATTATAAAAAAGGCTGACAATCTGGTGACAAACTCAGAAATACCTGGTGCACCATTTCTGGAGTCTCTCCAGCGCATGCCACTATTTTCGAATTTTGTTTTCGCGAGAGTTTCGAGAGAATCCAAGCTTTCACTTGAATCTATCTGTAGCCGATATTTTGCTGAAAAAAGTGTCCCGGGTGCAATTAATCCAGATGTTTTCAAGTCTTCAGTTTTTAGAATTGTTCGGGGTCCTAAACCAAAATTAGCACCAGCATCATCGGGCGCAGTGACAATGATATCTCTCAAAATAAATTCGGTAAGTCCAAGCTGGAAGGCATCGCCTATAGAAATACCCAACCTAGATACAAGATCGCGTTCCATTATCGCGCTTTTGGGTTGGCTCAATATATCTTGAAGTGCTCGTCCACTGGAAAGCTGGACGTCTCCGATTAGTGGGTATTTTTCATCTATAGCTTTTATCTGAGTGAGTGCTCTTTCACTCTGGCCATCACTGATGACATTGGCCATCGATCTAAATTCTAGGATTTCTGACATGTTTGCGGATATTGATTTAAGCCAATTCAGTTCTTCAGTATTTGCTAAGCGATAGGTAAATTCTGCTTCAGCATCGCCGCCAAGTAACTCAGATCCTTTCTCACTAATAGCATATTCAATTCCCCTCTTAACAGTTCCGACAGCAGTAATTGTTCCAACGCCCAGCACCAAACATATTAGAAATATACGGAACCCAGAAATGCCTGAACGTAGTTCACGGATCGCCATTTGTACGGAGAATTTGAGATTTCCAAAAATAATCACCAAAGTTTTCCATCTCTAATTTTAATGATCCTATCGCATCTTTTCGCAAGTTCTCTGGAGTGGGTAACCAGAAAAAGTGTAGTATTATTCTCATTTTTGAGCTCAAAAAGTAGATCGACAATGGCTTTCGTATTCTCCTCATCCAAATTCCCTGTTGGTTCATCTGCTAAAAGAATCTTGGGATTTGAAACATATGCTCTTGCCAATGCTACGCGTTGTTGTTCTCCGCCGGATAGCTGTGAGGGATAATGATCAGCACGATGCGTTAGTCCAACTCTATCTAATGCCTTAATAGCGTGTTTTTTTGGATTTTTTGAAAACGAAATCTCTAAGGGTGTTGCGACGTTTTCGAGTGCTGTGAGTGTGGGTATCAAGTGAAAGGATTGAAAAACAACTCCAACAGAATTTCTACGCAGCTTTGAGAGCCTGTCCTCCGACATTTCGGTAATTACCTGTCCCAGAATTACTATTTCTCCACTGGAGGCTCGCTCTAGTCCACCAGCCAGCATCAATAATGAAGACTTTCCCGATCCCGATGGGCCTATCAATCCAATACTTTCACCTTGATCAATATTTAATGAAATATTTTTTATAATGTTTACATTGCCTGCGTTGCCTTTCAGCGTCAAAGATACATTTTGTAAAGAAATAATCGGTGTTCGCATGAAAGTTCTCTAATGATTTTTATAGACAAAGTTAAATATGGTTTATTTTTGGCTGTGAGCAAGATGATCATTTTACTATTTGTGTTTTCCTCACTCACCAACGCTGACAATCAAACAAAAATACTTATGCTTGGAGATAGCTTAACTCAGGGATACGGTTTAGAAGAAAACAAAGGGTTAGTTCCTAAGCTTCAGCATTGGCTCTCAGTCAATAATGTTGAAGTATTACTAATTAATGGCGGGGTTTCTGGTGATACTACACTTGGGGGTTTCGAGAGGTTGGATTGGTTGCTTACTCCAAGTATAAATGGAGTAGTAGTTGCGCTTGGTGGAAACGATTTATTGCGAGGCTTTGATCCGAAATTTACAAAAAATAATCTACAAGGAATTTTCAAAAATTTAAAATCGAAGGGAATTACTAGTGTAATCGTTGGTACTATTTCTCCGTTAAATTACGGTCCCCAATTCAAAAAAGAATATGATGCGATATATCCTACATTAGCAAGAGAGTATAATCTTTTTTATATAGATAGCTTCTTTTCCCCTCTAATCGATAAAAAAACGCAGGAAATTTCGGTCAATTTACTTCAAGCGGATGGTATTCACCCAAATGAGAAGGGAGTTGAAGCAATAGTGAACTATATTGGTCCAGTTATTAGAGATTTTACTGTTTCACTATCTCAATAAACTGAAAAAAATTAATCAAGATTGTTAACCTCAATTAATCTAGACGTGTTAAAATAAATTTATCAGCAAGATGCCAAGATGTCACAACGAGCTTTGGCAAAAAAATGAACCCTTGAATTTCTCTTGTAAAAAATACTACACACGGATCGAGTTATATATAGCCCGCATTGCCCTCATTTATTTTAGGAGATAAAATGGCCAAAGAAGAATTGCTCGAGTTTCCAGGGGTTGTAAAAGAGCTACTGCCAAATGCTACATTCCGAGTGGAACTTGAAAATGGTCATGAAATAATTGCGCATACGGCAGGTAAAATGAGAAAGAATAGAATTCGTGTACTTGCGGGTGATCGCGTTCAGGTAGAAATGACACCCTATGATTTGACGAAGGGGCGGATAAATTATCGTCATAAATAGCCGTTGAAGCTTGTACTTGGATCAAGCAGCCCTCGGCGGCTAGAGTTACTATCCCAGATCGGTGTAACCCCTGATGAAATTCGAGCGCCAGAGATAGATGAAAAATGCATTGCAGGAGAATTACCGCGTGAATACTGCAATCGAGTAGTATTGGCAAAGCTCAACGCAATCACATGCAATGCAGACGAAGTAGTTCTTTGTGGGGATACGATTGTCGCTTTGGGTCGGAGAATTCTTGGTAAGCCAATAGATAAAGACCAGGCAATGAAATGTTTAATTGCTCTATCTGGAAGGAGACATCGGGTTATAACAGCAATAGCCGTTCGATCTAATAACAAAGTTTGGACAAAAGATGTTATTAGTACTGTAAAATTCAAGGTTCTTTCTAAGAAAGAGATTGAAGACTATTTAGGTACTGACGATTGGAAGGGAAAAGCTGGAGCTTATGGTATCCAAGGGCATGCCAGTAAATTTATTCCGTGGATATCGGGTTCTTTCTCGGCAATAGTTGGCTTACCTTTGTTTGAAACAAATAACTTGTTATTCAAAGCAGGTTATATACTGCGAAAAGTTTGAAGATGAATGGCACGATAGCTCTACTTGATTACTTTGAAGGGAAAGAGGCAGCTGCATTGCTAATAGATGGTGAGTTATACGATTTTTTTGCAGAGGAAGATGCGAGAGCACCGGGCTCTATTTTTAGAGTAAAAGTAAAGCGCCAGCTAAAAGGAAGTGGTGGCGTTTTCGTTGAAAGTCCAGATGGTGATTTTTTTTTACATCAAACAAAAGGAATAAACACTGGTGATATTATCTTAGTACAGGTGAGTAGTTATGGTGATAGCGAAAAACTGCCCCGCGTTACTACAAAAATACTTTTTAAAAGTAGATATGCAATAGTGACACCTTTTGCTGTTGGGCTTAATGTAGCTAAGAATATCCAAGATGATGAAAGAAGAATTTGGCTTAAGCAAATGGTCTCGGAGGGGCTTGAAGAAATTCCTTATGGGATGATTTTGCGATCATCATGCAAATCCTCCAGTGATAGTGAAATCCTCAATGACTGTCGAAACATGATCACAGCTGCTCGAAAGGTATTATCAGACGATAATAACGAACTCGGGTTAGTGCATCGATCTCACTCTCCGCATCAAATGGCATGGCGGGAATGGAACGATATACCGGCTGCAGATGGAAGGAGTGGTTCGTTTGCTGAATATGGGGTTTTAGAATTAATCGATGAGCTCAAAAATTCAAAAGTCATTATTAATGATTGTAATTACCATATCGAACCCACAAAAGCCTTTGTGGCGGTAGATGTTAATACTGCGGCGGATATTTCATTTGCTGCCGGATTAAAAGCTAATTTGGCGATGGCCAAAGATCTACCGCGTCAATTACGATTGAGAGGTTTGGGCGGGCAAATAGTTATAGATCCTGCACCAATTCCGAAAAGAGACCGTAAGGCAGTAGAAAACGCGCTTAGGGCAGCTTTCCGTAAAGATACAGTAGAAACTAATTTCGTTGGATGGACAGCCATGGGCTTGCTCGAATTACAGAGAGCAAGAATTCGTCCTAATTGGTTAAATCTTTAATTGAGACCAGCTTAATAGCACGCTATTGGAACCTAAACCGCTGTATCTTTATAATTGATTTCCTTTTTATCTTGACCGAGCCGGCTGCGCCGGATGTGTAGTCTATTGAGAGCATTCAAATATGCTTTAGCTGATGCAACTACAGTATCTGTGTCTGCAGATTGTCCCGTAGAAATATTTCCTTTATCCTCCATTCGAACAGTGACTGTAGCTTGCGCATCTGTTCCCTCCGTTACTGCATGCACTTGATATAGCTGTAACTTTGCGCTGTGAGGATACAACGCCTTAACAGCATTAAAGGTTGCATCAACAGGTCCATCGCCCGTTGCAATAGTCGACATATTGTTGCCATCAATTATCAACATCATTTCCGCACTTTGTGGCCCGTGTGTTCCGCATTTAACCTCTAAAGATTTTAAAATTATGTGATCATTGTCTGCATCTTCACCAGCACGCATCAGTGCTATAAGGTCCTCATCATAAACCTCTTTTTTCCTATCCGCTAATTCTTTGAAGCGGACGAATACATCCTTCAATTGATTATCAGCCAACTGGAAGCCCAAATCCTCCAGTTTAGCTCTGAGTGCTGCCCGACCTGAGTGTTTGCCTAAAACCAGATTTGTTTCAGATAATCCTATGTCTTCAGGGCGCATTATTTCAAAAGTTTCAGAATTTTTCAGCATCCCATCTTGGTGTATGCCACTTTCATGAGCAAATGCATTTTTGCCAACAATTGCTTTATTAAATTGGACTGGAAAACCTGAAACAGTTGCAACCCTCCTTGAGAGGTTCATTAATTTAGTTGCATCTACTTTTGTGTGGTAAGGCATTATATCGGCTCTTACTTTAAGCGCCATCACAACTTCTTCGAGCGCCGTATTGCCAGCTCGCTCCCCAAGTCCATTAATTGTGCACTCTATTTGTCGAGCTCCTCCCTCGACTGCTGCAAGAGCATTTGCTGTGGCCATACCTAAATCATTGTGACAATGAGTAGCGAATACGACCTCATCTGCTCCCGGAACATTCTCAATTAGCATGCGAATTAAATCTGCGGATTCGATTGGAGCAGTATAACCCACGGTATCAGGAATATTGATTGTTGATGCACCAGCCTTAATTGCTATCTCTACCACGCGCATCAAATATTCGTGTTCTGTTCGAGTAGCATCCATTGGGGACCACTGGACATTGTCGCATAAGTTTCGGGCATGTGTCACTGTATCGTGAATCAGCTCTGCCATCTGATCTTTATCAAGATTTGGAATAGCTCGGTGTAACGGCGATGTTCCAATAAACGTGTGTATTCGAGAATTATTTGAATTTTTGACAGCTTCCCAGCACCGATCAATATCTTTGTAATTTGCTCGAGCTAATCCACAGATCGTAGAATTCCTTGATCGCCGAGCGATTTCACTGACCGCTTTAAAATCTCCCTCTGAGGCGATAGGGAAACCTGCTTCTATGATATCGACACCCATTTCATCCAAAAGCTCAGCTATTTCGAGCTTTTCTTCGTGGGTCATAGTCGCGCCCGGTGACTGCTCCCCATCACGGAGCGTTGTGTCAAAAATTACTACCCTGTTATTACGGTTATTATTTTTCATTTGAAATCTCTATGTTTGGTATTTTCGATTTAGTTCGATGCGTTCATTGTCTCCTCTGAGCGGACGCACCTTGCTGGCACGCTCAGAGGCTGCCTAGTATCAGGTTTTGCTTTTGATTTATTACCTTACAAATTTTGGACATTGAACTCATTTACACCAAGACATTATTCAACGATTAGTTTATACATGCATAGTTTTAAAAGAAAACAATAAAATAATTATCGCTCGTAACGTGTGCGTAGTAGACACATAGTGCGCCGGGTTATATTTTATATGTTGCATAAGAATTTAGTGAGGCTTTTAGTTTTGAACGCGCAAATGGAAAAAAGTTTAGAAAAAATTGAAGCAGTGATTTCTGATTTATTGCGGAATAGCGAAGATTTATCAGATGTTGTTGCGGCTCAAGATAAAGAAATTTCCAGAATGAAGGATAACTTGCAATGGCTTCTACAGCGAGAATTTGAACGTCAAAATGCTGAGAATACAGTCACAGCTGAAAAACCGCCACCACATTGGTAGATACGAAAGCAATTGTCATTTTATTTAAGCTAAAGTAGGCTTTGGTAAATAATAAAATAAAGCACAAATGGGCGTACTATGAAATTTTTGGTTAAGTTATTTCTATCAGCATTTTTGGTCTATACAGTTCCCTTGAGTGTTGATGCTCAAGATGATGTTATAGTTACAAAGCAGTATGATGACGGTGGTATTTATGAAGGCACATTTAAAAATGGTCTTCAGCATGGACTGGGAACATATCGGCTGCCAAATGGGTATGAGTACAGTGGTGAGTGGGTTGATGGCGAGATATTTGGAATCGGTGTGGCAAAATTTCCAAACGGTTCAGTATATGAAGGGAATTTTATAAAAGGCAAACCCGAGGGTTCTGGCAAAATTATTTTTGCAGATGGAGGAACATATGAAGGATCTTGGTTAGATGGCAAAATAACTGGTCAGGGTTTGGCTGTTTATGCAAATGGATCCAGGTTTAAGGGTGGATTCCTTGAAGCAATGCATCATGGGCAGGGCATTATGACAAACCCAGATGGCTATGCATATGATGGTGACTGGTTGAACGGGGTTAAGGAAGGTTTAGCGAAAATTACTTATCCCGATGGCTCGGTATACAGTGGAAGTGTGATACGTGGCTCTCGTGAAGGCAAAGGTACTCTGGAGATGCCAGAGGGTTTGATCTTTGAGGGCTTTTGGGAAAATGGCGAAATCAATGGATTAGGAAAATTAACTCAGCCAAATGGTGACGTCTACAAGGGTGAACTTTCTAACGGAAAAAGAAATGGTAACGGCATTGTAGAATATGCAAACGGTGACATATATGATGGAGAATTTAAAGACGATCAACGAGCAGGGCAGGGCACCTTTTTAGGCTCGGATGGTTATAAGTATTTAGGGGAATGGGCCGAGGGGCAAATTCAAGGTCTAGGTGAAGTTACCTATCCGGATGGTTCATTTTACGCAGGTAACTTTGTAAATGGCCTAGCAAGTGGCAAAGGTAAAATTCAGTATCCAGATGGTTCTGTATATGAAGGAGAATGGAAGGCTGGTGTGATAGAAGGTATCGGCCGTGCTCAGTATTCAAACGGCGTAGTTTATGAAGGTGGATTTAAAAACGCCCGCAACCATGGTTTTGGTATAATGGACTATGGAAATGGGTATATTTACGAAGGAGAATGGAAGGATGGTAACCGCCATGGCAAAGGGATGTCAAAATTTGCTGATGGTATGGTTTATGAGGGTGACTACTTAAATGGGAAACGTCATGGTGTCGGTAAAATAATGCTTGCAGATGGGTTTAGATACGAGGGCGAGTGGTTAGCTGGTGAAATAACTGGGCAGGGAATAGCAACGTATTCGAATGGGGATATTTATGAGGGGACTTTCGTAAATGGACGCCGCCAAGGTCAGGGTACAATTAAATTTGCAAATGGAAGATCGGCTAAAGGAAATTGGCAAGATGGAGCACTAATTGATGCTGAGACTGCGGTTACTGATACGGATATTGAGGCTTCTACCGGAAACGAGTAATACTATTTTCACTAAATAGCGCCGCTTTTAGAAATTTCAGAGAGAATTTTTTGGGCTTTAGATAAGGTCGCAGTTTTGATATTTTCGTCTTGTCTGTCCCAATTGCGATACATTTGTGCCATGCGAGGGTTTGAAGAAAACTTTTCGTTATGCCGGATAAGGAAACCCCAGTATAGCGAGTTGAATGGGCAAGCCTTTTCGCCCAACTTATCTTTAACGTCATAATGGCATTTCTTACAATAGTTTGACATTCTATTTATATACGCCCCACTACTGATGTATGGCTTTGATGCAACCACCCCTCCATCAGAAAATTGGCTCATTCCTAAGGTGTTAGGAGCTTCAACCCACTCAAATGCATCAATATAAACTGAAAGATACCAATGGTGGACTTCTTTTGGATCTATATCCGCTAGAAGAGCAAAGTTACCAGTGACCATAAGGCGCTGTATATGGTGAGCGTAAGAATGTCTCTTAGTTTGTACAATTGCTTGAGATACACAACGCATTTTTGTGTCGCCGCTCCAATAAAAACTGGGAAGTTTTCTCTTTGCGTTCAAGTAATTTTGATTAATATAATCAGGCCCTTTAAGGAAGTATATTCCTCTGATATATTCGCGCCATCCAATTATTTGCCTTATGAAACCTTCCACAGCGTTTAATGGGGCAGCCCCAGTAATAAAGGCTTTTTCTACTTTTCTACAAGTTTCTAGAGGATCGAGCAGTCCAGTATTCAAATACAATGAAATGAGGGCATGATATAGAAACGGTTCATCAAGCATCATTGCATCTTGATAATCCCCAAATAAAGACAGTGAGTCATTTACGAATTTATCAAGAGCGAGATTAGCTTCTTCTGGCGTTACTGCATAATTAAAAGGATATAGTTCACCAAAGTGTGAGCTATAACGCTCATTAACAAGAGATAACACATTCTCTGTTGTTTCATCGTTTTTAAAGATTGTAGGCTCTGGGCTGACAA
>CACPPZ010000007.1 GCA_902635985.1 Paracoccaceae bacterium
ATTTGCAGGCGCGTTCGGTTAAAATTAACGGACTGCATATCGGTGAAATTGTAGAGATGTCGATCAAGGGTGCTCTAGAATGGTTTTCAAAGGTAAAAGCATCTCTTTCGTCGCAAAAACAGGATATTGCTACTACCATTTTAAAGGAAATCGTAGAACGACTTGGGTTTTTAAACAATGTTGGTCTTGAGTATTTAACTCTGTCAAGAAGTTCTGGAACTCTTTCGGGGGGGGAAAGCCAAAGAATAAGACTCGCAAGTCAGATCGGAAGTGGGTTGACAGGTGTTCTCTACGTTTTAGATGAACCATCTATCGGCTTGCATCAGAGAGATAACGGTAGACTTTTGCAGACCTTAAAAAATTTGCGTAATCAAGGTAATACGGTCATTGTAGTGGAGCATGACGAAGAAGCTATTCTGGAGGCCGATTATGTATTTGACCTAGGTCCAGGTGCTGGTGTCCATGGTGGTCAAGTTGTGGCATCTGGAACACCTAGCGAAATTACCGCGAATTCAAAATCTATAACTGGTCAATACTTGTCAGGAGAGAAGGGTATTAAGATACCTTCTTTAAGAAGGAAAGGTAATGGTAAAAGTCTTAAGATTAGCGGGGCTTCTGGAAACAATCTTAAATCTGTAAATGTGGAGTTTCCTCTGGGCAAGTTTTTGTGTGTGACCGGTGTTTCTGGAGGAGGCAAGTCTACTTTAGTTATAGAAACACTGTTTAAAGTTGCTTCAATGAGATTAAACGGAGCAAAGCAGACACCAGCTTCTTGCGAAAAAATCACTGGTCTAGAGTATTTAGACAAGGTAATCGATATTGATCAGCGTCCAATAGGACGAACACCAAGATCTAACCCTGCGACATACACAGGCGCATTCACACCTATAAGAGAATGGTTTTCAGGATTGCCTGAAGCAAAAAGTAGGGGATATAAACCTGGACGGTTCTCTTTCAACGTGAAGGGTGGTCGTTGTGAGGCATGCCAAGGCGACGGTGTTATCAAAATTGAAATGCATTTTTTGCCTGATGTTTATGTGACTTGTGAAACCTGTGGAGGTGCTCGATATAACCGTGAAACCTTAGAAATTAAATTTAAAGGAAAATCTATTTCTGATGTTCTAAATATGACAGTAGAAGATGCTCAGTCTTTTTTTAGTGCTATTCCTAGTGTTCGAGAAAAAATGGATGCCTTGATTAGAGTTGGCCTCGGTTATATAAAAGTGGGTCAGCAAGCTACGACTTTATCTGGGGGTGAAGCTCAGAGAGTAAAATTATCAAAAGAGTTATCCAAAAGAGCAACTGGACGTACATTATATATATTGGATGAACCAACGACTGGCTTGCACTTTGATGACGTCCGTAAACTTTTAGAAGTGTTACATGAGCTAGTTGACCAGGGAAATACGATCGTTGTAATTGAACACAATCTTGATGTAATAAAAACAGCTGACTGGATAATCGATATAGGCCCTGAGGGAGGCGATAGAGGAGGCCAGGTTGTTGCAGAAGGTTGTCCGGAAGAAGTTGCTTTGAATGCAAAAAGCTATACTGCCCAATACTTAAATGACTTGATTTTCAAAAAAGAAATTACAGCAGCTGAGTAAAATCTATCAAGCAACAAACTTAAATAGAAGTAACCTTAATCGAGGTTATTCTATTTGCATTTCTCTCAATGACTTCGAAACGATAACCATGAAAGCTAAATACTTGCCCAACGGTTGGTATCATTTGTGCTTCGTGCATTACTAATCCTGCTAAAGTATTTGCTTCATTGTCAGGTAATGACCAATCATTAGCCCTATTCAAATCTCTAATAGTTGTTGATCCCTCCAGAATATATGAGCCATCATTTGATTGCTTGATGTCGTTGGTATCCTTTGGATCAAATTCATCAGATATCTCACCTACTATTTCTTCCAAAATGTCTTCAAGCGTAATTAAACCTTGGAGGCTCCCATATTCGTCGACGACAAGTGCAAAGTGCGTTCTACGATGTAAAAATTGTCTCATTTGGTCATCTAAGGAGGTGGTGTCAGGTACAAAATAGGGTTCCATTGCCACGTGACCAATATCGAAGTTATTCAAATTATTAATGTTTGGGGTCTCTTCATTAATAACTTTATACATCTCTCTAGCTAAATCTTTAGCGTGGATTACCCCGACTATGTTGTCTGGATCATTGAGAAAGACTGGTAGTCTAGTGTGAACACTTTCTAAACATTGTGTTAAAATTTTGGTTGGTTCGTCACTTGAGTCAATCATTTCTATATTGGACCTGTGGAGCATTATCTCCTCTACAGTTCTCTCTGAAAGATCTAGGGCTCCCAAGATCAGATCTCTATCTTCCTTTTCAACCACACCTTCCGAATGACCAAGCTGAATTGCTCCAGCAATTTCTTCACGCACAGCTAATATATGGCTATTAGGATCTGTTTTAACACCGAAAACCCGCAAGATTAATCTTACTAAAAACCTGACAGATGCTACTACTGGAGATAAAATCCTAATTACCAAATGAATGAATCCTGCAACCCTTGCTGCAGCTAGTTCAGCATTAGTTATGGCATAAGTTTTTGGCAGAACCTCGGCGAAGATTAGCACTAATACGGTCATTATTAAGGTAGCAAGTGCGATGCCACTTTCTCCAAAAGCTTGAGTAAAAAGGGCAGTTGTCAGAGAGGTGGCTAAGATGTTTACTAAGTTGTTACCTAGCAGCACAGATCCGATTAGTCCCTCTGTGTCTTCTGTAATTTTTAATGCTTTTTTGGCCCCTCGTGACCCTTTATCTGCATGAGTGCGCAGCTTCCCGCGTGAAGCGGCGGTCAGTGCCGTCTCGCTTCCTGAGAATATAGCAGAAAGGAGCAACAGGAAAAGTACTGCCCCGATCGTTATCCAAAAACTTTGATCTAAAAAAGTTAAACCGCTTTCCATGCCTTTTCCTAAGTTAATTTACGATGCGATATAAAGACGCCGTTATAGTTAATTATCCACAAAAAATCAAAATGCATTATTTAAAAATATTAAATTTTATAATCAATTTTATATGCTTATCCCTGCATTCTAATTAATAATCATTTATCGGATAGTGGATGGTGATTAAAAACCAAATCGTTTAGACGTTCGTCGACGACATGGGTATATATTTCAGTTGTACCTAAATCTGAATGTCCTAATAGAGTTTGTATTACTCGTAAATCAGCTCCATTTGCGAGAAGGTGTGTGGCAAACGTATGTCTAATTATATGTGGACTGACCTTGTTCGGATCAATTCCGGCAAGAGTTGCCCACGTCTTTAATTTCTTGAATAACCATTGACGAGTTAAATAACCACTTTTGCTATTAGAGGGAAATAAATATTTTGAATTAGAGGTATAATTCTCTGTTTTCTCTGCTTTCAGTAAAATTTTACGTTCTTCTATCCATATTTTAATAGAAGAGCGTGCTAGTTTTGATACAGGCACCAGACGTTCTTTTGATCCCTTCCCAGATACAAGGACCATATTGGGACTTCCCTTTACAGCGTCTAGTGGTAGTGACATCATTTCTGAAACACGCATTCCGGTAGCATACAGAAGCGTCATCAAACAAATATTCCGAGCTCTTAAACTTTTATTTTTTGCTTCTTCCCCGGCAGCTTTCAGTAGTCTCTCTATAACCTCTATTGTTACAGATTGAGGGAGTTTTTTTGATCTGCCCGGACTCGATACCTGTAGAGCTGGATTTGTTTGCGCCCACCCTTCTTCGACGGCAAATCGATAGAATTGTTTGATTGCTGATAAATGCCGAGCGCGGCTCCCGATTGAAAGCCCACAATCTTTAAGGTTTACCAAGTATAGCTCAATGTGCGATAGTTCTGCTTCGAAAATTTGAACTTTGCAAGAAGATATCCAGTCAAAATATCTTACCAAATCATGGTTGTAAGATTTGATCGTATTTTCTGATGCGTCGGTATCTACGGTTTTGGCTTCCAAAAAGGTAAAAATAAGATCTTTGCTCATATTTAAGTTTCACTCAATATTAACCATAGAGCGGTTCGCTGGGACACTCTTTCTAGGCCAACATGCCGTAGTGTAGATATTGACTCGAGTAAATCTTGCATGTCACCAGCTATACCACTCTCTAGCTGTATAAGAGCATTTAATATAACTTCTCCCAATTTTCCATCTGCAAGTTGTAATCTTGCATAACTGGGTACTCGTGGGCGATAAAATGCATCCAAAAGAGTCTTTTCAAGAATTGTCTTAGGTCTGACAAACTGTGCCTCTTGGTTCGTGAATGCAAATACAATTGGTTCTAACGTATTAATTGCCACTGAATTTGAAATTATTACATCAAAGCTCGAAGAAAGCATTCCAATTTTAATAGCTATAATCTCTGCACTTGGAGTGAGTTCGATGTCTAACAGTCTTGGGGTGAATACTTCGGCGAAAATTGAAGAGTTTGAAGAATATTGAAATAATTGCCAGGCATTCTTAAGTGCCAACTCTATTTCTTTAATACTATTTGAATGTGAAAGAGCTTTATCGAGATGTTGTATAGCCCTTACTCTTTCCCAAATGCCATCAGAGGAAGGGGGATCGTGAGCCGTAAATATACCTAAAAATCTATTGGCATCAATAACACCATTTTCTGCTAGCCTTTCAGCAGCTATAAGTTGTGCGTACCATCCGTTATCGCCAGATAAATCACCAAAAATAAAAGCGTTACTTAAATTTTTGCGAAAAATATGGTAGCCTAGCGTTTCATATAATCTAAAATCTAAAGGACTTAAATCTGGATATTTTAAGGGTACAAATTGCTCTGAGGGTTCTTCAATCTCCAGAAATTCTCCCAAGAGCAATAGCGTGGAGGTCTCAGTACTATTGAGTGCTTTCGATGTATTGTATATCAGCGATGCGGTAAGCCAATCACCCTCAATTGCATGGCAGTAGATTCGACCAGCGTCATTCTGATAGTTGGCACCAAGATCCAATACTTGCTTACAAGCTGGCTCGTACTGACTACCAAGAAGTGAGGCTTCAAAGAGTTTGGGCACGCGCTTTGGCGGTAAGGGCGAAGCTCTTTCTAAAAGTGCAATTGCAGGATCAATCGCTCCTGCTTCAATCAAAATTGATATTCGTTCAGATAAGAACTCTTCTGCGCTATCTGTTGCTAACGGTGCCTCTGCCTCTGCTAAAAGCATTTGAAACAGTAACTTCTGTACTGCTGGTGAACTTGGTGAGCCCAGCTTGCGTAATAGTGCTACTAAATCGTCTGCTTGGCTTTCTCTCCACAAACTAGTTGGAAAACCTGTAACCGTTGGCGGTAATAAACCAACGGAGCCGCGTTTTACATCATCTAATTTGGTTACCTCGATTTCGGGTAGGTTTGATTGAGTCATGGAGACTCGAGTGAGAGAATTAGTTATAATTGGGCCATTTTTTTGGTATAAACTGTATTCAAAAAATTTTGATGAAGCAGTTCCAGCAAACCCTGCTACAGCAGCGATAAATGTAAAAATTAAGTTGGCTTTAATCCTCATGAAGCTCCACAGGTATAATTCTGATTTTTTCTTCTGGGGTGAAATCAAATCCTAAAAAAGGTCCAATATAGGCAAAGATAATTAATGCTACCGCTCCTATAGCGGTTAAATAGAATAGCCACTTAACAATTTTACCCATAATTTTATCCTATTATTTTACGTTATTGAATTTGGTACTGAAAGTGTTGTCAAGTTCATCATATAACAAACAGCCATTGAAATTTGAACCTAGTTTCTTGATAAAGGGACTATGACAAAAAAATTAAAAAAAACTATCGCCTTCATTGGTATGATGGGAGCAGGAAAGACTGCTGTGGGAAAAGTAGTTGCCTCAAAGTTAGGTGTTCCATTTCTTGATGCTGATACTGAAATTGAAAAGGCAGCAAATATGTCAATTCAAGAAATTTTTATTCGTGATGGAGAAGAATTTTTCAGAGAAAGAGAGGCACAAGTAATTCTGCGTTTGATGAAGGGCTCACCAACCATTCTATCCACGGGTGGTGGAGCTTTTATACAAGCGGCTAATAGACAGGCAATAAACTTACTTGGTATTTCGCTATGGTTAGATGTCGAGGTGGATTTACTTTGGTCGCGAGTAAAAAATAAGGATACCAGACCTCTTTTAAAATCCCTAAATCCCTATGAGACTTTGAAAAAGCTTCATATCGAGCGGCGCCCCATATATAAAAAAGCTGATATTTCAGTTAAGGCCTCGTCGCGCTACACAGTGGAAGATATGGCTCAAAAAGTAATTGATAGGCTGCACTTACATCCAAACTTGTTTGAGGAATAAATTGATGCAAAAGGTAAGAGTTGGGCTGGAAAAGCGCTCCTACGATATTATAATTGGTCATGGTCTAATAAAAGATTCTGGTCCAATAATTACGCCATTTTTGTCGCAAAATCGTGTCGTTGTAATTACTGACCAGAATGTTGCACCATTACATTTACGCTCTTTAGAAAGTTCGCTGAAATTAGAGGGAGTATCCGTTTCCTCTTTAGTTCTTCCCAGTGGGGAAAGTACAAAATCTTGGAAGTATGTTGTACGAGTTGTAGAATGGATTTTAGAGCAAAAAGTGGAGCGCAACGATTTGGTGATTGCTCTAGGTGGCGGCGTAATAGGCGATTTAGTGGGTTTTGCTGCAGCAATCGTAAGGCGCGGAGTGCGATTTGCTCAAATTCCTACTTCCTTATTGGCTCAAGTCGATAGCTCTATTGGTGGAAAAACAGGTATTAATGTGAGCTTTGGCAAAAATTTAGTTGGTGCATTTCATCAACCAGTCTTCGTTTTGGCCGATACTGAAGCATTAGGCACACTTCCTAATCGCGATTTTTTATCTGGTTATGGTGAGGTGGCTAAATATGGATTACTTGGTGATGAGCAATTTTTTTGCTGGTTGGAAGAAAACGCTTATGCATTAATTAACGGCAATGTTGAACTTCGTATTGAGGCTATTAAACGATCTTGTCAAATAAAGGCTAAAATTGTCGAAAATGATGAGCGAGAGCATGGTGAGCGTGCACTATTAAACCTTGGACATACCTTTTGTCATGCGTTGGAAGCCATAACAAACTATAGTGATATATTGTTACATGGGGAAGGTGTTTCAATCGGTTGTAATTTAGCGTTTGATGTGTCTGCCAGACTTGGTTTGTGTTCGCAGGAGGTGCCAGGTCGGGTGAGAGAGCATTACAAATCTTTAAATATTGCAACTGATATTTCTCAAATAAATGGTTTTGTAGGAAATACAAAAAGAATATATGATTTAATGGCTCAAGATAAAAAAGTTGTAAATGGAGTGATCCGGTTTATTTTAGCTAGCGGCATAGGAAAAGCTATGGTGAAAGAGAATTTAAGTAAAGATTTGATAATTGAGGTGCTGCAGGACTCTTTGGAACGTCAATAAAGAGTTAAAATGGAATTTCGTCATCCATATCATTAGACGAGAAATTTTCCTGGTCATTATTTGAAAAATCATTATTTTGGGATGCATTTTGTACCTGTGAATAATCCGAGCCTTGCAGATCAGAGCCGGAGTTTCTGCCATCTAACATTGTAAGTTCGCCTCTGTAAGGCCTTAAAACTACTTCGGTAGTATATCGATCATTTCCTGCTTGATCTTGCCATTTGCGTGTCTCTAGCTGACCTTCCATGTAAACTTTGGAACCTTTTTTTAGATATTGCTCTGCTATACGAACAAGCGCTTCATTTGTAATTGAAACATTGTGCCATTCAGTCCGCTCTCGTCTCTCACCCGTATTTCGGTCTTTCCAAGTCTCAGATGTAGCAATGCTAAAATTTGCAACTTTTCCTCCATTTGGAAAGTTACGGACTTCTGGGTCACGACCTAAATTTCCTATTAGAATTACTTTATTTACTGACCCTGCCATAATACTTACCCTTCCGATACAACTATGAAACAGGATACAGCATTTCCAAGCGGGAATGAAAGAGTAAAATTTATTAATCAGTATTTTCACTTCAATGTTTCTAATCGAAGCTCAAGACTTTTACTTGCTCCAAAAAGGTTAAGAGCTATTTATTTTTTATGAAAAGAAGTAAGATAATTTTGTTTGGCGCTATTTGGTTAATGATTGCCTCACTCGTAAATGCAAGCTCAAAAACCCAAAAACTGTTAGACCAACTTGAGCGTGCGCAGTCGATGGAAGAAGCGGCTCCGATTGTTGATAAAATATGGAAAGAATGGACTAGCGCTCACAAGGATAGTGACGAAGAGTATTTAATGGCCGAAGGTTTAGTCGCAATGTCAGAAGGAAACTTGGATCGGGCTGAAAATCTTTTCACAAAGTTAATAGAAGCCAATCCCAATTTCACTGAGGCCTGGAATAAAAGGGCAACACTTCGATTCATCTTATGGGATTTTGAAGGTTCGCTCGAAGATGTTGAAAAGGTTCTTACTTTAGAACCGAGACATTTTGGGGCGTTGTCTGGGCTGGGTATGATATATCTCAGAATGGGGGATCCTGAAAGAGCTCTAAAAGTATACGAAGACTTAGTAAATATTTTTCCAAGTAATATTGATGCAATTCAAAAGATTATCACGCTAAAAAACTATTTAGGGATAAATACTCTTTAGTTCTCACTACATTTATGACATTTCTCGTTTTGAGAAAAAGTCTGAAAATCGGATAAATGTGAATAATCTAAAAGTAATACTGATCATAAAAAAAAATCCTCAACTAATAGTTTTTGTGGGTTTTTTTATTTATGCATTTTCCTTAGGTGCAATTTTTCCCCGTTTGGATGATATTCAAACTTCTTTAGCGATTGATAAAGCCGAATTGGGTCTGTTACTTCTTTGCATTCCTCTTGGACTTCAGGTTACACTTGTATTCGCTGATAGGTTGGTTAGAACCATTTCATTAAAAAATATTATTTGTTTAGGTATTCCATCAATTTGCTTTACGCAATTTGCAGCAGTTGCAATAAATCAAATCGCATTTTTTGCTTTTTTCTTGATCGTATGTGGTGCCTTTGTTGCTGTAGTTGAGGTGGCGATTAACCTTGAGGCTGACCGAGTTGAACATGCTTTGGGCAGCCGTATTATGAATAGAAGTCACGCTTTTTGGTCTATCGGGTTTTTTTCCGCTGCAGTAGTGGGGGCTCTATTTTCACAAGTTAAAGTAATGTTAGAAATTCATTTTTTATTAATTTGTGGAATATGTTTTGTTATATCGAAAATAATTTTTGAGGATTACGTCGTTGCCTCTCCAAGACACGCCAATATTACAAAGATTAAAAAGTTTTCACTGCCAACGGGCCCTATTTTTGTGATGGTCCTATTCACTTTGTCTGCCATGTTGGTAGAGGGCGCTAGTATTGACTGGTCGGTAATATTTATGAGAGAAATACATTCTGCATCTCCTTTTATTTCGGGCTTTTCGCTTGCAATGGCTGCTTTTTCTCAGGCTTTGGTAAGATTTTTTGGCGATAATTTATTAAATAAATTTGGACCTATTTTAATCAGCGTTGCGAGCCTTTTTTTCATGTTTTTAGGAATCTTTTTAGTTATTTTATCGAATTCGAGTATATTGGCCATATTGGGGTTTCTATTTACCGGGGCTGGTAGTGCGGTAATTTTTCCAATGGCCATTTCAATAGCTGCTTCGAGAAATGATCGCCCGGCAGAAACCAATGTGGCATCTCTTACCCAGTTTGCCTTTGGAATGTTTCTTTTAGGGCCTCCCATTCTTGGTTTTGTTGGAGAGGCTTATAGTCTCAGATGGTCTTTTTCGCTTTGTATTCCTTTATTAATTTTAAGCTGTTTAATGCTACTGATTATGATTAAAAAGGAACCATATTTTTCGAAATAGTTTTGTTACTCTTTGATTGAATTGTGGAGGTGTAAAGGAAATGACGGTTATTTGGGTGCCATCACAAGATCATATTTCGAATTCAAACTTAAAAAAATTTACTGACTTTGTTGTGAAAAATACTGGTAAAGACATCAAGTCGTATGATGAGTTACATCATTTTTCTATATCAAATCCTGAGTTCTGGCGATTTGTGATTGAGTTCTGCGGAGTAAAAGGTGAATGGAAGGGGTCTATATATGAGGGGAAAGACATTATTTCCGCAAAGTGGTTTCCTCAATCAAAGTTAAATTTTGCAGAAAATATGTTAAAAAATAGAAGTGATGATGAGGCTTTGATATTCAGATGCGAAGATCGTATTTCAGAAACGCTCAGTTTTGCTGAACTATATAATCAAGTAAGTAAGACAGCACAGCATCTTAGAGAACTTGGTGTGACTAAGGGTGATCGAGTGGCAGGTTTTCTACCAAACTTCGCTGGCTCAATAGTTGCAATGTTGGCCACTGCTTCAGTTGGGGCAATTTGGTCTAGCTGTTCACCTGATTTTGGGGAACAGGGTGTAATCGATCGATTTGGACAAATTGAACCTAAAGTTCTGTTCTGCGTGGATGGATATTTCTATAATGGAAAATCTCATAATTGTTTAGGTAAAATACAGTCCTTCACCGCTAGATTACCTACTTTAAAGCAGGTGGTTAAATTTGATTATGCATCTTTGGATAATATAAGTATCAATAATTCAATATCTTATCAAGAAATTCTAGATAACTATGAGCCAAACGAAATTGATTTTGAGCGTGTAGGGTTCGATCACCCTCTCTATATCATGTATTCTTCTGGTACAACTGGGGTGCCAAAGTGTATCGTACATGGACATGGAGGTACGCTTGTTCAGCATTTGAAAGAACACCAGCTTCAAACAAACATTTCTTCGGGCGATAGAGTGTTTTATTTTACAACATGCAGCTGGATGATGTGGAACTGGCTAGTCTCAGTACTTGGGACCGGAGCAACTATTATGCTCTATGATGGATCTCCTACATATCCAGATAATATCGTTCTTTGGAAGTTTGCAGATGAGGAGCAGTTTAGCCATTTCGGGACATCGGCAAAATACATCGAAACGTTGATGAAAAATAATGTAAACCCAAGTACAAGTTTTAAACTTTCTAATTTAAAGGTTATTTGTTCAACAGGTTCGCCGCTTAGTGCAGAGTGCTATGACTATATCTACAAAAATGTAGGCTATGTTCACTTAGCATCTATTTCAGGTGGAACAGACATCGTATCTTGTTTTGTTCTAGGGGTTCCCACACTTCCAGTAAGACGTGGAGAAATCCAGGGTGCTGGGTTAGGTATGGCAGTTGAGATATGGAATGATAAAGGTAGGGTTAGAAAAGGAGAAAGAGGTGAATTAGTATGCACGAAGCCATTTCCATCCAGACCAGTAAAATTTTGGAATGATATCGATGGTAAGAAATACCATGCAGCCTACTTTGATCGTTTTGACGGCGTATGGGCTCACGGTGATTTTGCCGAGCAAACAATTGATGGCGGATATATTATTTATGGCAGATCCGATGCAACGTTGAACCCGGGAGGTGTCAGGATTGGGACCGCTGAGATATATAGACAAGTCGATAGGGTCAACGAAGTTTTAGAAAGTATTGTTATTGGGCAGAACTGGGAAAGTGATACGCGAATAGTATTGTTTGTTAAGTTAAGAGAAGGAATTATTTTAACTGAGACTTTGGTTGATACTATTAAAAAATTTATAAAAGACAATTGCACCAGTCGTCATGTGCCGGCAAAAATACTTCAGGTAGAAGATATACCACGCACGAAATCAGGTAAGATTGTTGAAATACCTGTTCGTGATATTGTTCATGGAAAAGAGGTTAAAAATAAGGAAGCACTCGCTAACCCGGAAGCCCTTGATTATTTTAAGGACCGACCAGAACTATTGTTAGACTGACCTCTTATAGTTAATCAGAGATTTATTGAGCCGCCATTTTAATTACGGGTTCCATTTTTTATAATTTAGATTTTTCTAAAGGGCACTTGATCTGGTGTCCATTCGACAAAGTATTTATTGGCGTCATTTTTGTCTTGCTGTATATGAAACCTTATAAAATTATAAAAAAACGAGCATACGGAATGATGTTCGATACTTCAATTACCAGGCATCAGGCATTAAAAAACCTTCTTGGTCAACTAAATATATCGGCATTTTCATGTAAATAAACGACGTGCTAATGTTCACTGCACGACACAACTGATGGCGAAACTGATTAGTTACTGTGACTTTTAGACTGCTTTTTTTTAATTCCATTAAAATATTTAGTATGAACTGATTAGCTCTGTTACATCATCCCATTGCTTCATCCTAGCTTTAATCCAGGTTCGTTGTCTTTTTGCATATTGCCTAGAAGCGATTGATGCAGTTGTAATAGCTTCGTCCAATGAGATTTCATTTTTCAAATACGAAATCAATTCAGATGCTCCAATCGCTTTACTTGCAATTACACCCTTATTCCAAATATCAAGATTTTTTCTCGCTTCATCTAAGGCTCCCATTTTGATCATTTCTTTAAAGCGTTTTCTGATCTTTTTGTCTAAATCATTTTTGTCTGGGTTAATAACTAAGGGCTGGCATTTGGTCAGTGGTAAAATTGGAGCATCGGTCTCACTTTGCCACTTTTTTAACGACTTACCGGTTTCTTTTAATACTTCCCAAGCCCTTATGACCCGCATCTGGTTCTTAATATCGATACTCTCTCGAGTTTCTTGATCAAGATCATTTAAAAGATCGTGGATTCCATACTTCAAAAGTCTTTTCTTGCTAATTATTTTTGTTTCATCAGAAATTTTTGGGATATTGGCGAGACCCTCAGTAAGAGCACTAAAATACAAACCAGTGCCACCAACTATTATTACTTTTTTATTCTTTGTTAAAATATTTGATAATTCGTTCAACCAATGTCCTACTGAATACTCTTCATAAGCTGCTTTGTGTCCATATAGATGATGTGGGATTATTTGTTCATCTTTTATTGTTGGGCGAGCAGTTAAAATTCGCCAATTGCTATAAACTTGAAGTGAATCAGCGTTCACAATGTGCCTATCTAGTTTAATAGCTAAAGACATAGCAATTTTAGATTTTCCAGACGCCGTAGGGCCTACCAATAAGATTGGCTTTTCCCCAATGTTCTTTATAAGTCTGTCAGATATAGCCAGCGTCATGATATTGTTCTTTATAAATTATTCTAAGATAAACCAAGAAATATTTTAAATGATAAAAATAATGTTAGCTATCGCCTCAGTTTTGTCCTAATCATTCATCTAATAAGTACGGAGATAAAAATGGCCTCACCAGACAGCAAAGTTCCTAAATTCAAAAGGGTAATGCTGAAAATTTCCGGTGAAGCACTTATGGGGGATAAGGGTTTCGGACTCAATCCGCCAACTGTTGAGAGAATAGCGCGAGAAGTTAAATCTGTTCATGAGTTGGGCGTTGAAATCTGCATGGTCATTGGGGGCGGAAACATATTCAGAGGTTTGCAAGGTAGTGCACAAGGTATGGAGCGAACTACTGCTGACTACATGGGAATGCTAGCAACGGTTATGAATGCTTTAGCCATGCAGAGCGCCCTAGAAAGCGTTGGTGTTTATACGCGGGTGTTAAGTGCTATACCGATGGACCAAATTAGTGAGCCATATATTCGTCGTAGGGCAGTTAGGCATTTGGAGAAAAAACGCGTTTGTATCTTTGCTGCTGGAACTGGAAACCCGTATTTTACGACAGATACGGCTGCGACGTTACGAGCTAGTGAGATGGCTTGCGATGCTATTTTTAAAGGCACTAAAGTAAATGGAGTTTATGATAAAGATCCAGTTGAATATGCTGACGCAAAACGGTTTGGTCAAATTTCTTATGATCAGGTGCTATCTCAGCATTTGAAAGTGATGGATGCCTCAGCAATCGCCCTAGCTCGAGACAATAAGTTGCCAATTATAGTTTTTTCATTGGCGGAGCCTGGCGGCTTCAAGACGATTTTAGCTGGAAATGGTACCTACACAAAAGTATATGAGAATTGCTAGGATGATTTCACTTCTTGTACAATAATTTACTGAAAAGAGCAGAGAAATGTCAGAAGAATTTGAGTTGGATGTTGATGACTTAACGCGTAGGATGGAAGGAGCAATGTCGGCCCTGAAATCTGAATTCGCTTCGCTTCGTACAGGTAGGGCCTCTTCCTCAATGTTAGATCCAATAATGGTTGAAGCTTACGGTCAGAAGACGCCAATTAATCAAGTCGGGACTGTAAATGTTCCAGAGCCTAGGATGGTAACAATTAATGTTTGGGATAAATCTCTGGTTGAATTTGTGGACAAAGCAATTCGGGAGAGTGGTTTGGGTATTAATCCCCAAATGAATGGGACTTTGATTATGCTTCCAATACCAGAACTAAACGAGGAGCGAAGGCGAGAGCTGAGCAAAGTTGCAGCTCAATATGCTGAGCAAGCAAGGATATCAATTCGCAATATTAGAAAAGATGGAATGGATCAGGTAAAAAAATATAAATCCGATGGCATGTCTGAAGATGATCAAAAGTTTTGGGAAGGGGAAGTTCAGGAAATGACAGATGATTATGTCAAAAGAATAGATAGCCTTCTGAATACTAAACAAGATGAGATTATGCAGGTTTGACTGATTCCAAAATGCCAGGAGATCAAGGAACACTTTGTAAAGCAGAGCACGTTGCCATAATAATGGATGGAAACGGCAGATGGGCAAAAGCTAAAGGCAAGCCACGTCTTTATGGGCATCAGGCTGGCGCAAAGCGAGTAAGGGAAATTGTTGAGGCCTGTCCTCATCTTGGTGTACGATACCTTACTGTTTTTGCTTTCTCTACGGAAAATTGGAAGCGCACACAGACAGAAGTAGCCGGTTTGATGAAACTATTTAAGAAGTATATTTTAAGCCAAGCAAAAAAATTAGTGGAGGCCGGTGTTTGTGTCAGGTTTATTGGAGATCGTTTGCGGCTTGAGCCAAGGTTGGTTCAATTAATGGATGAGCTAGAAGGGATGACATCGGAAAATTCACTTGTAAATTTAACTGTCGCAATTAATTACGGGGGGAGAGATGAGGTCGCCAGAGCCAGTAGGCGAATGGCTCAAGATGTTGCAAGGGGCATTCTTAACCCCGACTCAGTTAATGAACAAACTTTGGCTAAATACCTTGATACATATGTCTTGCCAGATCCTGACCTAGTTATCCGAACTTCAGGTGAAGCCAGGATCTCTAATTTTCTGTTATGGCAATCTGCTTATTCTGAATATGAGTTCGTAAAAACTCTCTGGCCAGATTTTACAGTAAGAGATTTTGAGGAAATTGTGTCTACTTTTGGGGCTAGGGAGCGTCGTTTTGGCGGTTTGCTAGCATCATGAAAGTAGCGCGGTGGAGTGATTTACCCTCTCGCCTATATTCTGGTATGGTTTTAGGCTTGGTTGGTTTTTTAGCAATATATTTTGGTGGGATATTTTTACTATTTGCTGTAGCCTCTCTAGTCTTCATTATGCACTACGAATTAGCCAAAATGCAGAGCCCTTTATTAATGGGAGCTCCAAAATATTCCTCAATTGTCGCTCTTATAACCATTCTATTATTAAACTATTCAGCTACCTGGATTATATTTTTACTTGTTTTAGCCATATCGTTGGCCTGCCAATACTTTCTTATGCGCACCCAAAAATTAGCTGGAGTAGTCTATTCCATGATTATTATTCTGGGCGGTTTTTATTTTCTAGAACTCAGAAGTAATTTTGGAATTTTATTTTTGGCATGGATTGTATGTGTCGTGATCTTGACAGATACTTTTGGCTATTTTGGGGGTAGATTAATTGGCGGGCCAAAATTTTTTGTTAGCATTTCACCAAATAAAACCTGGGCAGGCATATTATCGGGTTGGTTAGGTGCTTTGGTTTGTACTCATTTTTTTATGGAATTAAATTTCTTTTCAGAATTTTCATACAGCGTTAAGACTTTATTCTTGTTTGCTATTTTGCTCTCTTTTTGCTCCCAAATTGGAGATTTATTTGAAAGCTTTATAAAGCGAAAATGTAAAGTGAAAGATAGTTCAAATATTATACCTGGACACGGCGGATTTATGGACAGATTTGATGGGATTATTGTTGCGACATTGATTTGCGGTATTTTGGGACCCATAGTTTTATGAACAAAAAAAGAATTTCTATCTTTGGTGCTACAGGTTCAATCGGCCAGAATACACTTGATTTAATCGCTCGTGATCGGCAGTCCTATGAAATTGTGGTGCTAAGTGCAGGTTCAAACTTAGATCTTCTTATCAAAGCAGCCTTAGAGTTCGAGCCCCAAGCTGTTGTGGCTGCAACAAATGATCAGTTTGAGGAATTAAAAACTGCGTTGTGTAACACCCAAATTGAAGTTGGCACAGGTAGAACGGCACTTTTAGAAAGTGCTTCCAGAAAGTGTGATTTGGCTTTTTCTGCTATAGTGGGAGCGGCAGGTCTTGAGCCGGGTCTGATTGCATTAGAGAATGGAGCAGATTTAGCTTTAGCAAACAAGGAAAGTATGGTTGCAGCAGGGAGCCTCGTTAAACAGAAAGCAATAGAGAATAAATGTAGTCTAATTCCTGTAGACAGCGAGCACTCAGCAATATTTCAGGCGCTTCAAGGAGAAAATGTAAATACGATCGAGAGAGTAATTTTAACAGCATCGGGTGGTGCCTTTCGTGACTGGACCCTAGATGAAATAGCTCAGGCTACGCCTGAGCAGGCATCGACACATCCCAATTGGAATATGGGTCAGAGAATTACTATTGATAGCGCATCAATGTTTAATAAAGCCCTGGAAGTAATCGAGGCAAAAGAGCTTTTTTCGCTTAGCACTGAACAAATTGAAGTTCTTGTACATCCACAGTCCTATGTACACGCAATAGTTGGCTTTTGTGATGGTGGAATGATGGCGCATTTAGGTCCGCCTGATATGCGCCATGCAATTGGGTATGCTCTGAGCTATCCTAATCGTAAAACACTTCCGTTGGAGAAATTGGATTTTGCTAAAATAGGATCTCTAACATTCATGGAACCAGACAAGGAACGTTTTCCTGCAATAGGTTTGGCATACGAAGTAATGTCTTTAGGTGGCATCTCCGGTGCAGTATTTAATGCGGCGAAAGAAACCGCACTCGATGGTTTCCTTTCAAAACAAATTGGCTTTTTAGAAATGTGCCCTATTGTTGAGAAAACGATTGCTAAACTTTGTCATCTGGAAAACTCTCACAAATTGGAAGCGAGTTTAATTAATATCCTTGATATTGATACAATGGCGAGAGATGTTGCAGCTGAATTAATTCGAATGCATAGGAGCTAGAAAAAGTTTGGAAATCTTCCCTTTTTTTGGTGGAGTTTTTCACCCTTTAATATCGTTCATAGTAAGTTTGTCTATAATTGTTTTTGTACATGAATATGGACATTATATTGTCGGAAAATGGACTGGTATCAAGGCTGATGTTTTTTCAGTTGGAATGGGTCCTGTTGTTTTGTCGCGTGTAGATAAAAATGGAACAACTTGGCAGTTAGCGGCTATTCCCTTTGGTGGGTTTGTGAAATTTAAGGGTGACGCAAACATATCAAGTAGTCATGCGGATTCCAAAACTTCAGCCTATAACAAAAGTGACTTGCGAGCGACGTTGCATGGAGCACCACTCTGGGCGCGGACTGCGACGGTAGCAGCAGGGCCTGTCTTTAATTTCGTATTCTCTATTATAATCTTTTTCTCGTTATTTATTTCGGTTGGGCAGGTGCGAGAGCCGTTAACTATAAGTAAAATAAATCCTTTACCGACTATAAATCAACTTAAAGAAGGGGATGAAATAATAAGTATTTCAGGATATGAACTTAGCTCACCCAGCAGTATGAGAAATATGCTGGAATACATCGAACATATTGATAAAAAATCAATTGATTACGAAGTTAGAAGAGATGGTGATATAATTAATTTATTAGGCCCGCCTGTAGATCTTCCAAGAATTTCAGGCCTGGTACCTCTATCTGCAGCGGTCGAGGCAAGTTTAAGTGCAGGTGATGTTATTCTAGAAATAAATGATGAGCCAATAAACAAATTTAATCAACTAAAAGATGCTGTTGAAAAATCTACCGGGTTACCGATTAATCTAACGGTGTGGCGTGAAGAGAAAATATTTAAAACTACAATTATGCCGAAAAGAGAAGACATACCTCAACCTGAAGGTGGTTTCATAACAAAGTGGAGAATTGGAATAATAGGTTCTATTTATCCATTTGAATTGCTTAAAGAATCAATTCCGGTGCTTCAAGCAATTCAACTCTCATTTTTTCAAACCTATTCTATCATAACATCGTCAATAAATGGGTTATACCACATTATAGCAGGAGAAATTAGCACCTGTAATTTATCCGGTCCCGTTAAAATTTCAAAAATATCTTCTGAAATGGCGAAAGAAGGCTTGGTGAGCTTCATTCAACTTCTAGCGGTGCTCTCAGCGGCTATAGGTTTCATGAATCTTTTGCCTATTCCAGTATTAGACGGAGGCCATTTAGTATTTTTTGCATATGAGGCAATTTTTAAAAAACCCCCGAACCAAAAGGCTTTCAGCGCTCTGATGACTATTGGTTTTGCTTTTGTATTATTTTTTATGATGTTTGCCATTTTCAACGATTTTTTTTGCTAAAACTGTATAAATTATTTTTTTGCTTTGTTAATTGGATTTGATTGCCTTTGACATGATAAATTTTTGTAGGTAGTCAAATAGGAGGGTTGAAGCACCAATACCTAGGAAATCCTATGAAATTTAGAAAAATACTGGTTTTTATATTTTTTGCTGTACAGGCATCTTTGTTAATATTGTTGCCAAATTTTTTAACAGCTCAAACATTTACAATCTCCGAAATAGAGATAGTCGGAAATCAAAGAATTGAGACTGAAACGATAGAGTCGTATATTTCTTTATCAAAAGGTGAAAATTTTGAGGCTGATGAAATTAACTCGGCCTATCAACGAGTACTTAAAAGTGGCTTGTTTGAAAGTGTAACGTTTGATGAAAATGATGGTGTCTTGAAAGTAACTGTTGTCGAGTATCCGACTATCAATCGAATTTATTTTGAAGGTAATGTGCGGATTGAGGATACAGTCTTAGAAAAAGTTTTGAAATCAAAAGAAAAGTATGTGCTTGATGCACAAACAGTTGAACAGGATCGAAAAAATATTGCCGAGACCTATGCTATAATGGGGCGTTTGGCGGCAAGAATTAATCCAAAGGTAATTAAAAAATCGGAAAATCGAGTAGACTTAATTTTTGAGATTTTTGAAGGTGGCGTAATTGAGATTCAAAAAATTGGAATTGTTGGTAATAAGGCTTTTTCAGATCGACGGCTACGTCGTGTTCTTTCCACCAAGCAAGCTGGTCCTTTTCGAGCTTTTGTCAGATCTGATACATTTGTTGAAGAGAGAATAGAATTTGATAAAAAGGTTCTGAAAGAATTTTATACCTCAAGAGGTTTTATTGATTTTCGAGTTAATTCGGTCAATGCAGAACTTACAGAAGAGAGGGATGGCTACTTTGTAGTCTTCAATATTACAGAAGGCCAACGTTTTTCTGTCGGAAATGTTGATGTCAAAACCAGTCTAAAAGAATTAGACACAGACGAATATTACAAAATTTTAAAGTTAAAAACAGGCTCGGTATACTCCGCTAAAGTTACTGAGCTTGATGTTGAAAAAATAGAGCGTCTTGCTTTGAAAAATGGTCTCGATTTTATTAGAGTTAGGCCCAAGATAAGCAAGGATGGTTCTTCTTTGGCGCTCAATGTGACATATTCAATTGAGCGTGGGCCGCGAGTAATTCTCGAGAGAATTAATATAGCCGGCAATACCGCTACGTTAGACAAAGTCATTCGGAGACAATTCCGAGCTGCTGAGGGGGACCCTTTTTCGGCAAGACGTATTAGACAAGCCACCGATCGCATACGCTCTCTTGGTTTTTTTGAAACAGTGGATGTTTCTGCGCGAGAGGGAAAACGAAAGGATTCTGTGATCGTAGACGTTTTAGTAAAAGAGAAGCCAACTGGTTCTGTAAGTTTGGGTGGATCGTACTCCACAAATTCCGGCTTCGGTCTACTTCTTGAATATGCTGAACGTAATTTTTTGGGTAGAGGGCAAGACTTCCGCTTAAAATATAATTCTGGTGTAGGTAGTCGCACTTATTCACTTGGTTTTATAGAACCAGAGTTTTTGTCTCCAGGCTTGAGCCTTGGTTTATCGAGTAAATTCACAGAAACTGAAAAAGAAAACTCTAACTACGATACGACGATCTTGGATGTGTCACCGCAAGTTTCATTCCCCATTAGTGATTATAGTAAGTTATCTGTCAGCATAGGGTATAATGAAACTGAACTTAGAAATGCGGTAAATGTTGGAAGCATTATTCAAAATGAAGTGAATCGAGGGCAAGACGAAAGAGCTTACTCAAGAATTGCATACACATATAATACATTGCGTGACGGGTTGGATCCAAATTTTGGAGTGCTTTTAAAATTGTCGCAAGAAGTTTCTGGATTTACTGGGAACGGAGAGAGTTCAAAAACAAGTGCGTTGGCTAGGCTGCAGAGAAAAATTTTAAACGAAGAAGTTTTAGTTAAAGGAACGCTAGAGGGAGGCGTTTTGAATTATGGTAATAGTCGAGTAACAGACCGTTTTTTTCTTGGTTCAGCATTAATGCGAGGGTTTGAGCCTGGTGGTGTCGGGCCGAGAGAAATTGTTAACGAAGGCGAAGTAATAAATGATGCTCTAGGAGGAAATACTTTTGCCGTATTAAGACTAGAAGCTGAATTTTCTCTGGGCCTCCCTGAAGAATATGGAATCGATGGTGGAATATTTTTTGATGTAGGAAACTTGTGGTCTTTGGATAATATAAGTGAGGACGTTATTTATGATGATGGTTCCTGGCGCAGTGTGCTTGGGGCTTCTTTATTTTGGAAGACACCAATAGGGCCACTGAGATTTAATTTTTCTCGCCCATTACAAAAGGAAACATTTGATAGAGAGCAAAACTTTGATCTTACTATCAGGACCCAGTTTTAGAAATGCGCCTTCTATATATTCTTATATGGCTCTTTATTTCTAATCCATTAATTACTATTGCGCAGGAGACTAGTCTCGGTGAAGCAAGAGCTTCTAGTGTATTGACAATTGACATCTCGAGAATTGCAAGAGAAACCCAATATGGCCGGCGTGTATTTAAAGAATTTGAAAATGCTCAGAATGAACTTATTGAAAACAATACAATTATACAGAATAATCTTGAAGCTGAGGAACAAAGCCTCGTAGAACTGCGTAAAACTCTTGCCGCGGATGAATTTAGGAAACTCGCGGTAGAATTTGACGAAAGAGCGAATTCAATTAGAAAAGAACGTGCAGAGTTAGAAAATACACTTTTTGAAAAGCGCGATGAGAACATAAGCGAATTATTGAAACTTTCTGTCCCGTTCTTGCAAGAAATCATGCTTAGCTATAAAGCAACTGTAATAGTAGATAGACGAAACATAGTTCTATCTAATCCGATGATAGATATTACAGAAAAAGCAATAGAGTTAATAAACGACAATTTAGGAGACGGGAGCGGAAATTCTGAATAATTAGACTTTGGTTAAAAGGTCGCTTTGATTTGAATAAAACTCCGTATAATGTCTCAATGAGTAGGAAGATCAATGAATGATGATAATAGAAACGCAGATATCAGTTTAATTAAGCGCATTCTGCCGCATCGGTATCCTTTTCTATTGGTTGATAAAGTAGTTGATATAGATGGATTTAATAACGCCACAGGTCTAAAAAATATTACTTTCAATGAACCACAATTTCAGGGACATTTCCCAAATACTCCAATTATGCCGGGGATTATGATAGTGGAGGCAATGGCACAGACGGCTGCGGTTATGGTTGGGGTTGGTCTGAATTTGGTAGACAAAGAGATGCTCATATATTTTATGGCAATTGATAAGTGTAAATTTCGAAGAAAAGTAATTCCTGGTGATCAATTGACAATGAAACTAAATACCCTAAGGGGCAAGCCTGGGGGTAAGGTATGGAAGTTTTACGGAGCGGCGACTGTAGATGGAGAAATGGCAGCTGAAGCGGAATTTTCTGCAATGATGGATTTGAGTAGTACCGGGGAATAATGTTGGGAAATATAAATATTCATCATAGCTCTATAATTGAAGAAGGGGCACAAATTGGTGATGGAACTTCTATTGGACCGTTTTGCTTTGTTGGAAGCAGGGTAAGATTAGGAAAAAATGTCAACTTAAAAAGCCACGTAGTTATGAAGGGTGATACTTTCTTAGGAGATGATAGTACAGTTTTTCCCTTCTCTGTCTTAGGGGAGATACCGCAAGATAAAAAATTCAATGGTGAATCTACTAGCTTAAAAATAGGCAAGCGAAATCAAATCCGAGAGCACGTTACTATAAACCTGGGTACGAAAGGTGGAGGTGGCCTTACCGAAGTTGGCAATGATGGTTTGTTTATGGCTGGCTGCCATATCGCACATGATGCTAAGGTTGGAAATAACGTTATTCTAGTTAACAATGCTTCTTTAGCTGGTCATTGTGTTATAGAAGACAGCGTTATTGTGGGGGGATTAAGTGGAGTACATCAATTTGTAAGGATTGGTGAGGGAGCTATAATAGGTGCGGTAACAATGGTAACTAATGATGTTATTCCGTACGGATTGGTTCAAGCTCCTAGAGGTGAATTAGATGGTTTAAATCTTGTAGGTTTAAAGCGTAAAGGCGTTCCTAGAGTTGATATAATGGCGTTGAGAGCAGCGTTTCAAACTCTTTCGCAGGGAGATGGTACTTTCCAAGATAGAGCTCAGAAACTGACAGATGATAGTGACAGCAAATATGTAGAAAAAATAGTAAGTTTTGTTTTAGGCCATAGTGATAGGTCATTCCTTACACCTAGATAATAAAAATCAATGAAAAATTTAAAGAATGTTGCAATCATAGCTGGATCAGGAAATTTACCAGGACTAGTTTATGAACAACTCTCCGATCCTTACGTTGTTGGCTTTGAGGGGATGGAATGTTCTTTGAGTAACCATGCTATTTTCCATAATTTTAACCAGCTTGGTAAATTTTTTGAAGACTTAAATAACCATGGAATTCGTAGCGTCGTAATGGTTGGGGGCATGCATAGACCCTTGTTGGACGAAACAAAATTTGATGAGTATTTAAAGGCGAGGTCTCATTCATTTTTTAGTGCTCTGCAACAGGGCGATGATGCTCTTTTAAAATATATTATCTCATTATTTCTTGAAAATAATATTACTCCTATTGGCGCTAATGAAGTGGTACGTAATTTAACATTGAAAGCAGGGCTTTATGTTGGAGCTCCAGACAGCGTAAATCTAAATGATGTTAAGCGCGCCGACGAAATTTTGGAAAAAACAAGTTGTCTTGACATTGGTCAATCGGTAGTAGTCGAGGCCGGTCAGGTTTTGGGAATTGAAACGGCTCAAGGTACCAAACAAATGCTTGAGTACGTTCGCGATACCTCGTCACTTCTACGGCGAGTAGGGGGAGGAGTTTTAGTCAAAAGAGAAAAGATAAACCAAGATTTGCGAGTGGACATGCCTACTATTGGGCCAGAAACAATTCGTCAGGTACATGAGGCTAAATTGGATGCAGTTATTATAAGTCCAAATACAGTTATTGTAATTAACCAGGATGAATGTTTTCGACTATGCAATAAACTTTCGTTGTCATTTGTCGTCAAAGAGCGAGAGAAATGAAAGTTTATTTGATAGCAGGGGAGCCTTCTGGTGATAAGCTTGGGGCTGAATTAATGGCTGGGTTAATTAGCTGTGCACCGTACGAATTAGAGTTTTTTGGAGTAGGTGGTCCTTTAATGGAAGAACAAGGGCTAACTAGTTTGTTCCCAATCAGTGATATATCGGTAATGGGTATTGGCGAAATTTTAGCAAAATACAGTTTTTTGAAAGAACGCATTAAAAATACTGTGGATGATGTACGTAATCTGAAACCCGATGTTTTAATTACTATTGATGCTCCAGAATTTTCTCTACGGGTGGCCAGAATAGTTCGTCAAAAATTATTCGTAAATACTATCCACTACGTAGCACCTACTGTTTGGGCCTGGCGGCCAAAGAGGGCAAAAAGAATGTCTGGCTATGTAGATCACATTTTAGCTCTCTTTCCATTCGAACCACCTTATATGAAACGTGCGGGTATAAGTTGTGATTTTGTTGGACATCCAGTAGCAGAAGAAAAGTTACCAGATCGACGCTTGGTCAATAAATTTCGTCAAGAACATGAAATAAGCGAAAATGATAAACTTATAGCATTTCTGCCCGGCTCAAGGAGGTCTGAGGTTGATCGTTTAATGCCGGTTTTTAGAAGTGTATCATCAAATCTGATTTCTCAAAGTTTGAATATAAGAATTGTCATTGTTGCAGCACCTGCGGTCAAAAACATCTTACTGGAAAGTTTGCGGGAGTGGGAAACCAGGGTAATAGTAGTTACTAATGATGATCTTTCCAATAATGAATTCCAGAAACTAAAGCGAATAGTTTTTGCATCCTGCGATGTTGCATTAGCAGCTTCTGGTACAGTTTCTTTAGAATTGGCTGCAACTGAAACCCCAATGGTAATTGCCTATGATATGGGTTTTTTATCAAGAATGGTTTTTCGTTTTTTGATACGAGTTAATAGTGTTAACCTTGTAAATTTGATTTCTAATCAGCATATAATTCCAGAATTCATTGGTAACAATTGTAAGCCTGATAAGATCGTTCATGCCTTGTTAAATGAATTAGATAATCCGACGGTTCAAAAATCAGTAATGCGAAAATCTTTAGAGCTTTTAAAAGTTAGTGGAGCAAGTTCAGGGATTGCTGCTGCTAATTCTGTTATAAACTTTTTGGAGACGCGAAAAACTTAGAGTTCTATGGTTGTATGACGTTAGAAAATGTTTTTGTGAACCCATCAAGAGACATGGGAATCACTATTTGCTGATCACCAGAACTTATATGCTTCAGAAAGATTGACGCCTTTTCTTTCCTTTTTAGTGCTTCAACTTCGTCGTCAGTTAGTCCAATTTGTGAGTAGCAACCAAGACTATTACAAAACTTAAATTGATATTTTTTTGGCTCTAACTCTTGTATTGCCAAAACCAATCCTTCGGAGAGGATGGTTTCCAATGGTACGATTATAGTTGCCGCCGCTGTGGCAACTTGACCTCTTGGAAGCTTAATTATTGAGATCTCTGCTACTGGTTGTTGTTTTTGGTTAAATATTATCTGATTTGCTTCACAGCGTTCTATCGAATTCACAGGTTTAATGCACTTAAGTGTCCAATTCTTGAATCTTTCTTTAATATATGGTTCCGTTTTTTGAGATTCTGACGGCATTGTATCTTCGATAGAAAGACTATCAGCTTCTTCAGCCATAAGGTTTGATATGCATAAAGTAAAAAATAAAATACAAAATACAGTTGAAGTCAGGACAGATATGTCTTTTTTAAAGAGGCTTGCGAGGATTTCTTTCAATATTAAAGTGCCTTAAAATATCGGGTTTTAAATTACACTATTGTTAGTAATCTCAAGATCGTATTCTTTAAGCATGATTGGGTCAATGAAATATAGTATTAATAAAACTATTATTATTCATACCTCAAAAGTTTTTAAAATAGCAGAAAAATCTAAGCCAGATCCGTTATTGGTTTCTACAAAGTCTTTGTAAAGTTTCATTGCAAGATTTCCCATAGGCGTAATAGCATTGGTTTCGAATGCTGCATTTTGAGACAATATTAAATCTTTTAGCATTAAATCTGATGAAAAACCTGGGATGTAATCGTTATCAGAGGGAGCTTTTGGCCCAATTCCAGGAGCTGGGCAATATGCATTCATTGACCAGCTATACCCGGACGAAGTGGACACAACTTCAAACATAGCTTGACGGTCGAGTCCAAGTTTATCGGCTAAGGCAAAGGATTCACAAGTTGCTATCATAGTAGCGCCAAGTATCATATTGTTGCAAATTTTTGCAGATTGTCCACTTCCAGTTTTGCCACAATAAACTGCTCTGTTACCCATGTATTCAAACAAGTATTTAAATTTTTCAAATACTCCGTTGTTTCCACCAACCATAAAGGTAAGGCTGCCGGACTTAGCCCCCTGAATACCACCTGAAACTGGCGCATCTAACATAAAAATATCTTTTTTATGAAGAATCTTACATACCTCTTTTGTGGTTTTGACATCTATTGTAGAACAATCAATCAATGTGCTTTTGGCACTAAAATCACCGATAAACTCGTTAATAATGTCTTTGACGATTAATCCCGATGGAAGCATAGTAAACACTACATCTACTTCTTTAAGTAGTGACGGTATACATGGCGTCAAAGTTAAGTCAGGTAGTTTTATGGAGTTATCCGTGTCAAAACCAAAAACTTCATTGCCGCCTTTGGCTAAATTTAACGCCATTGGTGCTCCCATATTGCCAAGCCCTATGAAACCAACTTTCAAATTTATCTCCATATTTTTAGGTGGAATTTACGACTGACATTTTTTACCTTAGTGAATGAGATAAATATTAGTCCATCGCTTTAAAGTTAAATTCTCCACCTTCTTTTATTCCTGATGGCCATCTGCTGGTTACGGTTTTTGTTCTAGTATAAAATTTAAATGCATCTGGACCGTGTTGATTTAAATCGCCGAATACGGATTTTTTCCATCCGCCAAACGTATGATAGGCAAGCGGTACCGGGATTGGAACATTTACTCCAACCATTCCGATATTAATTCTGTTTGCAAAATCTCTAGCTGTATCACCGTCTCGAGTGAAAATAGCAGTTCCGTTACCATATTCATGGTTCATGGCTAAGCCAATTGCTTCTTCGTATGAACCCGCCCTGACGGTAGATAAAACTGGCCCAAATATCTCTTTTTTGTATATATCCATTTCTGGTGTTACGCGGTCAAACAAATGCGCCCCAACAAAAAAACCATCTTCATAACCTTGCAGGCTAAAATCTCGACCATCAATAACCAATTCAGCTCCTTGATCTATTCCACTCTGAACAAGACTTAAAATATTTTGTTTCGCTGCGCTGGTAACTACTGGCCCGAAATCAATATCATCTCCGGCTGTATAAGGTCCAACTTTGAGCTTTTCCACACGTGGCACCAATTTTTCAATTAGACGATCGGCTGTGTCTTCTCCTACAGGTACGGCGACTGAGATAGCCATACATCGCTCACCAGCTGCACCATAACCAGATCCAACTAACGCATCTGCTGCTAAATCCATATCTGCATCTGGCATAACTATCATGTGGTTTTTAGCACCACCGAAGCACTGAACTCTTTTCCCGTTAGCGCATCCCGTCCCGTATATGTATTCAGCAATTGGTGTCGATCCAACAAATCCAACTGACTGGATTGTGGGATTAGTTAGCATTGCATCAACACTAACCTTGTCTCCATTGACGACCTGCAATATCCCTTTTGGTAACCCAGCTTCTTCCATAAGTTCAGCCAGTAGAATTGGAACGGAGGGGTCTCTCTCTGATGGTTTCAATATAAAAGCATTTCCGCATACTATTGCAGGGGTAAACATCCACATTGGTATCATCGCTGGGAAGTTAAATGGAGTTATTCCTCCACAAACGCCCAGTGGTTGTTTCATCGAATACATATCAATACCCGGGCCTGCACTATCTGTAAATTCACCCTTAAGCATTTGTGGGGCACCGATACAGTATTCAGCTACTTCCAATCCTCTTTGTACATCCCCCTTTGCATCCGGAAATGTTTTGCCATGTTCACTACTCAAAACTTCTGCAAGTTTGTCCATATCTCGATGAAGTAAGTCTACAAATTTCATCATTACGCGAGCTCGCCGTTGCGGATTTACTGCCCCCCATGCAGGTTGTGCTTCGGCTGCAATTTTAACCGCTTTATCGAACTCTTCTTTCGACGCCAGCGGTACGCGTGCCTGAACTTCACCGGTCGCGGGATTGAAAACATCTCCAAATCTGCCTGAACTTCCAGAAACACGTTGACCGTTTATGAAATGTGTAAGCTCTGTCATCTTTTTCTCCTAATGGTTGCCCTCAGTATGCTTATCCCAATAGGGTAAATCCAGAGCTATTTGTGAAAAAAGTCATATAAATTAAGCTTATTATTGAAAGTATTAACATTTCTCTGAAAATCAAAGAATTTGTAAGCTAATTATTTCTATCAAAAGTCACTATGATCGCTAAAAGTTAGATTTAATTGAGTGTAAGTATACAAATCTGATGGACTAGTATCCTTAAATTAATTGGTAAGTTTCAGATATTTCCTTTTTTGCCCAAAAAGAAAGGCCTTCTGAGTTTTTTCTTGAAATTCTATCATAAAAATGGGATTTCGTTATCAGAGCCTTGAGTAAGGAAAAGAAAGTGCGAATTGGTCTATATCCGGGTACATTTGATCCAATAACTTTGGGCCATATTGATATTATGAAAAGAGCATCTTTGTTGGTTGATAAACTGGTAATAGGTGTGGCTATTAATCGAGACAAATCTCCATTGTTTACTTTAGATGAGAGAGTCCAGATGATTGAAGCTGAATGCTCAGGCCTAAGCTTAAGAACAGGGACGAAAATCATCGCTCATCCCTTTGAAAACCTTCTTGTAGATTGCGCAAAAGATGTAAACGCTTCTGTTATTTTTAGAGGTCTACGCGCCGTGGCTGATTTTGAGTACGAGTTTCAAATGGTTGGCATGAACCGTGTGCTAGATGATAGCATTGAAACAGTCTTTTTAATGGCTGAGGCAAAACATCAGGCGATTGCGTCTAAGTTAGTCAAGGAAATTGCACGGTTAGGTGGAGATGTTTCTAAATTTGTCACACCAACTGTATATGACCAGCTTATGGAAAAATTTTGAATTAGTTATCTCATAAAATCAGTACTAAATATGCTTTGCCATTTCCATTGCTGTGTCAGCCATCCTATTGGAAAATCCCCACTCATTATCATACCAGCTCAGAACTCTTACTAAATTCTTATCCATTACCCTAGTCTGATCTGCAGCAAAAATTGATGATCTAGTGTCATGATTAAAGTCAGAAGAGACAAGTTTTTTTTCCGTATATCCTAGGATACCTCTCAAATTTGTACTTGCGGCTTTATAAATTTCTTCATTAATTTCAAGACTGGAAGTCTCCTGCAGTGCCTCAAAGGTAAGATCAACAACAGATACATTTGGCGTAGGTACCCGAACTGCAAATCCGTCTAATTTTCCTTCTAGCTCTGGTAATACCAAACCAACGGCTTTTGCTGCGCCTGTTGTAGTAGGTATCATACTCAAGTTTGCAGCCCGAGCGCGGTATAAGTCATCATGCATTGTGTCTAAAACCGGTTGGTCACCTGTATAACTATGTATCGTAGTCATAAATCCCCGTCTTATGCCTACTTTTTCGTGTAAAACTTTCACTACAGGCGATAAGCAATTTGTAGTGCAAGAGGCGTTTGAAACGACGATATCGTTTTTTGTAAGTGTTTGGTGATTTACTCCGTACACAATAGTTTTGTCGGCATTTTTTGCCGGGGCACTAATTAGGACCCTTGAACATCCGTTTTTTAGGTGTGAAGCGGCTTTTTCTCTATCATTGAAAATACCGGTACACTCCATTGCGATATCAATATTCTCCCATGGTAACGATGCTGGCTGTTTAATCGAAGTTACTTGAATTTCCATTCCCTCAATAATAATGGAGTCTTTAGTTGTTTTTATATCTCCATAAAATTTTCCATGCACGCTATCAAATTCGAGCAGATGGGCGTTCAATTCTGTAGATCCTAAATCATTGATTGCTACGACCTCTAAGTCTTTTCTTTCAGATTCTATTATTGCTCGCAGAATATTACGTCCTATCCGGCCGAAACCATTGATTGCAACCTTTACTGCCATATTTCTTCCCATCTTAAGTTAGCGCTAACATCAAAAAATTAAAGTAGAAAGTCAAGATACTTTACGCTTTAGCAGGCAATATTTTATCAGTTTGGTGTAAAAAAAATAAAGTTAAATCTAAACTTAAGATTAGTATTTTTAGTCAAATATTACATTAATTTTTGCCCAATTAGGGAGGCAACATCTGTCATTCTGCATGAAAATGCCCATTCATTATCATACCAAGCGAGTATTCTAACTAGGTTTCCGCCAACTACTCTAGTTTGGTCTGGAGCAAATATCGACGAATGCGTTGTATGGTTAAAATCGATTGATACTTTTGGCTCAGGATCATATGCAAGTACTTTGCTCATAAAACCTTTAGAGGCATCTTCTATAATCTCATTAATATTTTGCGTTGATACTGTCTTTTTTGATTTAAAAGTAAAATCTATAGCAGACACATTCGGAGTAGGTACTCTAATTGCGGTTCCATCTAGCTTTCCATCTAGTTCAGGGATTACTGTGCCTATAGTTTTTGCAGCGCCAGTAGAGGTCGGGATCATAGCCATTGCAGCAGCGCGGCACCTGTATAAATCGTCATGTTTTTTATCCAGCGTTGGTTGGTCACCAGTATAACTGTGTATAGTAGTCATCATTCCATGCTCGATTCCTACAGTGTCATTTAAAATTTTAGCGATTGGTGCAAGACAATTTGTAGTGCATGATCCATTTGACAAAATTTGTTCTTTGCCTGTGATTTGGTGTTCGTTAACACCAAATATAACTGTTCTATCTACACTTTTTGCTGGCGCCGAAATTAATACCGATTTAGCTCCATTTTTAACATGAGCTAAAGCTTTATCGTAAGTGGTGAACTTTCCAGTACATTCGAGCACAACATCACAACCTGACCAATCTAAATCAGCTGCATTATATGACGAGGAGACTTCTATCGGCCCTCGTCCAAGATCTAAGCTGTTTTCTTTAACTTCAACTTTGGCAGCAAAACGACCATGCACACTGTCGTATCTCAAAAGATGTGCGTTAGTTTCTATTGGGCCAGGTGCATTAATTTTTGAAACAACGACATCATTTCTAGCGTATTCACTAATGCTTGCCAAGGTTGCTCGGCCAATTCGGCCAAAGCCGTTTATCCCTAGAGTTGTTGTCATGTTATCCCCAAAATATGTGATTCTCTTATAACCAATATCTTAAGAATAAAAATGATAATTTTATTTAAAATTAATATGTTAGCGATAAAACTATATGTTTGCGCAAACAGTTAGCGCAAACTTTTTTAGATTTGTATTAATGCCAAGGAAAATTTATTATTGATTAATTAAAAACTACAAAAGATTTGTTGCTTCCTTAACAATTCTATCTGGTGTTATGCCGAAATGACTGAACAAAACTTCAGCGGGAGCAGATGCGCCAAAAGTTGTCATGCCTATAAAGGCAGATTTGTTTGCTTTTGCCCTTTGACCCAAAAGCCACTCATCCCAACCGAGACGTACTCCTGCTTCGATACCAATTCTAATTGACTGTCCACTAGGTAATACACGTTTTTTGTAGAGTTCATCTTGTTGCGAAAATAATTCCATGCAAGGCATTGATACAACTCTCGTTCCTATTCCTTTTTCTTGTAATAACTCACGTGCTTTTAAAGCTATAGAAACTTCAGATCCAGTTGCGATCAGTATAACCCGTCTGGTTGTTGAAGCTTCCTCTAAAATATATGCACCTTTAGAGACTAGGTTAGCCATCTGATGCTTTCGTCTAACAGTTGGCAGGTTTTGTCTAGATAAAGCCAAAACAGACGGAGTGTTTGTTTTGGATAGTGCTATCTCCCAGCTTTCAGCAGTTTCAATGGTATCGGCAGGTCGAAATACTAAAGTATTTGGGGTGGATCGTGATATAGCGAGATGCTCCACAGGTTGGTGGGTTGGGCCATCTTCTCCGAGTCCAATACTATCATGGGTCATAACGAAAATGGTTGGTATTTTCATAAGTGCTGCAAGTCGCATTGCTGGTCTAGCGTAATCAGTGAAGCACATGAAAGTTCCTCCGTAAGGTCGGATACCTCCATGAAGCGCCATGCCATTCATTGCCGCTGCCATGGCGTGCTCTCGAATACCATAATGTATGTAGCGACCTTTTCGGTTAGATTTATCAAATATTTTCATGTCGGTTGATTTAGTATTATTTGAACCAGTCAGATCTGCCGAGCCTCCAATTGTTTCTCTCATAATACTATTTACCGCGTTTAGTGTTAATTCACTGGATTTCCGTGTTGCTATTGCCGGTGATGCAGCACTGTTTTGTTTCTTGAATTTTCGAATAGCCGTACTTAATTTCTTAGGAGCATCCCCATTAAAAACCCTCTCAAACTCAGACTTTTGCGCACTTGTTAGGTTTTCAACCTTAGATTGCCATGAATTAAATGTTTTCTCTCCGTTACGGCCGGCTTCTTCCCACTGCTCTTTAACTGATTTTGGGACATCAAATGGTTCATATTTCCATTTGTAAACTTCTCTTGCACTTTTAATTAATTCGGGATCGGTTAAGGCTCCATGCCCTTTAGAAGTGTCTTGCGCTGTGGTGCCGATTGCAATATGCGTTTTACAAGCAATCATTGTGGGTTTTTGTGAACTTTTCGCTGCCAAGATTGCTGTATCGATTGCCTCTGGGTCATGACCGTCTATTTCGATAACTGACCAGCCTGACGCCTCAAAGCGTATTTTCTGATTGGTTGAATCGGCAAGATTTACAGGTCCATCTATAGTAATATTATTGTTGTCCCAAAAAACGATAAGCTTGTTAAGATTGAGATGCCCAGCAAGGCTGATAGCTTCCTGACTGACTCCTTCCATTAGACACCCGTCTCCGGCGATTACATAAGTATAGTGATCGATGATGTTTCGTCCAAATCTAGCACGGAGGCTTTCTTCTGCTATCGCGAACCCCACGGAATTTCCTATACCTTGTCCGAGTGGTCCCGTGGTTGTCTCGATTACATCTGATAGAAAATTTTCTGGATGCCCCGCTGTTTTTTTACCAAGCTGCCTAAAGTTCTTGAGTTCATCGATGTCAAAATCTGAATAACCACAAAGGTACGCAACACTATAAAGAAGCATTGACCCGTGACCAGCTGATAATATAAATCTATCTCTATCAGGCCAATTAGGATGTTGCGTGCTAAATTTAAGATGTTTTTCGAACAAAACCGTTGTAACATCTGCCATCCCAATTGGCATACCCGAATGACCAGAGTTTGCAGCGGCCACAGCGTCTAGTGTTAACATGCGTATGGCATTGGCTTTTTCCCAATGCTTGGGGTGAAGTGCTCGAAGTTTTTCAAGTTCCATCGAAGATCGGGTCCTTCAGAAAATTAATACATATCACTCCTTAACATGAGTACTGCGAAGTTCAAGTAAACAGTGAGAAGATGATTGTAGAGATTAATATTTAGTAAATAAGCAAAGTTAATCTATGAAAAATTTTGAAACAGGTTTATAAAATATAAGTAATTTATCCTAGTGCATTTGATTAAAGGTTAAGATATGGATCAAATAGTTGATTTTGAGCGTAGAATTGGGTTGGCGCTAGACGAAATAGAGCGAATGGTATCTCAATTTTCAAAAAGCTCTACCTTTGATCTTGAACACGTTAGCACTGATTTAAAAAATCTCACCTCTGAGAACGAAAGGCTTGAAGCTGTAATTGAGAAATTAAAATTAGAGCATAATAAGGAGGTAAAAGCTTTACTAGCTGAAAGAGAGGAAGAGCGAGAAACTGTGAAAGCACTTTATAAAAGATTAACTGAAGTAGTTGAAAATCCTGGAGATTGAAGCTGATGCCTGAAATAAAGTTATCGATAGGAGGTAGAGATTTTGAAGTTGCTTGCCAAGAGGGCGAAGAAAACTTTCTCACCGACGCGGCGAATTTGTTAAATTCTGAATCTCAAAAATTGGTTTCACAGTTGGGTAGATTGTCGGAATCTCGAATGCTGCTTATGGCAGGGTTAATGTTGGCTGATAGAATGATAAATGCAGAGAAATCGTTTGCAGAGCGAGAGCTGCTAATTGAGCAGAAAGAAACTGAATTAGATAAAGCGTTATCCGCGGCCAAGGCTACTTCTGAAAGTAAGCCAGCGTTTGCAAATGAAATTTCTGAGCTACTATCTAAAACTGCAACGCGTCTAGAAAAGGTAGCTAAATTTAATTCAAATCATTAATTTGCATATTGGTTTGGAAATGATCAAGCGTTAGCTTCACGGATTTTTTTTGCAGCATCTTTGTCGAATTCAATACCATTTTTTTCAAACAAGTTGTCAAGCTCGCCAGATAAAGTCATCTCTGTTATAATATCACACCCTCCGATAAACTCACCTTCCACGTATAGCTGTGGAATTGTTGGCCAGTCCGAAAAGTCTTTTATTCCCTGCCTTACAACTTCATCAGCAAGCACATTAATATCTTCGTATTCTACGCCTATATAATTGAGAACGCCCACAACTTTGCTAGAAAACCCACACTGAGGCATTGATTTATTGCCTTTCATGTAAAGAACCACTTTGTTTTCCTCTATAGTCTTTTTAATTTTTTCATTTACGTCAGACATACTTATTTCCTTTACTAGTCAGATGGGGCTTTCGTAGTGAGTGCCAATGCATGTAGTTCACCGTTTGAGCCATCCATTTTACCTTTTAAGGCTGCATAAACTGCCCTTTGCTGTTGAACTCGGTTCATATCTTTGAAACTTTCATCGATAACCTCTGCAGAATAATGATTTCCATCTCCTGCTAAGTCAGTAATTGTAATACTGGCATTTGGAAACTGTTCACGTATCATATTCTCAATTTCATTTGCCTGCATAGCCATTTTAAATCTCCTTTCTACATCCTAAATGTTCTTTCCGCATTTGAACAAGCCTAAAAACTCAATAGTATTTAATTTTAGATAATTAGTTAAAAATTTCAGCAAAAGAATTTCGAAAAGTATTGAATAACTTTTCCTTGTCAGAATAAAATTCTCCAAACTTTATTTTATCACCACCAAGTGTGCCGATCTTTCTAATAACCACGCCTGCCTCGTGAGCATTAACAAAGAGTGCCTCAGCTTGGTCAAAGTTAGATGCAATAACATATCGAGCTTGGTCTTCTCCAAAAAGAATAGCTGTGTCGGAGATATCGATTTCCATTCCGATATTTCCCATTTCAGCCAATTCAAACGCTGCTAATGCGATACCGCCGTCCGATAAATCGGTACAAGCATTTATTAATTCTCGATTGTTTAGAATGAAGTATCCATTCTGTTTTTCGGCTATTAAGTCTACGTTGGGTGGTTCACCATCTTGAAGATTAAACATTTCGTTAAAAATAGCAGACTGCCCTAAATGTCCAGAAGTCTCACCTACAATGAGTAATAAATCTCCATTGTTAATTGAGTTTAATATTGGTTCTTCGCCTTCGCTTGAAAGTCCCAAAGCGCCAATTGTTGGAGTTGGTAGTATTGGTTCGCCATCTGTCTCATTATATAAACTCACATTGCCCGAGACTATCGGCATTTCTAACTTTTCAGCCGCTTCTGCTATACCTTTTATGGCAAGAACAAGTTGCCCCATAATTTCAGGTTTTTCTGGGTTACCAAAATTTAAATTATCGGTAGAAGCAATAGGTTTTGCTCCAACAGCACAAAGATTTCGAAATGCTTCCGCTACAGCTTGTTTGCCGCCTGTAAATGGATCAGCTTTTACGTAGCGTGGAGTTACGTCAGCTGTAAATGCCAACTTTTTATTGGTTCCATGCACCCTAACTAAGCCTGCTCCAGACCCAGGGGTTATTATTGTATCAGCCATAACCTGGCTATCATATTGTTGAAAAACCCATTGCTTTGAGCAGTAATTGGGCGAATTTATGAGAGATTGTAGCCCCTCAATCGGATTGAACTTTTGCGTTTCTGGCAAAGGATTAGCTTTTGCTGTGGCTTTCCAAGGACGATCGTATTCTGGTGAATTACCGGATAAGGCTTTTAAGGGTACTCGCGCCTTTATTTCTCCATTGTGTTGAATAATGAAAAGATCTTCACTTATAGTCTCTCCAACAACAGCAAAGTCTAAATCCCATTTCTCAAAAATAGCCCTGCACTGATCTTCTTTTTCTGGTTTTAGAACCATCAGCATTCGTTCTTGGGACTCTGAAAGCATCATCTCGTATGCACTCATATTTTCCTCGCGGGTTGGCACCAAATCTAGATTAAGTTTAATACCCAGATTTCCTTTATCACCCATTTCTACTGCAGAACATGTGAGGCCTGCCGCGCCCATATCTTGAATTGAGATAACAGCATTTGTCTTCATTAATTCCAAGCAAGCTTCTAGAAGCCTCTTTTCGGTGAAAGGATCACCTACTTGTACCGTTGGTCTTTTTTCTTCGATTGTATCGTCAAATTCAGCTGATGCCATTGTCGCTCCACCAACACCATCTCTGCCTGTTTTAGCTCCAAGATAAACGACCGGCATTCCAATACCTGATGCAGCTGAATAAAAAATCATGTCATGATCTACTAAGCCAGCAGCAAAAGCGTTTACTAAGCAATTCCCATTATATGATTTGTCAAACCGAATTTCACCTCCGACGGTAGGAACCCCAAAGGAGTTTCCGTAACTCCCAATACCTTCTACAACACCGTGAACTAGTTCCTTTGTTCTAGAATGAGATAATTCGCCAAATGATAGTGCATTCATGGCTGCTATGGGTCTCGCGCCCATTGTAAAGACGTCTCTAAGTATACCTCCCACACCGGTTGCTGCACCCTGATGTGGTTCAATATAGCTTGGGTGGTTATGGCTTTCCATTTTGAAAACAACAGCTTGGTTGTCTCCAATGTCCACTATTCCAGCATTCTCACCAGGTCCACATATTACATTTTTACCATTTGTTGGAAGTAATCGCAGCCATTTCTTTGACGATTTGTAGGAACAGTGCTCATTCCACATTGCAGAAAAGATACCTAGCTCTGTAAAAGTCGGTTTTCGATCTATAATTTTTAGCAACAAATCATATTCGCTATTGTTTAGGCCATGACTTTTAATAAGTTCCGGTGTAATTTCAGGCTCGAGCATATTATTCCTTGAATTGTTAATGTTTCTAGTAATGGATTGGTATAGCGAGAGCAATGGAAAGGTTTTAGCATTACGAACAATAAGTCAGCGGGTCTAAATAGAATTGTACTTTAAGCAAATGTTTTTGTAGCTACAGAAAATGGTTTACATCATTAAGATAATTGTTCGATTATAGCAGCTGGTACCAAACTGATTAATCCTTAGTGTGGCTCCGAAATACTGATAATATAGAGGCTTCTAATGCATAAAGTTTCTCATGAGCTTGGATTACCGATTGGCTTTAGATCTAAACTTGGTTTGATTGTGCTGCAATCAGATGAAACCATTGAATACGAATTTTGGGAGCTAATATCGGGGCTTAATTTAGCTCTTCATGTGAGCCGCATTTCTAGCGAAGTCAACGTATCTGAAGATGGCTTAATGGCAATGAAGAAAGAATTGACAAAAGCAGCCAGTTTGTTCCCTGAAAAATTAAGATTTGGTGCTGTTGGGTATGCTTGCACTAGTGCTTCAAGTGTGATTGGCTCTGATATTGTTTCAAAAATGATTAAAAAAGGCTGTAACGTGGCACAGGTCTGCAACCCAATGTCTTCATTGATAGAGGCTTGTAAATATAAGAAAATAAATGATCTTTTATTTCTAACGCCTTATGTATCTGATGTGTCTAAGATTTTAATTAAGGAGGTTCACTCTCATGGAATTAATACAAGCGTAACAGGGACTTTTAATGAAGAGAACGAACAAAATGTGGCTAGAATAAAACCAGTCTCAATAGTTCAGGCCGTTAGGGAGCTATATTCTGGGCAGCCTGCAATATTTATTTCATGTACTAACCTTCAAACACTTAGTATTATTGAGGAAATTGAAAAAAAGTTTGATTGTATTTGCTTTTCATCAAATCAAGTTTTGATTTGGAATATGTTACGCTTAGCCAAAGTTGAGCACAGTTTAACGGGTTTTGGAAAACTTTTTAGTGATATCTAAAAGTAAAGGTTGCTATCATCTGAAAAAATTTAAATTTTACAGGTCGAAAAATACCCAAATATAAAACAGTAAATGTAATATTAATTGGGATATTTATGTATATTTTAATTTGCTCTTAAATTAGCTGTGTCTTGCTCAAGTTTTATTTTTTTTCGGTGTTCTATTATTTCGTCTTGGACAAAGTCACGAAATGTTTCTATTTTTTTTGAATGGCGGAGTTCTTCTGGATAAGCGAGATAGACAGGCACTTCAACAGATTCGATGTCTTGCAATACCCTCTGAACTCCATCAAAATCCTGGGTGACATAATCTGGTAAAACGCCAATTCCCAGGTCATGAATTACTGCCTGTAATACTCCAAAGTAATTATTAACCGTTAACATAGATGGGAGATCATATTTTATTAATTTTTGGACGAGTTCCAGTCCCGCACCTACCTGCGCAGACTTTGGGTTTTGGCAGATGAGCCTGTGCTTTTTCATATCCTCAAGTGTGTGAGGCTCACCATTTTGCGATAAGTAGCGCGGCGAAGCATACAGCCGCATCCTGACAGTCATAAGTCTTTTTCTGATTAAATCGGCTTGGCTGGGTTCTTTCATTCGAATTGCTACATCCGCTTCACGCATTGGTAAATCTAGTACTCGTTCCTCAAGCATTAGATCAATCTTAAGTTGCGGATAATCATCGTAGAGCTTTGGTAGTCGGGGAGCCAACCATAATGAACCGAAACCTATTGTCGTAGTGACTCTCAATTCTCCATATATTTCTTCCTCACTATCTTTAATTCTTGCAGATGCAGCCTCTATTCTTTTGGACATTGATATTGTTGCATCAAATAACAACTCGCCCTGTTCAGTTAAAATTAATCCTCGGGCATGTCTGTGAAATAAAATAGTGTTTAAGCTTTCTTCAAGTGATCTAATTTGACGGCTCACTGCAGATTGAGATAAATGCAGTGTGTCTCCAGCATGAGTTAAGCTACCCGCACCTGCCACTGCATGAAAAATTCTTAGTTTGTCCCAGTCCATGACTATCTCTATAATTTTAGATTATCGTTAAACTAATTCATTAAAATTTCAATTAATTAAGTATTTGATGTATAAAAATTCTTATTGTTTTCGATACTACTGGATAATTTTCATTTATTAATATAGTGGCCTTAGCGAACAACAATATTTTTGGTTTTTTATGTATGAAAAAGTAAGTCATGACGTAAGTTATGCGCACTCCGCAAAGAGCAGACTTGGTAGCACCTTTATAAGGCTTTTAGAGAATGCTTCTGGTAGATCAGCACTTTTAAGCCGTTCGCCAAATTTGAAAACAAACATGCACTGTATACAAAATTTTTGGGACTCAATAATGGAAGGTTATGGGGTTACTATAGATATAATGCAAGGTGAATTGGGGGATATCCCTGTTGACCAGCCGTTGATAGTCGTGGCCAACCACCCGTATGGGATTTTAGATGGTTTGGTGATGGGGTCTATACTGGCACAAAGTGGAGCAAACTTTAAAATTATTGCAAACGATATTTTTAACAAAGCACAGGAAATAAAAGACAAAATCCTACCTATTTCATTCAAAAATAATCGTGATGCGGTATCATTAAATTTGAAAACCAGAAAAAATGCACTGAAGCATTTATCTCGTGGAGGCGCAATTGGCATTTTCCCTGGTGGAACTGTATCCACTTCATCTAAATTATTTTCTCAACCAGCCGATCCAGCATGGAGATCATTTACAGCTAAAATGATATTTAAATCAAATGCTTTGGTTGTTCCTATTTTTTTTGATGGCAATACTAGCAGAATATTTCAATTAGCCAGTCATTTACATCCTACTCTACGAGCTGGTTTGTTGCTGCGTGAATTTAAGTTATGCTTAGACAAACCTGTAAAGATAGTAATTGGCAAGCCTATTCCGCGATCTAGACTGAATCTTTTTAAAAATGACTCTAGAAAAATGATGGATTTTTTGAGACTTGAAACTTACAAGCTATCACCAAATAAAAATCAAACTTTTGAGTATGGATATGAGTTCGAACATAAACATAGAAATATATAGGTGTTATAAATGCCCGTAGGAATCTTTGACTCGGGACTTGGAGGTTTGACTGTCCTCGATACTGTATCGCAAAAAATGCCCACCCAGTCTTTAATCTATTTTGGTGATAACGCTAATGCACCCTATGGAGTAAGAGAGCCCGCTGATATTTATAAATTGACCACTATTGGTTTGGAAAAGTTATGGGATGAAGGCTGTGATTTAGTCATTTTGGCTTGCAATACTGCGTCGGCGGCTGCATTAAGATCAATACAAGAAAATTTCCTACCGGAAGGTAAACGCTGTTTAGGCGTTTTTGTGCCATTAATTGAAGCTCTAACGGAACGCCACTGGGGGGATAACTCGGCGCCAAAGGAGGTTTCTATTAAAAAGGTTGCGCTTTTTGCTACTCCGGCTACCGTTTCAAGTAGAGCTTTTCAACGTGAACTAGCATTTCGCGCTATTGGGGTTGACGTTGAAGCACAGGCATGTGGAGGAGTTGTAGATGCAATTGAAGAGGGAGATTTCTTGCTGGCAGAAAGTTTAGTACGTAGTCATGTTGCAGCCCTAATAAGAAAAATGCCGTCTCCCGAGGCTGCAGTTCTTGGGTGCACGCATTACCCGATCTTGGAGACGATTTTTAAGGAAACTTTAGGTCCCAGTGTGAAGGTCGTCTCTCAGGCAGCCTTGGTAGCAGAAAGTTTAATGGATTACTTGGATAGGCACCCAAATATGAGAGGAACTGGAATAGTTTCCAAATTTTTAACGACAGGAGACCCCAGAAAAGTTTCTGACCGTGCAACACAGTTTTTAAAACGTAAGATTGACTTTGAACACTGTTAAATCTTAAGTTTTGTCAAAAAGAGAATACTTATGACGCATAGAATTGGAATAATTGGAGCATCCGGTTATACAGGCGCTGAGCTTATAAGGCTTATCGAAACGCATCCAAAAATGGAAGTTATGGCGTTGGTAGGAAACACGAAAGCTGGATCCTCTATGTCTGATATATTTTCGCATCTATCTCATATTAAACTTCCTAATTTAACAAATTTTGAAGAAACAAATTTCGAAGAAATTGATTTATGTTTTTGTGCTTTACCTCATAAAACTAGTCAGGAAGTCATTGGCCAACTTCCAAAAAATCTTAAGATTGTTGATCTTAGCGCAGATTTCCGTCTGAGAAACGCTAATGATTATGAAAAATGGTACAAAGAAACCCATATTAAGACAGAACTTCAGAAAATGGCTATTTATGGTCTCACCGAATTTTATCGTGAGCAAATAAAAGGTGCAAAACTTATTGCAGGTACTGGTTGCAACGCAGCGTTGGGTCAGTACGTATTGAGACCACTTATTAGCTCGAGTGTAATAGATTTTGGCGATATAATTTTAGATATGAAGTGCGCAGTTTCAGGCGCAGGGCGCGCAATGCGAGAAGATTTGCTGCACTCAGAAGCGTCAGAGGGCGTTAAAGCTTATGCTGTGGGTGGGACCCATAGACATTTGGGGGAATTTGATCAGGAGCTGTCACTTTTAGCGAGACAGCCTATAAAAATTCAATTTACTCCTCATCTTATTCCTGCAAATCGAGGCGTACTTGCAACTGCCTATGTAACAGGAAATTCCGAAAAAATTTACAATTCACTGTACAGTCGATACAAGGATGAGCCTTTCATCCACGTTCTACCTTTTGGGAAAATGCCGTCTACACAAGATGTAAGAGGCTCTAATTATTGTTACATCGGTGTGGTTGGTGATCGTAAACAAGATAAATCTATTATAATCGGGGCACTGGATAATTTAACCAAAGGTAGCAGTGGTCAGGCTATACAGAATGCTAATTTGATGTTGAATGAAAAAGAGACCTTAGGGCTGCAAATGGCTCCAGTTTTCCCGTAGGTATTCACACAATGAAGAATTTGAAAAAAAAGCGCAGAATTCAGATCATTAGCATTGCGTTCGTTGCATTAGCTGTTGCTACTACTTTAATTGGGTTTGCAATGAGAGATGGCATAAACTTTTTTAAGAGCCCGACTCAAGTCGTCGAAAATACTCCTAATCCTAACGAAGTATTTAGGATAGGTGGGCTAGTAGAGGAGGGCAGTTTACTTCGTGGTGTTGGCGAAACCATTGCATTCAATGTTACAGATGGTAATGAAAGTGTTTCTGTGAAATTTACTGGAATTCTGCCCGATCTATTTGAGGAAAAACAGGGGATGGTTGCAACAGGTAAATTTTCTGATGGTGTATTTTACGCCTCTGAAATTTTAGCCAAGCATGACGAGAGCTACATGCCTAAGGAAGTAATTGACGCACTTAAAGAGCAAGGGGTTTATCAGGAACCAAATAAATGATTTAACGTAACAAGGTAGTTCTTAAGATTGTCTATCTTAGTGCGAGGCATTACATATTCATGATTACTGAGTTAGGTCATTTTTGTTTAGTTTTAGCTATGTTAATTGCATTTTTGCAATCGCTTGTCCCGTTAGTGGGCACGCGCAGAAATAGCTATGGAATGATGAACTTTGGTAGTGTAGCGGCGAACCTACAATTTGCTCTTCTATTAGTTGCGTTTGCTTCTCTTACTCACGCGTTTGTTACTTCAGATTTTTCTGTCCGTTTAGTTGCTTTAAACTCTCACTCATTAAAACCGCTGCTCTACAAGATAAGTGGAGTTTGGGGTAATCACGAAGGTTCTATGCTTTTATGGGTTTTAATTTTAGCATTGTTCGGAGCAAGTGCTGTATGGTTTGGAAGCAATCTGCCAATTCGATTGAAAGCTACAGTTCTTTCCGTTCAAGGTGCAGTTGGACTTGCATTTTTGATATTCATCGTTTTCACGTCCAACCCGTTTCTACGAATTTTTCCGATACCGTTCGACGGGCAGGACCTAAATCCTTTACTTCAAGATCCAGGGTTAGCTTTTCATCCTCCATTTTTATATTTAGGCTATGTTGGCTTGAGTATGTCATTCTCTTTTGCAGTCGCTGCTCTCATCGAAGGTAGAATAGATGCTGCATGGGGTAGATGGGTAAGACCCTGGACGCTTGCAGCATGGTTGTTTTTGACAATAGGAATAGCACTTGGGAGCTGGTGGGCTTATTATGAATTAGGATGGGGCGGCTTCTGGTTCTGGGATCCGGTAGAAAATGCATCTTTTATTCCTTGGTTATGCGCAGCTGCACTTCTTCATTCCGCCATAGTTGTCGAAAAGCGCGAAAACTTAAAAAGTTGGACAATTCTTTTGGCAATTTTGGCATTCGGTTTTTCCCTTACGGGAACGTTTATAGTTCGATCTGGGTTGCTGACTTCAGTTCATGCATTCGCTAACGATCCAGAGCGTGGTTTTTTTATTCTATTGATTTTTTGTATTTTTGTAGGCGGAGCTTTAATCCTCTTTGCGCTGCGGTCAAATTCTCTGCAGGCAAAAGGTGTTTTCTCTGTTGTAAGTAGAGAAAGCTCTTTGGTCGCTAACAATATTTTATTGGTTGTCTCTGCTTTTGTTGTTTTTGTTGGAACCATTTGGCCTTACATTGCGGAGATATTTTTTGATAGAAAATTAAGTGTCGGACCCCCATTTTTTAATATAGCTTTTACCCCTTTCATTGTCGCACTTGGTTTAATTTTGCCAATTGGAGCTATGGTTCCCTGGAAAAGAGGAAAGTTAAACAAAATAATAAAATCTCTGATGATACCAATTTGTTTTGCTATTTTACTTGGTTGCTTTGTCTGGGCTTTGCAGGCTCAGAAAACTATTCTTGGTCCTATGGGTTTATTTTTAGGAGTTTGGATCATTTTAGGAGCCTTGTATGATTTATATACTCGGACTGGTTCAAAACGAAACTTTATAAGACTATTTCGTTTACCACGTTCAGATTGGGGAAAAACTGTTGCTCATATCGGTTTTGGCACTACGATATTTGCTATCTCGGGGCTAGTGGCTTGGGAGTCGGAGGATATAAGGACGGCAAACGTGGGCGCAACTTGGTCTTTTTCCGGATATGATTTTACACTCGAGTCGGTTGAAAATTTATCAGGTCCAAATTACTTTTCCGTACAAGCATCGATTAAAGTCGCCGAAGATGGAAAAACTGTAGCGACCTTATTTCCAGAAAAAAGAAATTACCCCGTTGCACAAATGCCAACAACTGAAGCTGCGATAGATTACAAATTAACGAGAGATATTTATTTGGTTTTAGGAGACCGTCAGGTAGATGGTAAATGGACAATAAGGACGTACATAAAACCCTTTGCAAATTGGATCTGGGCCGGATGTATAATAATGGCATTGGGTGCATTAATATCATTATCGGATAGACGGTATAGGGTAGCGGCAGGGGCAAAATCTACTTCAAGAACCGAGATAGAAAAAGCATGACCATGGGTTTTCAAAAAGTAATTTTTATTTTTGCTATTGCTATCTCTTCTTCGGTTGTTGCTGTTGAACCAGATGAAGTTCTTGATAATCCTTCATTAGAAGAGCGCGCGCGACAAATATCGAAGGACTTAAGGTGTTTGGTGTGTCAGAATGAAAGTATTGACGAAAGCGACGCTGCTCTAGCCCGGGATTTGAGAGTATTAGTTAGGGAAAGACTTCAGATAGGTGATAGTAACAAGGAAGTTGTACAATTTGTAGTTGATCGCTACGGAGAGTTTGTATTACTTCGTCCACGAATTGATGGAGTTAACTATGTGTTATGGTGGTTTGGGCCGTTATTTTTAATTTTTTCAATCATAACAGCTGTAATCTATGTTAGAAAGCTAAGAAAAATATCAAATAGTTCAAATGACTTAAGTGCACCGCTTAATGATGAGGAACGTAAGAAATTAAATGAAATCATGGGTGATTAAGCTATGTGTCTTAACCAAAAAAATTAGGGACGTTTAAATAAATTATGAATTACGAAAATTTATTGGTCGAAGTTGAGAACTCTGTAGCAACTATTATTTTAAATAGGCCAAATGTGATGAATGCTTTGAATGCGCAACTGAGGGCGGAGCTTACAGATGCTGTCACTCGATACTCAAAAGAAGCTCGTGTCGTTGTTTTGACAGGTGCGGGTAATGCGTTTTGCTCGGGCCAAGATTTAGGCGATGGTAATTCGTTACAGTCATTAGATTTAGAGCGAACATTACGAGATGAGTATGAGCCTTTGATACATTCGATAGTCAACTCTCCAGTTCCAACCGTTACCGCTTTAAATGGGGCTGCTGCGGGAGCTGGAGCAAATTTAGCACTTGCAGCTGATATAGTAATTGCGAAATCAAGTGCTTATTTTGTGCAAGCCTTCAGTAGGATTGGCCTCATTCCAGATGTTGGTGGTACTTACTTTCTTCCTCGGGCTATGGGACTGGCAAAAGCTATTGGTTCTTCGATTTTTGCTGATAAAATAATGGCTACTGAGGCACAAAAGATTGGCTTAATATATGAAGCTGTTGAGGACGAAAATTACGATAGTCATTTAAAGTCTCGGTTAGAATATCTTGCTAATGGCCCGACGGTAGCTTTTGCTGGAATTAAGACTGCTATGAGAGAATCTTTTACTAATTCTTTAAGTGAACAGTTAGAGATTGAGGCGAAATTGCAAAAAAAATGTGGTGATACGCGAGATTTTAAAGAAGGTGTTTTGGCATTTCATGAAAAAAGAATTGCAAAGTTTGAGGGGCGTTAATTTATAAACTATCTATTTTCTATGTCGACATAGTCCCTAAAAGTTTCGCCAAGATATAGCTGCCTCGGTCGTCCAATTTTTACTTGTGGATCCTCAATCATTTCCTTCCATTGTGATATCCAACCTACGGTCCTAGAAACTGCAAATATTGGAGTAAACATTGAGGTTGAGAAACCCATTGCTTCTAGAATAATACCAGAATAAAAATCAACATTAGGAAAAAGCTTCTTTTCAATAAAATATTTGTCATTGAGGGCCATATACTCTAGCTCCTTTGCGACTTGTAACAGTGGGTTATCCTCGATGCCAAGAAGTTCTAATACTTCGTCCGCAGATGTCTTCAATACCTTCGCTCTTGGGTCAATATTTTTATATACTCTATGCCCGAATCCCATCAATCGAAATGGATCGTCTTTATCTTTTGCTTTGGCAATATACTCAGGAATACGCTCAACAGTTCCAATTTCCTTTAACATTTCTAAACAAGCTTGATTTGCACCGCCGTGAGCTGGTCCCCAAAGGCAGGCAATTCCTGCAGCAATACATGCAAATGGGTTTGCACCAGAGCTACTTGCTAATCGAACTGTTGAAGTAGATGCATTCTGTTCATGATCTGCATGTAAGGTAAAAATTCTATCCATCGCCCGGCTTAAAATGGGATTAACTTGGTATTCTTCTGCTGGAACTGCAAAGCACATTCTTAAAAAATTTGATGCGTAGTCCAAATTGTTTAGTGGGTAAACAAAGGGTTGCCCAATTGTATACTTATAAGCCATGGCAGCTATTGTTGGCATTTTTGCGATAAGCCTTATAGAGGCTACTTCTCTTTGCCAAGGATCTGTTATGTCCGTACTGTCATGATAAAATGCTGACATTGCTCCAACTACGCCAGTCATAACCGCCATGGGGTGTGCATCACGACGAAAGCCTCTGAAAAAATACATCATCTGTTCATGAAGCATTGTATGAGTTGTGACCCTTTGCTCGAAATCTTCTAACTCAGCGCCAGTCGGCAAATAGCCGTATAATAGCAGGAAGCATACCTCCAAATAGTGTGACTTATGAGCGAGCTGATCTATTGGATAACCTCGATGTAAAAGATCTCCTTTGTAACCATCGATATAGGTTATTGTACTATCGCAGCTGGCAGTAGACGTAAAACCGGGGTCGTATGTAAATACACCGGCTTGGTTATATAATTTTGTAACATCAATTACATCAGCTCCCGCTGATGGCGAATGAATAGGCAATTCAACCTCATTTGATCCAATAATAAGTTTTGCCGTTTTTGATGTGCCAGTCATACTGTCCTCCAGAAATGCAGCAACTAGTTTACGCTATTATCCCAAGCTATCATGAGCTATTTGACTTAAATTTCGTTATTATTTTTAACTTCAAATTCAATTAGACGCTCAATTGTCTCTTCCCTACCTAAAACTGTCATCATATCAAACACACTCGGTGTTTTTGAGCTGCCCGCCAAAGCAGCTCTGAGGATGGGAGCTACAGTCCTAAACTTTAATTCTACCTGTTCACAGACTGAGTTCAATAACTCTTCTAACTTACTTCTATCCCATTTAACATTTTGCAGTTGCGGCGTCAATATTTTGAGAGTTTTTAGAGGAAATTCTTCTATTTTTTCTCTTAAATCAGGATCAATATAAATTGGTCTATCTTTTAAAATAAAACTATTTTTTTCAAGTAGTTCAGGAAAGCTCTTCACAGAAGATTTTGTGAAATCTAGTGACCTTAGAAGTCCATTTAAATGAGTTTGAGACAAACTTGGCTGATCGACAACATTTAGGTATTCAATTAGCTCATGCAGCAGTGCAGCATTATCTGCATTTGCTATATGCAATTTAGAGATATTGGACAATTTTTTAAAGTCAAACCTTGAGGGGCTTTTCCCAATATGTTGCAGATCAAACCACTTTTTTGCTTGCTCATCAGTAAAAAATTCATCGTCTCCATGGCTCCATCCCAATCGTGCAAGGTAATTTCTCATTGCCGATGCAGGATACCCCATTTTTTTATATTCTATCACGCTCGTGGCTGAATTTCGTTTGGATAATTTTTTTCCATCTTCACCATGTATGAGTGGAATGTGTGCGTAAACTGGAATGTTCCAGTTCAATGCAGAATAAATTAAATTTTGCCTGGCAGCATTGTTTAAATGATCATCACCCCGAATAATGTGTGTTACCCCCATATCGTGGTCATCAACTGCGACAGCTAACATGTACACCGGTGTTCCGTCAGATCTAAGTAGGATCATATCATCAAGCTGATTATTCCGTATGCTAATATTGCCCTGAACTTCATCATTAATTATCGTAGCTCCACTTTGCGGAGCCTTAATTCTTATTACAAATGGTTTATTAGGAAATGTGGATGATGGTGCTTCTCTCCAGGGACTTCGAAAAGCAGTTGGACTTTTATTTTTAATCGCCAAGCTTCTCAAGTCATTTATCTCATATTCTGATAAAAAACATTTGTATGCTTGACCTATTTCCAAGAGCTTATATGCAATCTCGATATGACGGGGTGCCCGCTCTGACTGACTGATAGGATCACCATCAAAATCCAATCCTAGCCACGCCATACCAGTTAAAATAGCATCTGTTGCGGCCTTATTAGAGCGACTTTTGTCTGTATCTTCAATTCTAAGTAAAAATTTACCATTTCTGCCTCTGGCGTATAACCAGTTAAATAGAGCTGTGCGGGCAGTGCCTATATGCATATCGCCAGTGGGAGAGGGAGCAATTCGTGTCACAACCTTAGACATAGTTTTTGCCTTTTTTCAAATTACCAGAAAATGATAGTTTTTCTTACAATTAGAAAGACCAATGAACAAGCATGTCTTGTTTAGATCAAAAATGGCTTATGTAAGATCAAAATCCTTTCTGCGAAAAGATTATAATCTAAACAAATAAATTAATAAGATCTAATTAAACCGACTAATCGACCCTGAACCTTTACCTGGTCACTAGGCACTATTCTTGTCTCATAAGCTGGATTAGCCGCTTCTAAGGCTATCGCATCGCCTCTATAAAAGAACCTTTTCAATGTTGCCTCACTATCTTTAACTAGGGCTACAACAATATCGCCATTTACAGCTGTTTTTGTTTCTTTTATTACAACTATGTCGCCATCATTAATTCCCTCTTCAATCATCGAGTCACCTTTAACCTCAAGCGCATAATGGTCTCCTCCATTTCTTAGCATATGACCTGGAATGGCCACGTTGTGAGAAACTTGGCTTATAGCCTCGATTGGAACTCCAGCTGCTATGCGGCCCATTACCGGTAACTCTTTAGCGTGTACTGAACTAGGAAGATAATTTGAGTCTGTCTCTAGTTTACTAGATGAGTTTTTGGAATGGTTAGCGTTTAATTCGGCTACTTTATTATTCGTTTCCAGCGAGTCTGGTAACTTTACTATCTCAATTGCACGCGCTCTATGTGCAAGCCTTCGAATGAAACCGCGTTCCTCTAATGCAGTAATCAGTCTGTGAATTCCAGATTTTGAACGTAAATCCAAGGCTTCTTTCATTTCATCAAAAGACGGCGGTATTCCGTCCTTATTCAAGTGCTTATTAATATAATTTAGCAGATCCAATTGTTTACGTGTAAGCATGCTTTTTCCTCAGTCTTTTATTTTTGTTCTACTAATGTTCCTTTTTTGTGTCAAGCTTTTATGGTTTCACGTTAAATTTTGATGTATTCGCACAAGGTGTCTGCAGGAATGGCCTTCGCATACGGCGGTCTGATAAGGAGAGCATTTGAATCGGATAACAAAGCCAATCTCGCACTATCTTGATTTTCTGCAGGTTTTAGACATCCGTTCGAAAGTAAAACAGCGCGCATATAGTGCTCACGTGGCCCATTTTCCAGAATTGGAGTGCTGCACGGCGCTTTGAGGCGAGGGGTGCTTTTTCTTTCTAATCCTAGCATCGCATGCATCAATGGCTTTATAAAGACATAGCCACAAACTAGTGCTGAAACGGGATTTCCGGGTAAACCAATAATTGGGGTGCTATTTATTTTTCCAGCCATCAATGGTTTTCCAGGTCGCATTGCCACCTTATAAAAACTTTTATCAATACCAACGTTATTTGTTGCTGCATTGATAAGATCATACTTTCCGACCGATGCTCCACCTATTGTTATAATTACATCAGCACCCTGCGCTAATCCCAGAATATATTCGATAGATTTTAAATTATCCTGAGCAATTGGTAGTATTCGTGCATCAGCCCCACAGTCTTCACAAAGTGCAGCTATTCCAAATGCGTTAGAAGCAATTATTTGATCAGATTTTGGTGTCTCTCCGGGAAATACTAACTCATCGCCAGTAGAAATTATTGCAACTTTTGGCTTTTTTCGCACGCTTATATGCGAAAAGTTCATTGCTGCTATCAACGAAATATCTTTTGCTCTAAGTATAAGTGGGGCCATTACTGTATGACCAATAGAAAAGTCAGAACCTTCCATTCTAATATGCGATTTCTTATCAAACTGTTCTTTTACTCTTATTGACTCGCCTAAGGCTTCAACGTCCTCTTGAATTATTACAAAGTTAGCTCCATCAGGGATTCTAGATCCAGTAAAAATTCTCACCGCTTCGTTTTGGTCTATCGGCACGTTATAAGAGTGCCCTGCGGCAGACTCCCCAATAACTTTAAATTCTTTTCCAAATTTCAAATCTTTTTTATTTATAGCATATCCATCCATCGCCGAAGATGGAAAAGGGGGATTGTTTCTAGTTGCCCGCAGCGGTGCAGCCAATACACGACCTAAACATTTTCTTAGCTCAATTTTTTCTACGGGTGTAACTTTTGCAAGTGCAAATAATTTTTCTAAAGCTTCGTGTACAGAAATCATGGATTTTCGATAAGTCCTGACTTTCCGCCTTCTTTCCTCGTTAATCGAAGATTACCAATCTCAATTGTTTTATCGACGGCCTTTAACATATCATAAACGGTGAGGGATGCTACTGAAACGGCTGTTAAAGCCTCCATTTCAACACCTGTAGGTCCATTAGTTTTTACATGAGCTTCAATATCTACTCCCGGCAATTCTTTATTTGGCACAAGATCTATTTTTACGTTGCTTAATGGGATTGGGTGACAAAGAGGTATCAATTCAGAAGTTTTTTTGCAGCCCATGATGCCCGCTATGCGCGCAATGGACAAAACGTCGCCTTTCTTTGCTTTACCCTCAGTCATGATATCAAAAGTCTCACGTTTCATTCTGACGTTACCTTTTGCTACGGCTATCCTGTCGGTATTAACTTTTGAGCTGACGTCAACCATGTGAGCGTTGCCTTTTTTATCAAAGTGGGTTAAAGAATTCGACATTTATGGCCTCAAAGGGTTTTCAAGAATTCTTTGGGTTGCTTCTGTCACATCATCTTGTCGCATTAAACTTTCTCCTATTAGGAATGACCTTACGCCTAATCTTGCCATAGACCTCAGATCATAATTACTGAAAAGCCCACTTTCACTAATAATCAATCGCTCACTTGGTAAAAGTTGTGATAGCCTTTTCGTTGTGTCGGTTGAAGTCTCGAATGTCTTAAGATTTCTATTATTTATGCCAATCATAGGAGAATTTAAATTCATTGCTCGCTCAAGTTCTATTTCATCGTGCACCTCGATTAAAACGTCCATGTTCCATGAAATAGCGGCATGTTCTAGCTCTTTTGCCTGCTGGTCACTGACTGAAGCCATTATTATCAAAATACAATCTGCATTTAATGCTCGTGCCTCAATAACCTGATACGTGTCATATATAAAATCTTTTCGCAGGGCAGGGAGGTTGCTTGAGCTTCTTGCAGAGGTCAAATAGGCTTTATCACCCATAAAGCTTGGTTTATCTGTCAAAACAGACAAACAAGTAGCACCGCCTTTTTCATAGGCTATAGCTAATTCTTCTGGATTAAAGTCATCTCGAATTAACCCTTTTGATGGTGAAGCTTTTTTTATTTCTGCTATCAATCCATAGCCAGTTTTCTGAGCAAGTTTTATTGCTTCGCAGAACTTTCTCACGGGAGATGCAGATTTTGCAAGCTCCTCGATATCGCTTGTAGATACAAGCTTTTTATCTTTTTCGATTTCCTTCAGTTTGTATTCTTTGATGGTATCTAATATAGTTTTAGTCATAGCTCACCATTAGAGACTTTTTTGACTATCTCCAAAGCTTCATTTGCTTTACCACTGTCTATACTTTCGACCGAATATTCTACTCCATCTTTTAAAGTATCACACTTTCCAGCAATCATTAAAGCAGCAGAGGCGTTTAAAAGCACGGCGTCCCGATATCCACTTTTTTTCCCCTTAAGCAAAGCTTCGAGTTCAGCTGCATTTTCATCTGGAGAACCCCCTAGTATTTCAGATAATGTGTGAGTAGGCAAACCTGCATCTTCTGGATGAATATCAAAAGAACTTATTTTCCCATTAATTAGTTCTACTACCGACGATGAGCCTATAATCGTAAGTTCATCTGTACCGTCCGATCCATGTACCAGCCAAGCTTTTTCGCATCCAAGATTGTCTAGTGTTTCAGCCATTGGAAAAAGAAGGTCTGGCGCAAACGCACCGCTTAGTTGACGTTTTACACCTGCAGGATTAGTCAATGGTCCAAGAATATTGAAAATGGTTTTGCACCCAAGCTCTTGCCGGATAGGCATAACATGCTTTGTGGCAGGGTGATGCATTGGAGCCATCATAAACCCTATGCCCGCATGATGGATTTCTGATTCTACTACACTGGCATCGACCATCACGTTTATCCCAAGACTAGTCAGAGCATCGGCAGCGCCTGATTTTGAACTTAAATTTTTATTACCATGTTTAGCTACATTTACTCCGGCTCCAGCTACTACGAAGGCAGACGCTGTAGAAATGTTAAGTGTTCCTACTCCGTCGCCACCTGTGCCAACTATATCAATAGACCCTGGTGGAGCATTTACAGAAATGCACCTAGATCGCATGGCTTCTGCTGCTGCTGAATATTCCGAAACGGATTCACCGCGCGCTCTCATCGCCATCAATAGACCACCAACCTGCGAGGGCGTCGCTTTACCTTCAAACAAGATATCAAACGCTAATTTAGCCTGAGCCGTGCTTAACGGCCCCTCTGAGGCTGCATAGATTAATGGTTTCATTTCATCAGTCATAATTTAATTCCTGTATTATCGAGGAAATTCTTCATTAATTGA
>CACPPZ010000008.1 GCA_902635985.1 Paracoccaceae bacterium
AAAATGCTCTGGATCGCGCTGGCGTGGAGGCTGTTTCGAAAATGCCTTCTCGTGATGAGCTTATTTCTTCCATTGTTGGATGTATAGGTGCACCGGCTGCAACCATCGCAGGTGTTCTTGGTGCCCCCTCGAGCAATATTGCAAGTGTTATTTCTACAATTGAAGAAAGAGCTGCATGAAGCAATTGAATGGCGTGTTTTATGTAATGAAGCACGTTGGAACACAACTTAAAACGGAAAGAGTCGAAAATGGCTGATCTAAAAAAATTGGCAGAACAGATCGTTGGTCTTACCCTGCTAGAAGCACAGGAACTTAAAACTATACTCAAAGATGAATACGGTATCGAACCCGCGGCGGGTGGAGCAGTAATGATGGCTGGACCTGCTGGAGATGCTGGTGGAGCATCAGCAGAAGAAAAGTCTGAGTTTGATGTTGTTCTGAAGAGCGCAGGCGGCAACAAGATCGCTGTGATAAAAGAAGTCCGCAGTATTACTGGTCTAGGTTTGAAAGAAGCTAAAGACTTAGTAGAGGCTGGCGGTAAAATAAAAGAAGGTGCCGAAAAAGCTGAAGCTGAAGAAATTAAGTCTAAGTTGGAAGCTGCTGGTGCTGAAGTAGAACTGGCGTAAAACCATATTTGAACTACTTACTAGCTGGATCTGGTATTTTCAGGTCCGGCTTCGTCTGTCTTATAAAGCATCAACCGACAGGGTGTTTTATTAGGAAAGATGTAAAACCGGGAGACTTTCTAACGGGAAGAAAGTCAAGAATAGGTTTTCATAGGTCCACTCTCGTGTGGGAATGTAACTGGTACCCGACAGATTGCATTGCCAGTGAGATAAGTAAAAGGTGTGTAACAGCATGGCACAGTCCTACATCGGCCAAAAACGTTTAAGAAAATATTATGGAAAAATTAGAGAAGTCCTAGATATGCCGAACCTCATCGAGGTTCAAAAGTCTTCTTACGATTTGTTCTTGAAATCTGGTGATCAACCTGAGCCCTTAGATGGCGAAGGAATAAAAGGTGTCTTCCAGTCTGTTTTCCCAATTAAGGATTTCAATGAAACATCAATACTTGAATTTGTGAGTTATGATTTAGAGCCGCCCAAGTATGATGTTGAAGAGTGCCAACAGCGAGATATGACTTACAGTGGCCCTTTGAAAGTTAAGCTTAGACTAATAGTTTTTGATGTTGATGAAGATACGGGTGCGAAGTCGGTCAAGGATATCAAAGAGCAAGATGTTTTCATGGGAGATATGCCTCTCATGACTCCAAACGGCACATTTGTTGTAAATGGCACAGAACGAGTAATTGTTTCGCAGATGCACAGATCACCGGGTGTATTTTTTGATCATGATAAAGGAAAAACGCATAGTTCTGGAAAGCTCCTTTTTGCCTGCAGAATTATCCCTTATCGCGGTTCGTGGCTGGATTTTGAATTTGACGCCAAGGATGTTGTATACGCCAGAATTGATCGTCGAAGGAAGCTTCCAGTAACAACTTTACTGTATGCTCTCGGAATGGATCAAGAAAGTATAATGGATGCCTACTACGAAACGGTACCATACAAACTTAACAAAAAGAACGGTTGGGTAACGAAGTTTTTTCCTGATCGAGTCCGGGGAACTCGGCCCACTTTTGATTTGGTTGACGCCGCTAGCGGAGAAGTAATCGCTGAAGCAGGAAAAAAAATAACCCCAAGAGCAGTTAAAAAGCTTAAAGATGAGGGTAAAGTCACTGAGCTATTGTTGCCTTATGATCAGATTGTTGGTCGGTTTGTTGCTAAAGACATAATTAATGAAGAAGATGGCGCGATTTTTGTAGAGGCTGGAGATGAGCTTACTGCTGAGTATGACAAAGAAGGTGTTCTAGTCGGTGGGACGCTTAAAGATCTTGCAGATGCCGGTGTGAACGAGATTCCTGTTTTAGATATCGATAACGTAAATGTCGGCGCATACATACGCAATACGATGGCTCAGGACAAAAATTTAAATAGAGACACTGCTTTGCTTGACATTTACAGAGTAATGCGTCCGGGGGAACCTCCAACAGTCGAAGCAGCATCCACATTGTTCGACACATTATTTTTCGACAGTGAGCGTTATGATCTTTCAGCTGTCGGAAGGGTTAAAATGAATATGCGATTGGCACTTGATGCAGAGGATACCCAAAGGACGCTTAGAAGTGAAGATATCGTAGCATGTATCAAAGCTTTGGTAGAATTGCGCGATGGTAAGGGAGAAGTTGATGATATTGACCACCTAGGAAATCGGCGGGTCCGGTCAGTAGGTGAGTTAATGGAAAATCAGTATCGCGTTGGTTTATTAAGAATGGAAAGAGCTATACGAGAGCGTATGTCCAGTGTTGAAATAGATAATGTGATGCCCCAAGACTTGATTAATGCCAAGCCTGCCGCTGCTGCCGTTCGAGAGTTTTTTGGATCTAGCCAGCTATCTCAGTTTATGGATCAAACTAATCCGTTGTCTGAGGTCACTCATAAGCGGAGACTTTCTGCATTAGGGCCTGGTGGTTTAACAAGAGAACGTGCTGGATTTGAAGTCAGAGATGTTCATGCAACTCATTATGGACGTATGTGTCCGATTGAAACGCCTGAAGGTCCAAATATTGGTTTGATTAACTCTTTGGCTACGTTCGCTCGTGTCAATAAGTATGGTTTTATTGAAACGCCATACCGAATAGTGAAAGACGGGCAAGTTACTGATGAGGTTCATTATTTGTCTGCCACGGAAGAGATGAGACACACTGTTGCTCAAGCTAATGCTAAGCTAGACCAATCCGGAAAATTTATTAGTGATCTAGTATCAACACGGCAAAATGGCGATTATACTTTAGCTCCAAATGAAAGTGTTGATTTAATAGACGTGAGCCCAAAGCAATTAGTTTCTGTCGCTGCATCTCTGATACCATTTCTTGAAAATGATGATGCTAATAGAGCTTTAATGGGTTCCAACATGCAGCGTCAGGCAGTTCCGTTGCTGAGCGCAGAAGCCCCACTAGTAGGTACAGGTATGGAGGGTGTTGTCGCTAGAGATTCGGGTGCCGCTATTATGGCAAAGCGTGCAGGAGTTATCGATCAAGTTGATGCTCAGCGTATAGTTATAAGAGCTACCGAGGACCTTGAATTGGGTGACGCTGGAGTTGATATCTATCGACTCCGAAAATTTCAGAGGTCTAACCAAAATACCTGTATTAATCAGCGCCCTTTAGTCAAGGTGGGGCAAACAGTTGGAAAAGGGGAAGTCATTGCAGATGGACCTTCAACTGATTTAGGTGAATTAGCTCTTGGCAAGAACGTAGTCGTGGCATTTATGCCCTGGAATGGATACAATTACGAAGACTCAATTCTTATTTCTGAACGTGTAGCCAGAGATGACGTATTCACATCAGTGCACATCGAGGAGTTTGAGGTTGCTGCTCGTGATACCAAGTTAGGGCCAGAAGAAATAACTCGAGACATACCTAACGTGGGTGAAGAGGCGCTTAGGAATCTGGATGAGGCTGGAATAGTGTATATCGGTGCGGATGTTGAGCCTGGTGATATTTTGGTTGGCAAAATAACTCCTAAGGGCGAAAGTCCCATGACACCAGAGGAAAAACTGCTGAGAGCAATATTTGGTGAAAAAGCTTCTGATGTGCGCGACACTTCTCTGCGGGTAAAGCCTGGGGACTATGGAACTGTTGTAGAAGTGCGAGTTTTCAATAGGCACGGGGTCGAAAAAGACGAGAGGGCACTTCAGATTGAGCGAGAAGAAGTTGAACGCTTGGCCAGAGACCGCGATGACGAATTAGCAATATTGGATCGCAATATTTACGCTAGGTTAAAAAATACATTGGTAGGAAAAAACGTCGTTAAAGGTCCTAAGGGTGTTAAGCCTAACACGAAAATTGATGATGAGCTACTGGGCTCATTAACAAAAGGCCAATGGTGGCAACTTGCTCTTTCAGAAGAAAAAGATGCTCAAATTGTTGAGGCATTGAATGAGCAGTACGACGCTCAAAAACGTGCACTTGACGCTCGTTTCGACGACAAGGTAGAAAAAGTTCGTCGGGGAGATGATTTGCCTCCAGGCGTTATGAAAATGGTTAAGGTATTCATAGCTGTAAAACGCAAGCTTCAGCCGGGTGATAAAATGGCAGGGCGTCATGGAAACAAAGGCGTGATATCCAAAGTTGTGCCAATGGAAGATATGCCTTTTCTTGAGGATGGAACTCCAGTTGACTTTTGTTTGAACCCTCTTGGTGTTCCTTCTCGAATGAACGTAGGTCAGATTTTGGAGACTCATATGGGTTGGGCTGCGAGAGGTTTAGGTCTCCAAATTGATAATGCCATCCAAGATTATCGTAGAACGGGTGATTTAACGCCTGTTAAAGAAGCTATGCGGATAGCTTACGGACAAGATGTTTATGATGAAGGATTAAGTGATATTGATGACGATTCGTTGCTGGAGGCTGCAGGAAATGTTTCTAGGGGAGTCCCCATTGCTACTCCAGTTTTCGATGGTGCCAAAGAAGGTGACGTTGATGATGCCTTGAAGAGAGCTGGATTTGACCAGTCCGGTCAATCTATTCTTTATGACGGACGAACAGGCGAACAGTTTAGCAGGCCTGTTACGGTTGGAATTAAGTATCTTCTTAAACTTCATCATCTTGTGGATGACAAAATCCATGCTCGTTCCACGGGTCCATATTCTCTCGTTACTCAGCAACCGTTAGGCGGTAAAGCTCAATTTGGCGGACAACGCTTTGGAGAGATGGAAGTTTGGGCTCTTGAGGCTTATGGTGCTGCCTATACTTTGCAGGAAATGCTGACTGTAAAGTCCGATGATGTGGCTGGCCGTACTAAGGTCTATGAGTCTATCGTTAAAGGTGAAGATAATTTTGAGGCTGGGGTTCCCGAGTCATTTAACGTGCTAGTTAAAGAGGTTCGTGGATTGGGGCTTAACATGGAACTTCTTGATGCAAAGGAGGACGATTAAAGCAAGTAGCTTTATTTAAATTAATCCTATTGCAGATATCGAGGTATAAAAATGAACCAAGAACTTACAAATAATCCTTTTAACCCCCTTGCTTCTCCCAAGGTATTTGATGAGATAAAAGTGTCTTTAGCTTCTCCTGAGAGAATACTTTCGTGGTCATACGGAGAGATTAAAAAGCCAGAGACCATAAACTACAGAACCTTTAAGCCCGAACGTGACGGTTTGTTTTGCGCTAGAATATTTGGCCCAACTAAAGATTACGAATGTCTTTGTGGTAAATATAAGCGTATGAAATACAGGGGTGTTGTATGCGAGAAATGTGGCGTCGAAGTGACCTTGCAGAAAGTGCGGCGTGAAAGGATGGGACACATAGAGCTAGCATCTCCGGTTGCTCATATTTGGTTTCTAAAGTCCCTCCCGTCTAGGATAGGTTTAATGCTTGATATGACACTACGTGATCTTGAGCGCGTCCTATACTTTGAAAATTACGTAGTGATAGAACCTGGTCTTACAGATCTTTCCTATGGGCAAATGCTTTCAGAGGAAGAATTTATGGATGCTCAGGATACTTATGGCATAGATGCCTTTACTGCAAACATTGGTGCTGAGGCTATCCGTGAGATGCTTGCTGTAATTGATCTGGAGGCAGAAGCAGACCGCTTAAGAGAAGAGCTTAAAGAAGCAACTGGTGAATTAAAACCAAAGAAAATTATTAAGCGATTAAAAGTTGTTGAAAGTTTTCTTGAGTCTGGAAATCGCCCAGAGTGGATGATTTTGACAGTCGTACCAGTTATCCCGCCGGAGTTGAGGCCTTTAGTCCCATTAGATGGTGGTCGATTTGCTACATCGGATCTTAACGATCTTTATCGCAGAGTGATAAACAGAAACAATCGTTTAAAGCGTTTGATAGAATTAAGAGCTCCAGATATCATTGTTCGGAACGAAAAGCGGATGCTTCAAGAGTCTGTAGATGCACTTTTTGATAACGGTCGAAGGGGGCGAGTAATTACCGGGACAAACAAGCGTCCATTGAAATCGTTATCGGATATGCTGAAGGGTAAGCAGGGACGTTTCAGACAAAACCTTTTGGGTAAGCGTGTTGATTTTTCTGGTCGATCAGTAATCGTTACTGGGCCCGAGCTAAAGCTACATCAGTGTGGGTTGCCAAAGAAAATGGCCCTAGAGCTATTCAAGCCATTTATTTATTCCAGACTTGAGGCTAAGGGACTTTCTTCAACTGTTAAGCAAGCTAAAAAGTTAGTGGAAAAAGAGCGACCTGAGGTTTGGGATATACTTGATGAAGTAATCCGCGAGCACCCAGTTATGCTCAACAGGGCTCCTACGCTTCACAGGCTTGGTATTCAAGCTTTCGAGCCAGTTCTAATAGAAGGAAAAGCGATTCAGCTTCACCCTCTAGTATGCGCAGCCTTTAACGCTGATTTTGATGGTGATCAAATGGCTGTGCATGTGCCGTTAAGCCTTGAGGCACAACTGGAAGCTAGGGTCTTAATGATGTCGACAAATAACGTCTTGTCGCCAGCTAATGGAGCTCCCATTATAGTGCCGTCCCAGGATATGATCCTTGGCCTGTATTATACAACAATAGAGCGCGAGGGTATGAAAGGCGAAGGGATGTCTTTCAGCTCAATAGAAGAAGTACAGTATGCTTTAGATACTGAAACGGTACATCTTCATGCCAAGATACAAGCCAGAATTACCCAAATTGATGAAGAAGGAAATGAAATTCTCAAACGGTTTGATACTACACCTGGCCGTGTGAGAATAGGTTCATTGCTTCCAAAAAATGCAAAAGCACCATTCGATTTAGTTAACAAATTGTTGCGAAAGAAGGATGTGCAAAGTGTTATCGACACTGTTTATAGATATTGTGGCCAAAAAGAGTCTGTAATTTTTTGTGATCAAATTATGGGAATGGGTTTCAAAGAGGCTTTTAGGGCCGGTATCTCATTTGGTAAAGACGATATGGTTATTCCAGATGATAAGTGGGGCCTTGTTGATGAGACCAGAAGCCAGGTGAAGGATTTTGAGCAGCAGTATATGGATGGCCTGATTACTCAGGGTGAAAAATACAATAAAGTAGTGGATGCATGGTCAAAATGTAATGATAAAGTTACTGATGCGATGATGGGAACGATTTCTTCTGGTACTCGTGATGAGGAAGGAGCAGAAGCTGAACCAAATTCAGTTTATATGATGGCACATTCAGGCGCCCGAGGTTCAGTTACCCAGATGAAGCAGTTGGGAGGGATGCGTGGTCTCATGGCTAAACCGAATGGTGATATCATCGAGACGCCTATTATCTCTAACTTTAAAGAAGGGCTCACTGTTTTGGAGTATTTTAACTCTACCCATGGAGCAAGGAAAGGGTTATCAGATACTGCTTTAAAAACGGCTAACTCCGGGTACCTAACACGTCGTTTGGTGGATGTGGCTCAAGATTGCATTGTACGCATGCAGGACTGTGGAACAGAAAATTCCATCACGGCTGAGCCAGCAGTAAATGATGGGGAAATAGTTGCTTCTCTCGCAGAGCGTGTTTTGGGTCGTATTGCTGCCGAAGATATTTGTAACCCTGAGAATGGAGAAGTGATAACCTCTAAGGGCGAAATGGTCGATGAGCTTATGGCGGACCGTATTGATGAGTGTGGATTGCAATCAGCTCGTATAAGAAGTCCGCTTACCTGTGAGGCAGAAGAGGGTGTGTGCGCGAATTGCTATGGACGCGATCTTGCTAGAGGCACTAAAGTTAACGTTGGAGAAGCAGTAGGTATCATAGCAGCGCAATCTATTGGTGAGCCAGGTACTCAGCTTACGATGAGAACTTTCCACATTGGCGGAGTAGCTCAGGGTGGCCAGCAATCATTTCTGGAGGCAAGCCAGGATGGTGTTATATCTTACGAAAACCCAATGACATTAAAGAATTCATCTGGCGAAACGTTGGTTGTTGGGCGAAATATGAAGCTGCGAATTGTCGACGAACAGGGAAATGAACGAGCAAGTCATAAGCTAGGTTATGGTTCAAAAGTTTTCATAAAAGAAGGGTCAAAGGTGTCGCGCGGTGATAAGTTATTTGAGTGGGATCCATACACTCTTCCAATTATTGCTGAAAAAGCTGGAAGTGCAAAATTAGTCGACTTGGTAAACGGTATCGCAGTTCGAGAGGAGACTGATGACGCTACTGGAATGACGCAGAAAATTGTTGTTGATTGGCGAGCTGCTCCGAAAGGCAATGATTTGAAACCAGAAATTATATTAGTTGATACGGATGGTGAACCTGTTCGCAATGACGCTAATAATCCCATAACCTATCCGATGTCGGTAGACGCTATCTTGTCTATTGAAGATGGTTCAGAAATAAAAGCCGGTGATGTTATCGCTCGAATTCCGCGCGAAGGTGCTAAAACCAAGGATATTACAGGAGGTTTGCCCCGAGTTGCCGAGTTATTTGAGGCGAGGCGTCCGAAAGATCATGCTATTATTGCTGAGATCGACGGTTATGTTCGGTTTGGGCGTGATTATAAAAATAAAAGGCGCATTACAATTGAGCCAGCCGATGAAACGCTGGAGCCAGTGGAATATATGGTGCCTAAAGGTAAGCATATTCCGGTAGTTGAAGGTGATTTTGTGCAAAAGGGTGACTATATCATGGATGGCAATCCTGCCCCTCACGATATTTTGGCAATCATGGGTATTGAAGCTCTTGCAAATTATATGATTGATGAGGTTCAAGATGTCTACCGTTTGCAGGGTGTTAAAATAAATGACAAACACGTTGAGGTAATTGTCCGCCAGATGCTACAAAAATGGGAGATATCTGATAGTGGTGACACCACGTTACTCAAGGGAGAGCATGTTGATAAAGCCGAATTTGACGCTGCTAATGAGAAGTCTTTAGCCAAGGGTGGAAGACCAGCACAGGGTGAGCCTATTTTATTGGGTATTACTAAGGCATCTTTGCAAACTCGGTCATTTATTTCTGCGGCTTCTTTCCAGGAGACCACTCGTGTACTGACAGAGGCTTCAGTGCAGGGTAAAAGGGATAAGTTGGTTGGTTTGAAAGAGAACGTCATTGTTGGAAGGTTGATACCTGCTGGAACTGGTGGTGCAGCATTGAGAGTGCGACGCATAGCAAGTGCGCGAGACAAAGTAGTGATCGATGCCAGAATTGAGGAAGAAAATGCAGCGGCTCAGTTGGAAGCTCCATCTACTGAAGAAGTCGTTACATCAGATGTGGAGTAAGTGAATTAGTATCTAGTAAAAACGCGCAGTCTTGCTGTGGGCTTTTACTTTAGTGCTCGTGTGAGCGTTTATATTTTTAAGGATTGAGTTGTCCTTTTAGGGTCTTTTTGATTAATTGGGTGTGCAAAACCTTATTTATTATAACTCTCTGTTTATATGACATTTATTATTTGATAATAATAAGATACCCACTGTTGACAAATTAATCGACTCCTCATATACGCACGCCTAAATCGAATGGTAAATCTCAATTCGAATTCATATATCTAGTGGTCAAGATCCGGGCAGAGCCTCGATCCTCTGGAAACCTACCGCTTAGTTCTCGTTAGAAAGAGAGCAAAAGCGGCTTTTGCGTTTGTGGAAACATAAACCGCGAAAAATTCGTCGCACTTGGCTTTTGCTTGGTGCAAAGTAAAATGTTTGAGCCAAACGGGGAATGCCTGAATGCCTACAATACAACAGCTGATACGTAAACCACGGCAGCCAAAGATAAAGCGTTCTAAGTCTATGCACTTGGAGCAGTGCCCTCAGAAGAGAGGTGTGTGCACAAGAGTTTACACAACCACACCTAAAAAACCAAACTCAGCCATGCGAAAAGTGGCAAAAGTGAGATTAACCAATGGATACGAAGTAATATCATATATTCCCGGTGAAAAACATAACCTTCAAGAGCACTCAGTCGTTTTGATAAGAGGTGGTCGAGTCAAAGATTTACCTGGTGTGCGTTATCACATTTTGCGTGGAGTGTTAGATACTCAAGGCGTAAAAGATAGAAAACAACGTCGTTCGAAATACGGCGCTAAACGGCCTAAATAGGGGGAATAGAATATGTCTCGACGTCACGCGGCCGAAAAACGGGAAATTCTTCCAGATGCAAAATTTGGAGATCGCGTTCTCAGTAAATTCATGAATAATCTTATGGTTGATGGTAAAAAGTCTATTGCTGAGAAAATTGTTTACAATGCCCTTGATCGCGTTGAAGGAAAGCTTAAACGCGCACCGGTTGAGGTATTTCATGAAGCCTTGGATAATATTAAGCCTACAGTAGAAGTTAGGTCGAGGCGGGTAGGTGGCGCTACTTACCAAGTGCCTGTAGAGGTGCGCCCCGAGCGCCGAGAAGCTCTCGCAATTCGTTGGTTAATCTCTGCAAGCCGCGGTCGTAATGAAAATACAATGGAAGAACGTTTGGCTGGAGAGCTTATGGATGCAGTTAACTCAAGGGGTTCTGCAGTAAAGAAACGTGAAGATACGCATAAAATGGCTGATGCAAACAAAGCATTTAGCCATTACCGCTGGTAAAAGTAGAGGCTAGAAAAATGGCACGAGAATATCCATTAGAATTATATCGTAATTTTGGTATCATGGCTCACATTGATGCCGGCAAAACAACATGCTCCGAGAGAATTCTATATTATACAGGAAAGTCTCATAACATCGGTGAGGTGCATGATGGCGCTGCGACCATGGATTGGATGGAACAGGAGCAGGAGCGAGGCATAACAATTACTTCAGCGGCCACTACGACTTTCTGGGAGCGCACTGAAGACGGAGAGAAAGCAGAGACCCCAAAGCATCGATTAAACATAATTGATACTCCTGGGCACGTAGATTTTACAATTGAAGTTGAGCGGTCTTTGGCGGTTCTAGATGGTGCTGTATGTGTTTTAGACGCAAACGCAGGGGTCGAACCACAGACAGAAACAGTATGGCGTCAAGCTGATAGGTATAAGGTTCCACGCATCGTGTTCGTGAATAAAATGGACAAGATTGGTGCAGATTTTTTCAATTGCGTTAGTATGATCGAGGACCGTACTGGTGCACGTGCTGTGCCTGTAGGGATTCCAATTGGTGCAGAAACTGAACTTGAGGGTTTGGTTGACTTGGTCACAATGAAAGAATGGCTTTGGCAGGGAGAGGATTTGGGTGCTTCTTGGGTGCAGTCAGAGATTCGTTCTGAACTAAAAGGCATAGCGGAAGAGTGGCGTTCTAAAATGATCGAGGCTGCTGTAGAAATGGACGATGACGCTATGATGGCCTACCTTGAGGGAGATGAGCCAGATGTTGCGACGTTGAGAGACTTACTACGCAAAGGGACACTCAGCTTAACATTTGTGCCGGTATTGGGCGGTTCTGCATTTAAGAATAAGGGAGTTCAGCCCTTATTAAATGCTGTTATTGATTATCTGCCAAGTCCGCTAGATGTCGTGGACTATATGGGTTTTGCGCCTGGAGATGATGCTGAAGAGCGCAACATTGCCCGTCGCGCTGATGATAATATGCCATTCTCTGGGCTTGCTTTTAAAATAATGAACGATCCATTTGTTGGGTCCCTTACATTTACTCGGGTTTATTCGGGGGTTTTAAATAAGGGTGACACTGTTCTTAATTCTACAAAGTCGAAAAAAGAACGTATTGGGCGAATGATGATGATGCATTCAATTAATAGGGAAGAAATTGAAGAGGCTTTTGCTGGCGACATAATAGCCTTGGCTGGGCTTAAGGATACAACCACTGGTGATACAATGTGCGATGCGAAAGAGGCCGTAGTCTTAGAGACAATGACTTTCCCTGAACCAGTCATCGAGATCGCTGTTGAGCCAAAGACTAAAGGTGATCAGGAAAAAATGTCTCAAGGTCTTGCTAGGCTTGCAGCTGAAGATCCATCTTTCAGAGTTGAGACTGACATGGAGTCTGGTCAAACAATAATGAAGGGCATGGGTGAACTTCATCTTGATATTTTGGTCGATCGGTTAAAGCGTGAATTTAAAGTGGAAGCCAATATCGGTGCTCCACAAGTGGCTTACAGAGAGACTATTTCGCACGAGGTTGAACATACTTACACGCACAAAAAACAATCGGGTGGGTCTGGTCAGTTTGCCGAGGTAAAAATGATAATAACCCCCACTGATCCAGGTGAGGGATATTCATTTGAAAGCCGTATCGTTGGCGGTGCTGTTCCTAAAGAGTACATTCCTGGTGTTGAAAAGGGTATTAATTCTGTAATGGATAGCGGTCCATTAGCAGGGTTTCCGGTTATTGACTTTAAGGTGTCATTAATTGATGGAAAGTTTCATGATGTAGACTCTTCCGTTTTAGCGTTTGAAATTGCGGCGAGAATGGGTATGCGTGAGGGGATGAAGAAGGCTGGTGCTAAGTTACTTGAGCCAGTTATGAAGGTAGAAGTTATAACTCCTGAGGAATATACAGGTGGAATAATTGGTGATCTTACTTCACGTAGAGGTCAGGTTACTGGTCAAGAGCCTAGAGGCAACGCAGTTGCAATAAATTGTTTTGTCCCGCTGGCAAACATGTTTGGCTACATTAATAATTTGCGCTCGATGTCGTCAGGTCGAGCAAACTTCACAATGCAGTTTGATCACTATGATCCGGTGCCGCAAAATATTTCTGACGAAATTCAGGCGAAATTCGCTTAATAGAACTGGCCGATGGGGTTGTCCCGGCTGTAAAAATTATAAGGAGGCCACGATGGCAAAGGAAAAGTTTGATCGTAGTAAACCGCACTGCAACATCGGAACGATTGGTCACGTGGACCATGGTAAGACGACCTTGACAGCAGCGATTACAAAATACTTTGGTGATTTTCAGGCATATGACCAAATTGATGGTGCACCTGAAGAAAAAGCGCGTGGGATAACAATCTCAACTGCTCACGTAGAATATGAAACAGATAATCGTCACTACGCGCACGTCGATTGTCCAGGCCATGCTGACTATGTGAAGAACATGATTACTGGAGCTGCCCAGATGGATGGAGCCATTTTGGTTGTTAATGCTGCAGACGGTCCAATGCCTCAGACACGCGAGCATATCTTGCTAGGTCGCCAAGTTGGTATTCCTGCGATGGTTGTTTTTATGAATAAAGTAGATCAAGTAGACGACGAAGAATTACTTGAATTGGTTGAAATGGAAATTCGTGAGTTGCTTAGCACGTATGATTTTCCAGGCGACGATATCCCAATTATAGCTGGTTCTGCCCTGGCAGCGATGGAAGGCCGCGATGCAAATATTGGGGAAGAAAAAATCAAAGAGCTTATGGCTTCTGTTGACGAATATATTCCACAACCACCGCGTGCAATTGATGAGCCGTTCCTAATGCCGATTGAAGATGTGTTCTCCATTTCTGGTCGTGGTACTGTTGTTACAGGTCGTGTTGAGCGCGGTGTAATCAATGTTGGTGACGAAATAGAAATCGTTGGTATTCGTGATACATCAAAAACAACTTGTACTGGTGTTGAAATGTTCCGCAAACTGCTTGATCGTGGTGAAGCTGGTGACAACATCGGTGCGCTGCTTCGTGGCATTGATCGTGAGGGAGTTGAGCGTGGTCAAGTTTTGTGTAAACCAGGCTCCGTTACACCTCATACCAAGTTTGAGGCAGAGGCATATATTTTGACCAAAGATGAAGGCGGAAGACATACGCCGTTCTTTGCAAACTATCGTCCTCAATTTTACTTCCGCACCACCGACGTTACTGGAACCGTGGTACTACCGAGCGGAACTGAAATGGTTATGCCAGGCGACAACTTGAAGTTCACCGTAGAACTGATAGCCCCTATCGCAATGGAAGAAAAACTAAGGTTTGCTATTCGAGAAGGAGGACGGACCGTCGGATCAGGCGTCGTTGCCAAAATCATCGAATAGTAATCAACATATAATGTGTAAAGCTCACACTTGTGAGCTTTACTCCAAAATTGGGGAAACCCAGTAAGGTTCGAAGAAGTAATGAGATTCTCTTGTTCCCTCCGCTCAACTTTAACGTCGGTTAAAAAGGCAAGATAAAATGCAAAGCCAAAATATTCGTATAAGGTTAAAAGCCTTTGACTATCGTGTTCTTGATGCAAGTACACAGGAGATAGTAAATACTGCGAAGCGAACAGGTGCTTCTGTTCGAGGCCCTATTCCACTTCCAAACAAGATTGAAAAATTCACTGTTCTTCGTGGTCCACATGTAAATAAAAAGTCGCGTGATCAATTTGAAATACGTACCCATAAGCGGCTATTAGACATAGTTGACCCAACACCACAGACTGTAGATGCTCTTATGAAGTTAGATCTAGCAGCTGGTGTTGATGTTCAAATTTCTGTTTAGGAGGGCAAAATGCGCTCTGGTATTATAGCAAAAAAAGTTGGAATGACGCGATTGTTTATGGGAGACGGTAAGCAGATACCTGTTACCGTTCTTCAGATGGATAACTTGCAAGTCGTGGCTCAACGAACTAATGAGCAACACGGATATAGTGCTGTTCAACTTGGTGCGGGGTCTATCAAAGCAAAAAATGTTTTGAAGCCTGTCCGAGGTCAATTTGTAATAGCAAAAGTTGAGCCAAAGCGTAAGCTTGCAGAGTTTCGGGTGGCACCGGAAAACCTGATAGAGGTTGGGGCTGAGATAACTGCTGATCATTATGTCGAAGGACAATATGTTGATGTATCCGGGACATCTATTGGTAAAGGATTTGCAGGAGCCATGAAGCGCCATAATTTTGGGGGCTTAAGAGCTTCACATGGTGTTTCCATAAGTCATCGGTCTCATGGCTCGACAGGACAATGTCAAGGGCCAGGTAAGGTATTCAAAGGTAAGAAAATGGCAGGTCACATGGGAGCGGTAAGAGTTACAACCCAAAACCTACAAGTAGTTAAGACGGATGTTGCTCGAGGTCTTATAATGATAAAGGGCGCAGTTCCAGGCTCTAAAGGTGGTTGGGTGACAATAAAAGACTCTGTGAAGAAACCTCTTGTCGATAAGGTGCCGTTTCCTGCCGCGCTTCGTTCTGATGTATCAAAGATCGATGAGGTGTCACAGCCAGATGGGGGTGAGGTATGAAAATTGATGTGATAAAACTGGATGGAAAGAAAGCCGGTTCAGTTGAGTTGGTCGATGATGTTTTTGGGTTAGAGCCAAGAGCAGATATTTTGCACCGTGTAGTGAGATGGCAGCGAAATGGTGCCCAAGCAGGTACTCATAAGGTAAAAACTCGGCGTGAAGTGAGTTATTCCACAAGGAAAATATATCGCCAAAAAGGCACGGGCGGAGCTCGACACGGTTCTCGGCGCGCACCCATTTTTCGAAAAGGTGGTATTTATAAAGGTCCAACTCCCCGAAGTCATGCTTTTGACTTGCCAAAGAAAGTGAGAAGGTTGGGTCTTAAATTAGCTTTATCAGCAAAGGCTAAGTCAGGATCTATAGTAGTAATTGACCAAGCTCACAGTTCTGGTAAAACCGCCGAGCTTGTAAAGCAAGTTAAAAGCCTTGGGTGGAAACGCGCATTGGTAATTGATGGTTTATCTGTAAACGCTACATTTGCTAAAGCTGTGCAAAATATTGAAGGATTAGACGTACTACCGTCAATCGGTGCTAACGTTTATGATATTTTGAAGCGTGATACACTTGTAATAACAAAAGCTGGCGTAGAAGCATTGGAGGCTCGTTTAAGATGAGTGTTAAAGCAGAGCATTATGACATCATTCGCAAGCCGTTGGTTACAGAAAAATCTACTATGGCTTCAGAAAATGGGGCAGTTGTGTTTGAAGTTTCTATAGACAGTAACAAACCCCAAATTAAGGAAGCTGTGGAAGCACTATTTGGGGTTAAGGTTAAAGCCGTAAATACTTCCATTACAAAAGGTAAGCAAAAGCGTTTTAAGGGTGTCCTTGGACGTCGTAAAGATGTAAAGAAGGCCTTTGTGACACTTGAAGACGGTAACACTATTGATGTAACAACTGGCCTCTAACACATTTAGGCTATTATTTTGGACGTATTTTTAAGGTGCTTTATATACAAATCTGAAACAAAGCTTTCGAAGCCCTAGACCTTTTTAACAAAGGTAGTTATACGTCGTTCGCTGAAGCGGTCAAGATTCGTTTTGACAAGCTTCATATCGGCCACCTTCGGGGGGCTTTACCATCGGCAAAGCATCGCTTTGCCGCTTAAGCAAACGGAAGACAGAAAGCATGGCACTAAAGTCGTATAAACCAACGACGCCGGGCCAGCGAGGGCTGGTACTGATTGACCGTTCGGAGCTTTGGAAAGGACGTCCAGTTAAGTCTCTAACAGAGGGACTTACTAAATCTGGCGGTCGGAACAATACCGGACGAATTACATCTCGCCGACGCGGTGGTGGAGCCAAGCGGCTCTATAGGATAGTTGATTTCAAGCGAAATAAATTTGACGTTTTAGCGACGGTTGAACGAATTGAATTCGATCCCAACAGAACGGCATTTATAGCTTTAATTAAATATCAAGACGGTGAACAGGCATATATCCTGGCTCCACAGAGGTTGGCTGTAGGTGATAACGTGATTGCATCTTCAAAAGCTGATATAAAACCAGGCAATGCAATGCCATTCTCGGGCATGCCAATTGGTACAATTATACACAACATAGAGTTGAAGCCTGGTAAAGGTGGTCAAATTGCTCGTGCAGCAGGAACTTACGCTCAATTTGTGGGTCGTGATGGTGGATATGCGCAAATTCGGTTGTCGTCGGGCGAACTGCGCATGGTGCGGCAAGAGTGTATGGCAACTATTGGCGCGGTTTCTAATCCAGATAACTCAAACCAGAATTATGGTAAAGCAGGCAGGATGCGTCACAAAGGTATTCGTCCATCCGTACGGGGTGTTGTGATGAATCCGATTGACCACCCGCATGGTGGTGGTGAAGGCCGAACATCTGGTGGGCGGCATCCTGTTACCCCTTGGGGCAAGCCTACCAAAGGAAAGCGTACAAGAAATACAAACAAAGCGTCGCAGAAACTAATTATTCGCTCGCGGCACGCAAAGAAGAAAGGGCGCTGATAGATGTCACGTTCATTATGGAAGGGACCCTTCGTCGATGCTCATGTGCTTAAAAAAGCTGAAGCAGCGCGTGAAAGTGGTCGGAATGATGTAATTAAAATTTGGTCTCGTCGATCTACTATTCTTCCGCAATTCGTTGGATTAACTTTTGGCGTTTACAACGGTAGAAAGCATATTCCGGTGTCTATTTCTGAAGATATGATAGGTCAAAAGTTTGGTGAGTACTCTCCAACTCGCACCTACTATGGTCATGGTGCTGACAAAAAAGCGAAACGAAAGTAAAGACCATGGGAAAAGAAAAGAATACTCGCCGTGTGGCGGACAACGAAGCAATGGCAAAGTTGCGGATGTTGAAAACGAGCCCTCAAAAGCTTAACCTTCTTGCTGGGCTTATTCGTGGTAAAAAAGTTGATCGAGCATTGAATGATTTAACTTTTAGTAAGAAAAGAATTGCTGCTGACGTTAAGAAGTGTCTCCAGTCAGCGATTGCTAATGCAGAAAACAACCATAATTTGGATGTCGACGAACTAATTGTTTCAGAGGCATATGTGGGCAAGAATTTAACGATGAAACGTGGCAGACCAAGAGCGCGAGGTCGCTTCGGTCGGATCATCAAACCTTTTTCAGAGCTAACAATTAAAGTTCGTCAATTAGAGGAGCAGGCTTAATGGGTCAGAAAGTTAATCCAATAGGGATGCGGCTTCAGGTAAATCGCACTTGGGATAGTCGTTGGTATGCGGATACCAAGGATTATGGAGATTTGCTTTTAGAAGACCTCCGTATGCGCGATTTTATCAAGGACGAGTGTTCTCAAGCAGGAGTAGCTCGGGTTATAATTGAACGTCCTCACAAAAAATGTCGAGTTACAATACATACAGCCAGACCAGGCGTCATAATTGGCAAAAAGGGTGCCGACATTGAGACTTTACGTCAAAAATTAGCTAACATGACCGGGTCAGATCTACACTTAAACATCGTAGAGGTGCGGAAACCAGAGTTGGATGCACAACTTGTTGGAGAAAGTATTTCGCAGCAGTTGGAAAGGCGAGTGTCATTTAGAAGAGCGATGAAACGTGCGGTTCAGAACGCAATGAGAATGGGTGCTTTGGGCATCAGAGTAAACGTTGCGGGACGACTTGGTGGGGCAGAAATAGCTAGAACAGAGTGGTACCGTGAGGGTCGAGTGCCATTACACACTCTTCGCGCGGATGTTGATTATGCTAATGTGGAAGCTTCGACACCTTATGGTATAATTGGTATAAAAGTCTGGATATTCAAAGGCGAGATTATGGAACATGATCCACAGGCTCGAGACAGACGTGCACAAGAGCTGCAAGACGGGCCGGCTCCGCGCGGTGCATCGACGCGCAGGTAGGGAGATAGAAAATGCTGCAACCAAAGCGTACAAAGTTTCGTAAAATGCATAAGGGCCGCATCAAGGGTGAGGCTAAAGGTGGATCAGACTTAAATTTTGGTACTTATGGGCTAAAGGCTCTTCAGCCAGAGCGAGTTACCGCAAGGCAAATAGAGGCCGCTCGTAGGGCTATGACTCGTCACATGAAAAGACAAGGCCGTGTATGGATAAGAATTTTTCCAGACACACCAGTCACTTCAAAACCTACAGAAGTGCGAATGGGTAAAGGTAAAGGTTCAGTCGATTTTTGGGCTGCCAAGGTAAAGCCTGGGAGAGTTATGTTTGAGATTGACGGCGTAAATGATGAGATAGCTAGGGAAGCTTTGCGTTTAGCAGCAATGAAGCTTCCTATAAAATCCAGGGTTGTCGTTAGAGAAGACTGGTAAACAGATAGAGTATATTAGTAAATCTTGGACATGTAGCTTACGGGACTGTAACTAAAAGAAGACTTTTCATCATTCAGACCACTTATAATTAAAGCTGATTGATACTCTTTCAAAACCTGCTTGGTTTTGTCGTACTTCGTGCCTGAGCCAGCTCTCCCACAAAAGTACTTCCCCTGCGGTTGGCTTGTGAGTGTGAAACGTTTTTAACTCAGGTTTCGCGTCTTTTTTTCGCGGCGGTGCTGACATCATCAGTTGTAATCTAGGATCCTCAAATCTAATTTCTCCAGCCTCTTTTGGAATTGATACATATGTTGTGCCTGAAATTGCTGAGTGTGGATGAATGTGTGATCCGTGTGAACCCCCATCGTTTAGAATGTTAATCCACATATCTTCAAGTATAAGGTCTCGATCGTTAAGATCGAAGTCTAAATTTTTTACGAAGCGTGCCACATGACGATCCAAAATTTCTTTTAATTCGTTGAAAATTGGGAAACGCCAAACCAAATCTGTTAAAGAAGCGTAACTTGTGTAACCCTGATATCCGTTATCTTCACACCATTGCTGGCCGGCTTGATCATCTTCGGCGATCGAGTGGCACGACGCCTCTAGTTCTAAAATATCTATCTTACTAACGTCGGATAATTTAGATACATACAACTGTGTTACAAATAATGGTTTTATCGCCTTCATCATCGTTCTATACACGAATTTGATTTTTTTAAATAGACGTAATTAATTGCATACAGGTGTTGCCATTCGATAAATAAAACTGTATCAGCCCCTATCCGTAATCGAGTCGCTAGAATCGTAAGCAGCGGAATACGTTAATGTCCACCAGAATATAAGTAACCCGCGTGGGGCTTACTGGTGTTTGAAAAAGGATAGGCTATGAACGCGCAGGAACTACGCGATAAAACACCTGATCAGTTGCGTGAGCAGTTAGCCACATTGAAAAAAGAATCTTTCAATTTGCGTTTCCAGCAAGCTACTGGGCAGCTGGAAAATACAGCTAGGATGAGAAAAGTAAAGAGAGATACAGCGCGTGTTTTGACCGTTTTAAATCAGCAAGCAGATTCTGGGGAATAGGGAGCTAAAGATGCCAAAACGAGTATTACAAGGTGTTGTAACGTCTGACTCTAATGCACAGACAATCACTGTATCTGTTGAGCGTCGATTTAAGCATCCAGTCATGCAGAAAACGATCAGGAAATCTAAGAAATATAGAGCTCATGATGAAAACAACACTTTCAAAGTGGGTGATGCGGTGCGCATTATGGAATGTGCTCCAAAATCGAAAACAAAACGTTGGGAAGTGCTTGAGACTTAATTTTTAAGCTTTCACGTTTTTACGAAACCCTGGGGAAAAGGCAAAAGCACTAGCCCCTCATAGGTCGGGAGAAAATATATGATCCAGATGCAAACAAATCTGGATGTCGCTGATAACTCGGGCGCTCGTCGTGTTCAGTGCATCAAAGTTCTAGGTGGATCGAAGCGAAAATATGCTTCTGTTGGGGACGTAATAGTTGTTTCGGTAAAAGAAGCTATACCAAGGGGCCGAGTTAAGAAAGGTGATGTTCGGAAAGCAGTTGTTGTGAGAACATCCAAAGAAGTACGTAGAGATGATGGTACTGCTATTCGTTTTGATAGCAATGCGGCGGTCATTCTCAACAACAGCGGCGAGCCAATTGGCACCCGTATCTTTGGACCGGTAGTGAGAGAACTACGTGCAAAGAATTTTATGAAAATAATATCGCTCGCCCCGGAGGTGTTATAATGGCCGCTAAACTAAGAAAAGGTGATGAAGTCATTGTGCTTGCCGGCAAGGACAAAGGTAAAAAGGGAACGGTGACATCAATAGTGCCTAAATCTGGCAAAGCAATTGTTGATGGTATTAACATGGCAATTCGCCATGAGAAACAGACACAAACAACTCAAGGCGGACGTTTGCCCAAAGCCATGCCAATTGATCTTTCGAATTTGTCATTAATGGACAAAAACGGGAAAGCTACCCGTATAGGTTTCAAGATTGAAGGTGGGAAAAAATTACGTGTAGCAAAGACAACGGGGGATGTTATCGATGCTTGATAAAGCAAATTATACACCACGATTGCAAGACAAATATAAGTCTAAAATTCGACCAGCTTTGAAGGAAGAGTTTGGCTATAAAAACGATATGATGATTCCAAAACTAGAAAAAATTGTTTTAAATATTGGTTGTGGCCGTGCTGCCGTTAAAGATAGCAAAAAGGCTAAGTCTGCACAGAACGATTTGACTTTGATAGCAGGACAGCAGGCTATAATGACCCGAGCTAAAAAATCTATTGCTGGTTTTAGGGTTCGTGAGGATATGCCAATGGGTGCGAAAGTAACTCTACGTGGCGCTAGAATGTATGAATTTATGGATCGCTTGACTACTGTTGCAATGCCTAGGATTAGAGATTTTCGTGGGGTTTCTAGCAAGTCATTTGACGGTAGGGGTAATTACGCTTTCGGAATAAAAGAGCACATTGTATTTCCAGAAATTGATTTTGACAAAATCGATGAGGATTGGGGGCTTGATGTAGTTATCACCACCACTGCTAAAACAGACGCAGAGGCCAAATCTCTACTAGGGCATTTCAATATGCCTTTTAGTAATTGAGCGCGAGAGGAATATAAAGATGGCAAAAAAAGCAATGATTGAACGCGAAAAGAAGCGAGCCAGATTGGTGAATAGGTACGCAGCAAAACGTGCCGAGTTAAAACAGATAGCTAAAGATAACAGCCTTCCAATGGAAGAGCGCTTTAAAGCTCGTTTGAAATTAGCTAAATTACCTAGAAATTCAGCCGCTAATCGTATGCATAATCGCTGTCAATTGACTGGACGTCCACATGCTTACTACAGAAAATTAAAGGTCTCTCGTATTGCTCTGCGAGAATTAGGTTCATCTGGGCAAATGCCTGGAATGGTAAAGTCAAGTTGGTAGGAGAGAATAGATATGAATGATCCTATTGGTGATATGCTTACTAGAATGAGGAACTCTCAATTGAGAGGTAAGTCGACCGTACTTACGCCAGCCTCTAAATTACGAGCTTGGGTATTAGACGTTCTTTTGGATGAAGGCTACATTCGTGGTTATGAAAAAACGACTGACACCACTGGCCACCCAATGTTGGAGATAAGTCTCAAGTATTACGATGGTTTGCCCGTGATCAGAGATATTAAGCGCGTATCAAAGCCTGGGCGCAGAGTTTATCTTGGGGTCAAGAACATTCCACAAGTTAGGCAGGGTTTAGGTGTTTCCATTGTATCAACGCCTAAAGGTATAATGTCTGACTCGAACGCTCGTGCCAATAACGTTGGTGGCGAAGTGCTCTGCACTGTATTCTAAGGGAGTTTGAAATGTCGCGTATAGGAAAAAAACCAGTAGAACTTCCGTCAGGTGTTAGCGCTGCAGTTTCAGGGCAGACCATAGAGGTTAAAGGGCCAAAGGGTGTACGAAGTTTTACCGCATCTGATGATGTAACACTAATGGTTGAAGAAGGTAAGGTAGTAGTAAGCCCCAGAGGCAAATCGAAACGAGCACGTCAGCAGTGGGGTATGAGCCGCACAATGGTTGCAAATTGTGTTACAGGGGTTAATGAAGGTTTTAAGAAGGAGCTGGAGATTCAGGGAGTTGGATATCGGGCACAGATGCAGGGGAACGTACTCAAACTGAACCTTGGCCTATCTCATGATGTGGACTACACTGCTCCGTCGGATGTTACGGTAACGGCACCAAAGCAAACGGAGATTATGGTTGAAGGCATAGACGCTCAAAGAGTTGGCCAGGTGGCGGCTAATATTAGGGAATGGAGAAAGCCGGAGCCATACAAAGGCAAAGGTATTCGGTATAAAGGTGAATATATCTTCCGCAAAGAAGGTAAGAAGAAGTAGGGCAATAAAATGGCAAATTCCAAACGGCAACTTTTTCTAAAACGGCGCTTGCGTGTCAGGAACAAGTTAAGAAAAGTTAACTCGGGGCGTGTACGGCTCTCAGTCCATAGGAGCAATAAAAATATCAGTGCTCAATTAATTGATGATGTGAACGGTGTTACGTTAGCTGCAGCTTCATCGCTTGAGAAAAATTTAGGCGTAGTTGGTAAAAACAATGTGGACGCATCTTCAAAGGTTGGAAAAATGCTGGCGGATCGTGCAAAGAAAGCTGGTGTTGTAGAATGTTATTTTGATCGTGGTGGTTTTTTGTTCCATGGTGGAATTAAAGCTCTAGCAGATGCTGCCCGTGCGGGCGGCCTGAAATTTTAAGGAGAGGTTAAAGTATGGCAAGAGAACCCAATAATAAAGGTCGTCGCGATGAAGCTGCTCCGGAATTTTCAGATCGTCTTGTGGCAATTAATCGTGTTTCAAAAACAGTAAAAGGCGGTAAGCGCTTTGGTTTCGCAGCTTTGGTAGTTGTTGGTGATCAAAAGGGTCGAGTCGGATTTGGGAAAGGTAAGGCAAAAGAAGTGCCTGAGGCCATAAGAAAAGCAACTGAGCAGGCCAAAAGGAAGATGATACGTGTTCCATTGCGAGAAGGTAGAACCTTGCATCATGATATGGAAGGTCGTCATGGCGCTGGGAAAGTTATAATGCGTACTGCTCCAACTGGTACTGGTATTATTGCTGGAGGTCCAATGCGTGCTGTATTTGAGATGTTAGGCATACAGGATGTGGTAGCGAAATCAATTGGGTCGCAGAACCCTTACAACATGATCCGTGCTACATTAGACGGTTTAAGAAAAGAGGCCTCACCCAGGATGGTTGCCCAGCGACGTGGTAAGAAAGTTGCAGATATTCTTCGTCGCGAAGAGGCCCCTGCTACAGAAGCAGTAGAAGCATAAAGGAAGGCTGAGATGGCTAAAACAATAGTTGTTAAACAAATTGGGTCTCCTATCAGGCGCCCAGCTAAACAGCGACAAACATTGATAGGTTTAGGTCTTAATAAAATGCATAAAACCCGTGAGCTCGAGGATACTCCGTCAATTCGAGGTATGGTGCGTAAAATACCACATTTAGTTGAGATTGTTGAGGAAAGAAATTAAAGGAATCCAGAGATTGTCAACCAATTAGATATCCTGGCCTATTAAGGTATAATTACTTTAGGTAATATTAATTGAAGGCTGTGTTTACCTCTTTCGTCGCAACCGGGAGGTAATTCCGGCAAAAAGGAGAAGCGACATGAAACTTAACGAATTAAGAGATAATGAAGGCGCGGTTAAGAAAAAGAAACGCGTTGCTAGAGGTGTAGGGTCCGGCAAAGGGAAAACTGCTGGTAGAGGGATTAAAGGACAAAAGTCTCGTTCTGGTGTTTCCATAAATGGTTATGAAGGTGGGCAAATGCCTCTTTACCAGAGGCTACCAAAGCGTGGATTTAATAAACCAAATAGAAAAAAATACGCTATTGTTAATCTCGGAATAATTGAAAAATTTATCGAAGCTGGGAAGCTTAACGCCAAAAATGATATTACTGAAGATCTTTTAGTAGAGTCTGGATTAGTAAGGCGTAAGTTGGATGGAGTGAGAGTTCTTTCGAAGGGCGATATAAAATCCAAGATTAATATTGCTGTTACCGGAGCTTCTAAATCAGCAATAGAGGCCGTAAAGAAGGCAGGTGGTAGCTTGACATTAACTTCGGAAACATCAAACTAGCCTTGGAATATCCTGCTGGTCACTATACCGGTCACTTTTTAAGGTACTGCCAATAGTAACTGGGACTATGTCGTTAAACAGAGAGAGATAAATGGTATCTGCAGTAGAGCAAATGGCGGCAAATACAAGTTGGTCGGCTTTAGGTAAGGCCACGGAACTTCGTAGTCGCATATTATTTACACTTGGTTTGTTGATTGTGTATCGCTTAGGAACCTTTATTCCTGTCCCAGGAATAGATGGTGTTGCCTTAAGAGATTTCATGGAGCAAGCGCAATCAGGTATTGGTGGAATGCTAACCATGTTTACTGGTGGTGCCCTCGGTAGGATGGGTATCTTTGCTCTGGGGATCATGCCTTATATTTCAGCATCGATTATAGTGCAATTACTTACATCTATGGTCCCTTCTTTGGAGCAATTGAAAAAAGAGGGAGAGCAAGGTAGAAAAAAAATAAACCAATATACGCGATACGGTACTGTGGCATTAGCTACTTTGCAGGCGTATGGACTTGCTGTGAGCCTTGAAAGTGGTGACTTGGTTACAGATCCCGGCCTCTTCTTTAGGCTGTCGTGTTTGATTACTTTAGTTGGTGGAACAATGTTTTTGATGTGGCTTGGGGAGCAAATCACAGCTCGCGGAGTAGGTAATGGAATATCATTGATTATTTTTGTTGGCATCATTGCAGAAGTTCCAGCTGCATTGGCTCAATTCTTCGCTTCTGGTCGATCTGGAGCATTAAGCCCCGCGGTAATAATTGGCGTAATTGTTATGGTAATCGCGACCATTGCATTTGTTGTTTTCATGGAGCGGGCCTTGCGCAAGGTTTTAATTCAATACCCTAGACGTCAAGTTGGAATGAAAGTGATGGAGGGCCAGAATTCTCATTTGCCCGTCAAAGTGAATCCAGCCGGTGTTATACCTGCAATTTTTGCTAGCTCATTGCTGCTACTTCCTACGACGGTCAGTACGTTTTCTGGGTCCCAAACTGGCCCTATAATGTCTACTATTCTCGCATATTTTGGACCTGGTCAGCCCCTGTATTTGGCGTTTTTTACCCTGATGATCGTATTTTTCACATACTTTTATACTTTCAATGTATCTTTCAAGCCTGATGATGTTGCTGAAAATCTGAAAAACCAAAATGGCTTCATTCCGGGTATTAGGCCAGGTAAAAAAACATCTGAACACTTGGAGTATGTTTTAAACAGAGTTCTAGTGCTTGGGGCGGGTTATCTCGGTGGAGTTTGTTTGCTACCTGAAATTCTTAGAGGCCAGTTTGCAATACCTTTCTACTTTGGCGGAACATCGGTGTTGATTGTGGTATCAGTAACTATGGACACTATCCAACAAGTACAAAGTCATTTGCTTGCTCATCAATATGAAAGTTTGATTCAGAAATCACAACTTAGGGGAAAGTCGCGTAGCAAGAGGCGTCGTGGAGCAGCCCGTAAATGAATATTATCCTTTTAGGACCTCCTGGTGCCGGTAAAGGGACACAGGCTCAATTTTTGGTAGAAGCTCTTGGTATGGTCCAGCTCTCGACGGGTGATATGCTCCGTGACGCGAAGGATAGCGGAACTGAAATGGGAAAGCTTGTTGCTGATGTTATGTCGAAAGGTGACCTTGTCACTGATGATATAGTAATAGGCTTAATTAAAGAGAAATTAGATGGGGATAAGGGTGCAGGCTTCATATTTGATGGATTCCCTAGAACACTAGCACAAGCTGATGCCTTGGGTAAATTGCTTAACGATTGTGATATCAAATTAGATAGCGTTATTGAAATTCAAGTTGACGATAAAGCATTGATCAAAAGAATAGCAGGAAGGTCAACCTGTGGTGGTTGCGGTCAAGTTTACCATGATGAAATGAAGCCTTGGCCATTGGATGGAAAGTGTAGTACTTGCGGTAGCACCGATGTGAAACGTAGGGCGGATGATAATGAGGAAAGTTTGAAGCAGCGATTAATGGAGTATTATAAGAAGACATCCCCTCTTCTTGGGTATTACTTTGCTAAAGGAAATTTACTTTCCATAGATGGCTTATTATCCATGGAAGAGGTTCGTGATAGCCTCAAAAAAGTATTAAGTTAAACATGGTATTTTGCTCTAATTACAAAATTTTCATACTAAAGCCTTGACGTAGGTCGGAAATGCAAATAGGCACCCGTATTCCTTGTAGGAATCAGCTGTAATACATAGCAAATCCATTTTTAAAAATGGTAGCGGAAACGACTTAACTTAAGGGTTTTCGCGTTGTGAAAAAAGGTTCTGGTTTTACGGAACCGCAACGAAAGGAAAGATATGGCACGGATAGCCGGCGTAAATATCCCGACGAGTAAGCGGGTACCTATAGCTCTTACTTATATTACCGGAATTGGATCATCGATAGCGAATGAAATTTGCGATGCTGTTAAGATTGATAAATCGAGACGCATTAATGAACTCTCGGACGCAGAGATACTAGCCATGCGAGAGCACATAGATGCTAATTTCACAGTTGAGGGTGATCTGCGGCGCGAAGTGCAAATGAATATAAAGAGATTAATGGATCTAGGTTGCTACAGAGGTCTTCGTCATCGTCGTAATCTCCCCGTTCGGGGTCAGCGCACTCACACTAATGCAAGAACCCGCAAAGGTCCTGCAAAAGCTATTGCTGGCAAGAAGAAATAGGAGGACTAGGCTATGGCACGTGAAACACGTCGTGTAACCAAGAAGAAGGTCATTAAAAATATTGCAGCTGGTGTTGCTCACGTTAATTCTTCTTTTAATAATACAAAAATTTTAATCTCTGATGTTCAGGGTAATGCTATTGCTTGGTCCTCAGCCGGCACAATGGGTTTCAAGGGGTCTCGTAAATCTACGCCTTATGCCGCTCAAATGGCGGCAGAGGATGCAGGGCAAAAAGCTCAAGAGCATGGTGTCAAAACTCTAGAGGTCGAGGTTCAAGGACCTGGGTCTGGAAGAGAAAGTGCACTAAGAGCACTAGCAGCTATTGGTTTCAACATTACATCTATTAGGGATGTGACACCTATAGCGCACAATGGTTGTCGGCCGCCTAAAAGGCGCCGCGTTTAATTTAACTTGAATTTATCTAATAAATTCATTTTCAGCATTTTAACCTCGGGCGCGTTTGATTTTTCGGTCATGGAATCAACGCAAGAATGGAGGGACTTATGATCCACAAAAACTGGGCAGAGCTCATAAAGCCAGCACAATTAGAAGTAAAATCTGGAAACGATCAGCTTAGACAAGCGACTATGATTGCTGAACCACTTGAAAGAGGCTTCGGTCTAACTCTTGGCAATGCACTTCGACGGGTACTGATGAGCAGTCTTCAAGGAGCAGCAATAACTAGCGTTCAAATAGATAATGTTTTGCATGAGTTTTCTTCCATTACTGGCGTAAGAGAAGACGTAACTGATATGGTTCTGAATTTGAAGGGCGTGGATATAAGGATGGAAGTAGAGGGACCTAAGCGTTTATCTGTAAACGTAAAGGGGCCGGCCGTTGTTACTGCAGCTGACATATCTGATAGTGCAGGGATTGAAGTTTTAAATAAGGAACATGTGATTTGCCACTTAGATGATGGCGCTGATCTATATATGGAACTAACAGTGAATACTGGAAAAGGCTATGTTCCAGCTGAGAAAAATAAACCAGAGGACGCCCCTATTGGTCTTATGCCTATAGATGCAATCTATTCTCCAGTAAAAAAGGTTTCATACGACGTTCAACCTACTCGTGAAGGTCAGGTTTTAGATTATGATAAGCTTACGATGAAAGTTGAAACAGATGGGTCTATTTCTGCGGACGATGCTCTCGCTTTTGCAGCGCGTATCCTACAAGACCAACTTTCTATTTTCGTGAATTTTGAGGAACCTGAGTCTGCAGACAGTGGAGATGATGATGACGGGCTCGAATTCAACCCGCTACTTCTCAAAAAAGTTGATGAACTAGAGCTCTCAGTCAGATCTGCGAATTGCCTAAAAAATGACAATATAGTTTATATAGGCGATCTTATTCAAAAGACTGAGGCTGAAATGCTCAGAACACCTAACTTTGGTCGAAAGTCTCTGAACGAAATTAAAGAAGTATTGTCCGGAATGGGACTGCATCTTGGAATGGATGTGGAAGACTGGCCTCCAGACAACATTGAGGAGCTTGCTAAGAAATTTGAGGATAACTTCTAATTACCAAATGCCCAGAGTTCTGGGGAAATAAGGGCATAAGCCCCAAGGAGAGTGGCTGGCACGCACCAGCCGCCAGACAAAGAAAAAAATAGGAGATATAAATGCGTCATTCTAAAGGCTATCGCCGCTTAAACCGCACTCATGAGCATCGAAAGGCTTTATTTGCTAATATGGCTGGCTCGTTGATAGAGCATGAGCAGATAAAAACTACACTTCCAAAAGCAAAAGAATTGCGTCCAATTGTGGAGAAATTAATAACTTTAGCCAAAAGAGGCGATTTGCACGCAAGGCGTTTAGCAGCTTCGCAGCTAAAGGAAGATCAATATGTAACAAAGCTTTTTGATGTCCTTGGACCAAGGTACACTGAGCGCGCAGGTGGTTATACCAGAGTACTAAGAGCGGGGTTTCGGTATGGGGATATGGCGCCAATGGCAATAATTGAATTTGTGGATCGAGATGTTGCGGCAAAGGGAGCAGCTGATAAAGCGCGGGTTGCAGAAGAAGAAAACGCTGAAGAAGCCTAATACAAAATATATGTTTACGATTATTGGACCCCAGCTAACTAGCTGGGGTTTTTTTTGGGGTAACTTTTCAATATAATATTAGAAAAAATTAGAGCTCTTTAAAATGTATGCCATTCTAGTTTGGGTTTTTGTTAGTTTATCGTTTCCATTGGTATTGTTTGCTGAAACGCGTGTCCCATTAAATTCTAATGAAATAAGCCTTAGTTTTGCACCGGTTGTTAAGCGTGCTGCACCAGCAGTCGTAAACATATATGCGAAAAGACTTGTTAATCAAAGCACGTCTCCTTTTCAGAATGATCCCTTTTTCAGAAGATTCTTTCAAAATAGAATAAACCCTCAAAAAAGAGTGCAAAACTCGTTAGGATCTGGGGTCATTTTAACTGAGGATGGCTATGTGGTATCCAATTATCATGTGGTAGGGAATGCTTCTGAGATCAGAGTAGTTCTAAATGATCGGCGGCAGTTCACAGCTTCAGTAGCTTTGGCGGATAAAAAAAATGATTTAGCGATCTTAATTTTGGAAAATGCGGAAAATATGCCTTTCCTCCCGCTTAGACAAGACGAAGCAATTGAAGTTGGTGAATTAGTTTTGGCAATAGGTAATCCTTTTGGAGTTGGGCAAACTGTTACTAGTGGTATTATCTCTGGTTTAGCTCGATCTGGAACTGCAGACGGTTCTGGCCGTGGCTATTACTTACAAACTGATGCAGCAATTAATCCTGGTAATTCTGGCGGTGCGCTCGTTGATATTAATGGATCGTTAGTTGGAATTAATACCTCTATTTTAACAAGATCTGGCGGTTCAAATGGTATTGGTTTCGCAATACCTGCTGCTTTTGTACGGGAGTTTTTGCGCCAAGCAAAAAGCGGAGTAAAAGAATTTGAACAGCCCTGGCTAGGTGTTTTTGGTCAAGCAATTACACCTGAATTAGCAGACGCGCTCCAATTAGATGGTTTTGATGGAATGGTGATTTCAGCATTGCATGAGAAAAGCCCACTTCGTTTAGCGGGGTTGTCGATCGGTGACGTAGTGGTTTCAGTAGATAACTTTGCAGTAAATGGTCCAGCAGAGATGCTATATCGTTTAACCGTAGCTGGAATTGGATCACAGTCTAAACTTACGGTCTTAACTGCTGGGCAGAACCGTGATCTTTGGATTCAATTGTCGTCGGCGCCAAATGATCCAATTAGCAAGTTGAAACGCTTGCCGAAAACATCCCCACTCAGAGATTTAATTGTGAGAATAATAAATCCTTTAGTACAACAAGAAATGGGATTAGGGTTAGACGCAAAGGGAATAGTAATCGTAGAGCCTGGGCCAAATGGTTCTCGTTTAGGTTTTAGAGCCGGTGATATAATTGAGGAAATTAACGGGGTCACCATAATTTCCGCTGAACAAATAGACGAATTAGTAAGAAGTAGTAATCGCTCTGGTCAATTTATTATTTCTCGTGATGGCCAGAGACTCATAATAAGATACCGAATATGATGGATTTGTTTGACAAAGACGCGAAAGACGCGGTGGATAATATTTCCAAAAAAAATATCCCCCTCGCAGAAAAACTTCGACCAAAGATTTTGGATGAAGTAATCGGACAAGACAAGATCCTTGCGTCTGATGGCCAACTGAAGTCAATGGTTAAAAGTGGCCAATTATCGTCAATAATCTTCTGGGGCCCACCTGGGGTTGGAAAAACCACTCTTGCTCGCGTAATCGCAAATGAAGTTAGTGCTCACTATGAGGAGATAAGTGCTATTTTTTCAGGAGTTTCAGATCTAAAGAAATTACTGACTGCAGCAACTGTTAGGCATTCAAATGACTCAAAAACAATCTTATTCGTAGATGAAATTCATCGATTTAATAAATCCCAGCAGGATAGTTTTCTGCCCTATATGGAAAATGGAACTATTGTCCTTATCGGTGCAACAACTGAAAATCCATCTTTCGAATTGAATTCAGCATTGTTATCGCGGTCTAATGTAATCATTCTAGAAAGACTTAACGCTGAAAACCTACGACAGATTTTTAATCGTGCACTAAGCTTTATGGATAATGCACCTATTTTTTCAGATAAAGCAATTTCCCTACTAATCCAAATGTCCAATGGCGATGGACGGGCGTTGATAAATCTTTTGGAGCAGGTTTGGTCTTGGAAAGATCATGGCACTGTTGATGAGCATGACCTAAAAGCCAAACTTTCGCAAAGAGCGGCGAATTATGATAAAAAAGGCGATGAGCATTATAATCTAATTTCTGCTCTGCACAAATCTGTTAGAGGGTCCGATCCAGACGCAGCTATTTATTGGTTGGCTAGAATGTTAGAGGGTGGTGAAGACCCGTCGTACATCTGTAGGCGCCTAGTGAGGATAGCTGCAGAGGATATTGGTCTTGCGGACCTCCATGCATCATCGATATGTATAGAGGCCTGGCAGTCATTTGAGAGGCTTGGAAGCCCTGAAGGTGATTTGTCTTTGGCGCGAGCAGTTTGCTATCTCGCACTTGCTCCAAAATCAAACGCTGTTTATACGGCATTCAGTACCGCTCGACAATTAGCCAAAAAAACTGGGTCAATTCCGCCACCAAAACACATTCTTAACGCACCAACGGAACTGATGGAAAACAATGGCTATGGGGATGGATATATTTATGACCATGATAGTGAAAACGCGTTTTCTGGGCAAAACTTTTTTCCAGACGAACTATCAGGAGAGGTCTTCTATAGTCCAGTTGAAAGAGGGTTTGAGCGTGAACTTAAAAAAAGGCTCACCTATTTCGAAAAACTCAGATCAAAACGTGATGCAATTATGTGATATTGACATTATTCCCTCTGAAACACGCAAAGTCGTGCGCAATCTTGCCCTAATAGTCTGAGCGTCATTAAACTCGGTTAGGATAATTTTTATGAGTGCTAAAATATTAGAAGTTTCGGCATCCGATGACGATCAGCGGTTGGATCGATGGTTGAGGCGTAGTTTCCCGCAGCTTACTCAGGGTCGAATTGAGAAAATGTGTCGAAAGGGCGAGCTGAGAATAGATGGCAGTCGTTGTAAAGCCTCAAGCCGTTTGAAGGTCGGGCAAGCAGTAAGAATTCCACCGTTAACTAATTTAGAAGCAAGGCATCCAAAACTTAGTAAGCCGCTGAATGCAGATGATGCTAAGGCAATAATGAATACGGTTATTTACCGCGATGATTATCTTATAGCATTAAATAAACCTCCAGGAATTGCCACTCAGGGAGGTAGTAAGCAAGTAAAGCATATAGATGGGCTAACTGAGGCATTAAAATTTGGAATGGATGAGAAGCCAAGATTGGTGCACCGGTTGGATAAAGAAACTTCGGGCGTTTTGCTGTTGGCTCGAACTAGAAAGGTTGCTCAGCATTTGTCGAATGCTTTTCAGCAGAAGAAGACACGTAAAATTTACTGGGCTGCTGTAGCGGGTGTACCGGCCCCACGCTTAGGAACAATTAACTATGGACTAGTAAAGTCCACTGACAAAGATTTTGAAAAAATGCGATGTGTGCATCCGGGTGATGTAAAAAAGATAGATGCAGCCAAGCACGCAGAAACTGACTATATGGTTTTGACACAACTTGCTAAACGCGGTTCGTGGTTGGCAATGGTTCCAGTAACAGGTCGAACACATCAACTCAGGGCCCATATTGCTGAATTAGGTCATCCGATTATTGGAGATAAAAAATATGGGAGTATGAACCAGCAAAATTTAGGCGATGGATGGGGTGCTAAACTTGGAGGTGAGCTCAGTGACGATTTACATCTTCATGCTCGTTATTTAAAACTAGAACACCCCATTACAAAAAAACCTCTGGAATTAGTTGCTGATTTGCCCCCTCATATGGCACACACATGGAAAACATTTGAGTGGAGTAGTAAAGACTTCTCTAATGATCCATTTTTAGATTTCTTGGAATGACTATGTGGGTAGTCACGAGTATTTACAAATGCTTTGTCCTTAGATTGGAAATGTAATGAGTGAATGGAAGATTAAGCGCACGTGGGAAACCGTTGAAGTGCAGCAAAATGAAGCTGGCTTTTTGCTGACGCTAGATGATCGACCAATCGTCACACCCGCTAAAAATCCTCTTTTGTTACCGTCTAATGCTTTAGCAACTAGGGTAGCAAATGAGTGGAAAGAGCAAGATAATGAAGTTATTCCTGCAAAAATGCCTTTTACTAGATTATCCAATTCAGCTTTAGACAAAGTCTCAGTACAATTTAAGGAAGTTGCAGACATTTTGTCTGAATTTGGTGAAACTGATCTGTTTTACTACAGAGCTTCTAGTCCGGCTGAGTTGGTTGAAAGGCAAAAGAATTCTTGGGATCCGTTTTTAGACTGGGTAAATAAGTCTATGAATGTGCGAATGAATGTATCTTCTGGTGTTATGTTCATAGATCAAGATGATGATGAAATGCTTAAATTAAAAGCCCCAATTTTCAATATGACACCCTTTCAGCTCACTGGTTTTCATGAAATTGTTACAATTTCTGGCAGTTTGATAGGCGCTTATGCCTTCGTTGAAAAAGCATTTACGGCTGACCAAGTGTGGTCGGCATCACGGATAGATGAAGAATGGCAGATAGAGCAATGGGGCAGTGATGAAGAAGCGATGACCACTTCTGAAAAAAAACACCATGATTTCAAAATTGGGTGTGAATTCTTTCAATTATCCAGTTAAAAGCACGCTTTTCCCCCAAAATGATAAAAAAAATTGAAAATTATGAATATATTACCATTTGTGACCTTGACCTTTTAGGTCCACTTAGGACAAACTCCCCGCACTTGGTTGACTGGGTACTTGCAAGTTATGTTAATGCCCCTGGTCAATGTTTTTAATGCCCTTATAAAGGGAAATTTAGGAAGAGGTAACAATGAAAACTTCATTTATTCTTGGAGCAGTGACTGTAGCTGGTCTTACTGCTGGTGCTGCTTTCGCAGGCACACTCGATGATGTTAAAGCACGAGGCAAATTGAATTGCGGCGTTTCAACTGGGGTTCCAGGTTTTGCAGAGCCTGATGCAAACGGTGTTTGGCAAGGCTTTGACGTAGCTGTATGTCGAGCAGTTGCGGCAGCAGTTCTTAACGATTCTGACGCTATCGAATTTGTTCCAACCACAGGTAAAACTCGTTTTACAGCGTTGGCTTCAGGTGAGATTGACATGTTGGCACGAAATACAACTTGGACTTTTAGCCGTGATGTTGATCTTAAATTCGAATTCGTTGGTGTGAACTATTACGATGGTCAGGGCTTTATGGCTAAAGCTGATCTTGGCGTAAGCTCAGCGACTGAGTTAGACGGCGCAACAGTTTGTATCCAAACTGGTACAACAACTGAGCTAAACTTGGCTGACTTTTTCCGTTCCAACAACATGAGTTATGAAGCTGTTCCAGTAGAAACAGGTTCAGAAGCTGTAACTAACTATATGGCTGGTGCATGTGATGTTTTCACAACTGACAGGTCTGCTCTAGCCGCACGACGAGCGAATATGGAAAACCCTAACGAGCACGTTGTGCTTCCAGAAATCGTATCAAAAGAACCATTAGGTCCTCTTGTTCGTCATGGTGACAACAATTGGGGTGACGTAGTTCGTTGGACTTTGAACGCACTTATTACGGCGGAAGAATTAGGCGTTACAGCTGCTAATGTAGCTGAGATGGCTAAAGGAACAAAAATTCCTGAGATGAATCGTTTGCTAGGGTCTGAAGGAAATCTTGGTGAAATGCTAGGTTTAGACGCTGATTGGGCTCATCGCGCAATCGCAGTATCCGGTAATTATGGTGAAATCTTCGAAAATAATATCGGCGCCAGCACTATTATTGGGTTGGCACGTGGTGTTAACGCAAAGTGGACAGACGGGGGTTTGATTTATTCACCTCCTTTCCGTTAAACCCATAATATAACAACAAAGGGCGCACCACGTGCGCCCTTTGCTTTTCAAGATTGCTTCAAAAAATCTATCTTGCCTAAAATTTTTTAGCGTCCCAAGGTTCAGTGTCGTATGAGTACATCCCAAATATCAAGGCGAGATAATTTTCAGTTATCAATGCTACTGAATGACAAGCGGTACAGGTCTTACACCTTCCAATTTTTTGCCCTGATCATTCTTATTTGCATCATGGCTTATTTGGGCAAAAACCTTTTAGAAAACTTAGCAGCAGCTGGACTTAATATTTCCTATAGCTTTTTGGGCGAAGCGTCTGGTTATGACATTAATCAACGCCTCATTGAGTACAATAGTCAATCGACCCATCTCAGAGCAGCATTCGTAGGTGTTTTAAATACCCTCCTTGTAGCCTTTTTAGGTTGTATCATGGCGACCATTTTTGGCGTGACTGCTGGTATTTTGCGTCTGTCCAATAATTGGATCGTTGCTAAGTTGATGATGATTTATGTTGAGATATTCAGAAATGTGCCCGTTCTTATATGGATTCTGATAATTCACTCAGTTTTTCTGACAATATTACCTCAGCCTAAGGCATTTAGAGGCGAAAATCCTGAGGCTAGCATGCTTTGGGATGCATTTGCTTTTACGGGGCGAGGAATTTATATACCTAAGCCAGTTTTTTATGACGGTTCTTTGATAGTTATTGCCACTTTTATACTTTCAATAATTGGGGTTTTCGCATTTCGAAATTATTCGCGCAAAAAGCTTTACGATACTGGACAACTAATTGAAACTAGATGGACTAGTGTGGTTATATTCTTCGTACCAACTTTACTTGTATACTTTGTGATGGGTAATCCTATCGGTCTTGAATATCCTGAATTGAAGGGTTTTAATTTTAAAGGAGGAATATACGCGCGCGGCTCGTTGATCTCCCTTTGGTTTGCCTTGTCCATATATACAGGGGCCTTTATTGCAGAAGTTGTGAGGGCTGGGATTCAATCTGTTAATCAAGGTCAAAGTGAGGCTGCTGGCGCACTTGGTTTGAGATCTAATTTGGTCATGAACTTGGTAATTTTACCTCAGGCCTTACGAGTGATTGTTCCACCACTGATTTCATTCTATCTAAACATCACCAAAAATAGCTCTTTAGCTCTAGCCGTCGGTTATATGGATATCACAGGTACACTTGGTGGTATTACACTGAATCAAACTGGACGAGCTATCGAAGCTGTTTTATTATTAATGTTGTTCTATCTCGTCATAAGCCTATCTATTTCTGCGATTATGAATGTCTACAACCGAAGCATCATGCTCAAGGAAAGATAACAATGTCTGATAACCGTAATTCTTTTGTTCGACATGAAATGCTTTCGGAGCGAGCCCCACCAGTTGGGGAACGAGGCGTTTTAAAGTGGGCGCGGGAAAACTTATTTTCGTCTGTTTTTAATACAATTATGACAATTGTTTCAGTTTGGGTTATTTATTCTATTGCAGTGGGTGTTGCTCCTTGGTTCTTTAATGGTGTTTGGAATGCAGAGACAACACGAGAGTGTTATGAAATTTTGGATGGAGTTAATGGTGCCTGTTTTGCAGTACTGCGAGAAAGGTTTCCGCAGCTGATTTATGGTTTTACGTATCCTTCTTCAGAATATTGGAGACCAAACTTAGCCACGGTTTTGCTATTGGTAGCCCTAGCCCCAGTACTATTTCGCCGCCTGCCGAAGGGACTTTTGGTTTTCACGGTTATATACCCTTTCTTGGCATATTGGTTGATTTGGGGGGGATCTATACTCATACCAACCGTTGCTTTCGTCGGTTGTTTTATTGGCGTGGCTTGTTACAAGAAGTTTTCTTCTGGAGCTTTTGTAACTGCGATAACACTAAGTCTAATTTCAGCTTATCTTTGTTGGTTTTTGGGTGGCTATCTTATATCGTGGAATGATGCTTTTTTGTCTTTAGAAATAGTTCCATCCCGGGATATGGGCGGTTTTATGCTAAACCTTCTATTAGGGACCATAGCTGTGAGCTTGTCTATTCCGCTTGGAATTGCATTGGCTCTAGGTCGTCAATCAAATATGCCGATAATAAAGTGGATTTGCGTCGTTTTTATTGAATTCATTCGTGGAGTCCCGCTGATAACATTACTATTTGTAGCAAACGTCATTCTAGCTTTTTTCTTTCCGCCGGAAACAAGTATCGATTTGATTTTGCGCGTGATTATTATGATGACTTTTTTTAATTCAGCTTATATCGCCGAAGTTGTGCGTGGGGGTTTAGCAGCACTACCATCTGGGCAATACGAAGCAGCTAATAGCCTTGGCTTGGACTACAGCCAATCAATGCGTTTTATTATTTTACCGCAAGCATTAAAGATTTCAATTCCTGGAATAGTTAATGTTTCAGTCGGTATGCTAAAAGATACGACTTTAGTTTCAATTATTTCTATGTTTGATTTAGTTGGAATGATAAGGGGCCCAATTTTATCATCTACCGATTGGAATGGTGTCTATTGGGAGTTATTTGGTGCAGCTGCCGCAATCTTTTTTGTGGTATGTTTCACTGTGTCAAAGTATTCACAGTGGCTAGAACGTCAACTCGAAACAGGTAAACATTAGGAAGAGGCCAGTTTAATGACTGATAAGTTAAAACTTGAAGTTTCTGATGAAATTGCAATTAAAATTCAGAGCATGAATAAGTGGTTTGGCTCTTTTCATGTTTTGCGTGATATTGACCTAACCGTGAACAGAGGTGAACGCATTGTTGTGTGTGGTCCCTCCGGTTCTGGGAAATCAACCCTTATTCGATGTATTAATGCCCTTGAGGAGCACCAGAGTGGTCAAATCATTGTGGATGGTACCGAACTTACATCCGATATAAAAAATATTGATAAAATTAGATCTGAAGTAGGAATGTGCTTCCAACATTTTAATCTATTCCCGCATTTAAGTATTTTAGAAAACTGTACTTTAGCACCTATTTGGGTAAGAAAAATTCCGAAAAAAGAAGCTGAAGAAACAGCAATGCACTTTTTAGAAAAAGTGAAAATTCCGGAGCAAGCTGATAAGTATCCGGGGCAGTTGTCCGGTGGACAACAGCAGCGCGTTGCGATTGCACGATCACTTTGTATGCGACCCAGAATTATGCTTTTTGATGAGCCTACGTCTGCTCTTGATCCTGAGATGATTAAAGAAGTGCTTGATACGATGATTGAGCTGGCAGAAGACGGCATGACAATGATTTGTGTTACTCATGAGATGGGATTTGCCCGTCAGGTTGCTAACCGAGTTATTTTTATGGATGACGGACAGATCGTAGAGCAAAATGAGCCTGAGCAATTTTTCAATAATCCTCAGTCCGATCGCACAAAATTATTTTTAAGTCAGATTCTAGGCCACTAAGCTAAAGGTTTTATTCCCATTCTTTTTATATCGAACTAGCTTATAATTGCCGAGGTGTAATAAAATCGACGAATTTCGCACTGTCTGATTTTATTTTGCTCCACTGGCCTACGTTGAAATCTATAACCAAAGTAGAGGCAGCTGGGAAATCTATGAAGTGTGCGTACTTCTCATCATGTTGTATTAACTCATATGCCAATTCACTTATTCCTGGATTGTGCCCCAATAAAATTACTGTACTCGAAAGAAGCTTTTGAAGCATTGATTTCATATGGTTAGCGTCGGCTAAGTATAAAGACTTTTCGAAGGTTGGTACGCATTCTAAAAGTAAGCCGTTAAAAGTTTCTCTGGTTCGTGTGGAAGTAGACGAGATAACTTGATCAGGTATATATTTTTTTTCTTTTAACCATAAACCAATTTTTTTTGCATCTCGAATACCCGAAGCACTCAGTGGACGTTCATGGTCATCAATATTTATATGCCATCCAGCTTCAGCATGACGCATTAGTATGAGCCGTTTCATAATTTTAAAAACGCTTTCATATGAAATTTTGTTTGATCTTCATATCTACCATTTTTTGGTGATAAAGGGCAGCTTATTCTAACGAGGCATCCTCGTTTAAAGCACGTATTTTGTCCAGTGCTAGCACCTAAATAAGACTTACACGCATCGGTGTCATATGAAGCTACGTCCAATGCATCCGCTGGGCAGGCACTTAAGCATGGTGCATTGCAAGCTTCGCATGGCGATTTCCCACTCGTCATCGGCAACTCAATTGACTGCTCCAATATCAATGCCCCTCTATATGAAATCATTAGGCCAACGTCCGCATGCACAAGTAGTTTCAAGGGTGAAACGAATGCATTTTTACTCAAGACTGCCCAACTGTAAAAAGGTGCATAGGGTGGCCCATCAGAAGGATATACTGCTTTTGAATTAAAATCTGACGCTATTTCTCCAATCACGCGTTTTGACCATCTATCCATTGGATTTGGAAGAGAATCTTTATATTCAAAGGAGTTTCTAAAATATTCCCAAAAGGAGGGTTCATTAGGTCCAATCAGTAATGTTGTTTGATCTTCTTGCGTAAATCCTCCTCGCAAAATGAGGCCACTTCTTTTTAATTTCTTATTAATAGAAGCGTAGGTTACTTGTTTTTGAAAGGTAGCCATATGCTCCACCAAAATTTTGTGGGTTTATCGTTTTGCCATGTCAAACCTATTTCCATCTCCTCGTGGCTGAGATTGGGCTCTACTTTATAGGTGCCAAATAATTTGTCCCAAATGGATAGTGCGAAACCGTAGTTTGTATCGTACTCACTCCTATCTGAGGAGTGGTGTATTCGATGCATGTCTGGTGTTACTATGAATAACCTTAAGATTTTTTCAAATTTTGATGAGATTTTTATATTGGCATGATTAAACATTGAACTGGCATTGAGTAATATCTCAAATACTAAAACAGCAAGTACGGATGGTCCAAGTAAGTAAACAACACCAACTTTAAAAAGCATAGATAGTATAATTTCAATAGGGTGAAATCTAATAGCTGTAGAAACATCAAATTCCGGATCTGAATGGTGGACTTGATGCACCCTCCATAAAAATGGAATTTTGTGCGTTACTACGTGTTGCACCCAAATCGCGAAATCTAGAATTAATATTGATAAAATAAATTCAATGCCGATAGGCCAATCAAATAAATTAAAAATCCCAATTGAATTTGTCTTTGCATCTATAGCTGCGCCTATTGCTAGCAGTGGAACCGCGAAAGCCAATAATCTTAAAAAAAAGCTATCTATAATTATGAAGGACCAATTCGTTCTCCATCTGGGCCCCTTATTTGCCTCTTGTGATCTGCGCGGTACAAGTCGCTCAAGTAAAGCCAAAGTTGCAAAAGCAAAAAAGAAGATGAAAAGCCTAATTAATATATCATTATCCATACATGGAGATTTACTTTAAAGACCTAAATTTTCAACCCATATAGGATTTTTATTTAATTCATATAAGTGAGGATTCTTAGGCTCTTATAAGTGAGCCAGCTCCATGTTCGGTAAATAACTCCAGTAGACATGCATTTGGAACTCGCCCATCCAAGATTACAACGCCTCGCACACCGCCTTCTAGAGCCATGAGCGCGGTCTCTGTTTTGGGAATCATGCCACCTGATATAATACCTTCATTTATCCAATTCTTAATTTGGCTCGAGTCTAATTCGGTTATAATCGATCCATCTTTATCCTGAACGCCGCTCACGTCCGTCAGAAGTAGTAATCTGTCAGCTTTAAGAGCCGCGGCAATAGCACCGGATACAGTGTCCCCGTTTATATTCAAAGTCTCTCCATCAATTCCTGCTCCAAGGGGTGCGATTACAGGTATCATATCATTTTCAAATAAATTGAAAATTACTTCAGGATTAACATCTTTAGGAGAGCCTACTAGTCCTAATTCTGGTTTGTCCTGAATGCAGGTGATAAGTTTTGCGTCTTTTCCTGATATACCTACAGCACGCCCATCTTGATTATTTATAGCTTGAACAATTTTTTTGTTCACGTTTCCAGACAGAACCATTTCAACTACATTCATAGTTTCTGTGTCTGTTACGCGTTTTCCATTAATGAATTTGGACTCAATGTTTAATTTATCCAACATAGAATTAATCATTGGCCCGCCACCATGAACGATAACAGGATTTATACCAACCTGGCGCATGAGTACGACATCGCGCGCGAAAGTTTCGAGGGCTTCATCGCTTACCATAGCGTGACCACCCAATTTAATCACAATGATAGCACCAGAATACCTTTGCAAGTAAGGAAGCGCCTGTGACAATGTTTCTGCCGTTGCTATCCAATCTCTATTCATATTTCGCTTCTTCATAAATAATCCAAAAGTGTGGAGTGATTTCTACTATCTCATTGTTGCCTTTTAGTGAAACATTATATTTCTACATACTAATCTAATGTTGCAATTATACTCCGTAGTACTTCTAGGCCTGTCTTATTTTCTGCAGAAGTAACTACTAGCTCTGGAAAGGCAGCAGGATGTACTTGCAGTTTCTTTTGCACCTGATTAAGTATCTGGTTTTTTTGCTCTAAATTTACTTTGTCACATTTTGTTAATACACATTGAAATGTGACTGCAGAAGTGTCCAATAAGTTCATAATTTCCTCATCGACTTCTTTAACTCCATGACGAATATCAATAAGTACAAACGCTCTACGAAGTGATGATCGACCAGATAAATATCGTTTCAATAGCTCTTGCCAATTTTTTACAACATCAATTGGAGCGTTGGCAAAACCATAGCCTGGCAGGTCAACAAGATAGTGATGATCTCCAGTTTCAAAAAAATTAATTTCTTGAGTTCTTCCAGGAGTGTTGGATGCCCTTGCAATGGACTTTCTCCCGGTAATTGCATTGATCAATGAAGATTTTCCTACGTTAGATCTCCCAGCAAAGCAAACTTCCAGTCTATCTGCGGGAGGGAGACTAGTCATATCCACAACGCCCTTTAAGAAATTTACGTTTCCGGCAAATAGCTTCCGCCCTTTTTCTCTAGCAAAACCATCTGGATCAGGACTTTCTTTAAACTCTAGCATTAATCAATTACCGTTAGTTTATCACCCAGACTCAAATTTCCATTATTTCTAGCAACCGCGTAAACACTGAAGTTCTGATGACCGTGAGCTTGTAATGCACCTAAGGTGTCCGCGTCCCGTATCCCAGTTTCAGGGTTAGCGGTTGTCGCCATGCATCTTTGTACAGGTTCTACTATATCAAATTGTACGGTGCCAATTTGAACAATTTTGCCTATCCAATCCATTTCTGTCCACGGTTTTAGATCATCGATCCAAAGATTTCCCCTCCATCGATTTTTTGATAAATCCAACCCCATTTCTGAAGCTAAAGCCTGATGCGATGTTGAACTGCAAATAGTTATTGAAGGATAATCCGTGTCTGTCATAGCAGCTGATCTTGCTCTTATAAGCTTTGCAGATCCACTTCTATCACTGGGTATCAGATCTTTGGTCCACTGAATTAACTTCTCACCTTCAGTATCTGGGCAAAAAGTTATCTCTTCCTTATTTGGATGTGACATTGTTAAAGTATTTTTTTTCTCATCGAAATGTGTTGCAATGGCCATTAAACTAGGAGCCTTAGCCCCTCTTGAGAAATTGTGGCATGCTACCCACTCACTGCCATCTGCAGTGCTATGCTCATGAATGACAGCCCAAAGTCTATCATGTGGAAGCGTCGCTCCAGCTGTTATCTTAACCTCCGAAACACTCTCTCTCCCATGTGATTTTATGGGATAGCGCCATATTTCTGATAAATAAGCCATTTAAGTTTTTTTTCGCTTAAAACCTGCCCTTATGTTGCCGAATACATCAGGTTTATAACCCTGAGATCGCATAATCATATATTGTTGCGCAAAAGTTATCATATTGTTAGCAATCCAGTATACAATCAGTCCAGAAGCAAAAGTGCCTAGCATGAACATAAATACCCAAGGCATCCATGCGAAAATCATAGCTTGAGTTGCATCGGTTGGCGCGGGATTTAGTTTTTGCTGAAGCCACATGGATATACCCAGTAAGATTGGCAAAACGCCTAATGAGAAAATAAACAGAATGCTTTCCGGTTGGAATGGGTTTCCCCATGGTAGCAGACCAAAAAGATTTAATATGGTAGATGGGTCGGGAGCACTAAGATCCTTTATCCATCCAATCCATGGAGCATGCCTAAGTTCTAGAGTGACAAAGATAACTTTATAAAGCGCAAAGAAAATCGGTATCTGCAATAAAATTGGTAAGCAACCGGCTGCAGGGTTAACTTTTTCCTTTTTGTAAAGACCCATCATTTCAGCTTGTAATTTTTGTCGATCGCCGCCTGTTCGCTCCTTTATTTTTTCCATTTCTGGCTGGAGCTCTTTCATTTTTGCCATCGAAACGTATGATTTATATGCCAAGGGTAGCAATAAAGTTTTTATGAGCAAAGTTAGTCCAATTATTGCCCAGCCCGTATTGCCAATAAATTTATTTAAGTAATGCAGAGCCGCGAAGATTGGCTTTGTTAAGAAAAAGAACCAGCCCCAATCGATGCTATCCAAAAAGCCTTCGACGCCTGTTCTTTCGTAATGTCTAATTGCTTCCCATTCTTTTGCTCCAGCAAAGAGGTGCGAAGTAACATTTGCTGATTGACCGATGCCAACAGTTTGCGGACTGAAAACTGTTTCTGCCTGAAAAATATCAGACTTATCATAGTATTTCGCGGTAGAGCGAAACCTGTTGTTCTGCTCTGGAATAAGCGTTGCCATCCAGAAATGATCTGTAAAACCAATCCATCCTGAATTTTCAACTTCAATTCTGTCAGCGTATGCAGCTTCTCTGTCACTGTACCCATAATCTCTCAGGTCATCATAACTGTCCTCTGCCAAAGTTCCATCAGACATTCTGACTAAACCCTCATGGAGTATGAAGAAATTTTTGAGGCCGGTTGGTTCTCCATGACGTCTGAGCAGCCCGTAGGGTCTCAACTGTACTTCGGCACCACTTTCATTCGTAACCTTTTGGTCGATTGTAAATAGATAATTCTTATCAATTGATATTGTTCTGCTGAATAAAAGACCATTTTGGTTGTCCCAATATATCGTTACTGGATCTTGAAGCGTCAATTTTGGGTTGCCTGAAACAGACCATATAGTATCTGGATTTGGAACTGACTTAGGATCTAATCCAGCTAAGGCTGCCCAACCGTATGCAGCATAAAAAGCGTGTGGAACAGTACTCGGCTTTAGAAGGGTTACAATCTCAGAGTTTTCGTCTAATGCAACGCGATAATCTTTTAATGATAGATTATCTATTCTTCCGCCCTCGAGTGAGATCGACCCTATAACTCGGTCTGTCTCAATCCCTATGCTTGGGAAGTCTTTATTATCACTAAGATCGGACGGTAAGGTGACATTTTCTTTAATATCTTGAGCAGGCAAACTTTGGACCCCTGTCTTTTCGATATTTTGCTCTTCGGTCTGGATTGGCTCTGGTGGGGGGAATAAAATAAACCAAGCTATAATAACCACAAAACTAAGCACAGATGCCAGGATTAGATTTTTATTCTGATCGTCCATAAAAAAACCGCCAAATCTTTTTATTTTTACACACGTTCAACAGACTAAGACCCAAAAGGTCAAGACTGTTTCAACGAATTTATAGATACCAAGTTACTTTTAGTAGAAAAATAGAGATTATTTTACCCAATTTTTAATTATCTTGGTTGGTCAGAGTCTTATTTTCCTTCTGCAGTTCTCTCTGAAGGCCTAAAAAGTCGAATAAATTCTTATCTAATAAATGAGACGGTTTCGTATTCATCAAAGATCGAAACATTACTTGACGTCGCCCAGGGCTATTTTTTTCCCATCCATCTAAAATCCTTTTCACCTGTTGCCTCTGCAGTCCATCTTGAGATCCACATAAATCACAAGGAATTATTGGATAATCCATTTGCTTTGAAAATTTTTCACAATCAGCTTCGGCTACATAAGCAAGGGGGCGGTAGACAAATAAATCTTTTTCTTCATTTATAAGTTTGGGTGGCATAGTAGCAAGCCTACCACCATGGAAAAGGTTCATAAAAAATGTTTCTAGTATGTCATCCCTATGATGACCTAATACGACTGCTGAGCATCCTTCCTCGCGCGCTAAACGGTATAAATGCCCGCGCCGTAGTCGTGAGCATAATGAGCAGAATGTACGACCCTCTGGAATTTTATCGACTACCACAGAGTACGTATCTTGATATTCAATCCGGTGTGGCACCTCCATTTTTTCCAAGAACTCTGGAAGAATGGTTTTTGGAAAGTTAGGCTGCCCCTGATCTAAATTACATGCTAAAATATCAACAGGTAATAAACCTCTCCATTTTAGTTCATAGAGAGCCGCTAAAAGCGTATAGCTGTCCTTTCCACCGGATAAACAAACTAACCAGCGTGCGTCCCGCTCCACCATGCCATAATCACTAATAGCTTGGCTTACGTTTCGAATAATTCTGCGTCTTAGTTTTTTGAATTCAGTGCTCGATGGTGCACCGTAAAACAAAGGATGGATATCGTTTAGATCGTCTAGCATATCAAGGCTTTAAATTAGATTAGTGTCCATAACAAGTCATGCAAATATATTTGAGATTATTTATTTTTTTCAGGTACTGGATCATAGCCTTGTCCACCCCACGGATGGCATTTGAGTAAGCGCTTTACAATTAAGTAAACTCCAACGATTGCACCTCTTTTTTCCAAGGCTTCTAGGGCATATGAGCTGCACGTTGGTTGATAGCGACAGTTATGTCCTACCCAAGGTGAGAATATAGCCCTATAGGCTCTAATTGGAAGTGAGATGAGAAACGAAATAGGATTCATTTTTGCCTTACACGTAAATTTTTAAAAGCATGGATTAATTCAAGTTTTAGGTCTTTAAATTTTGTATTACACGTGCTCTCAGCCCGTCCAATCAAAACGTAGTCTGTGCTAGAAGTACCATATTGAGCGACGGTTTCTGCAGCTGCTGCCCGCATGCGTCGCTTAGCACGGTTGCGCATGACTGCATTGCCAACTTTTTTGCTTGCAGTATAACCTACTCTTATAGTTTCAAGTGAGTTAGGTCGAGCTTGAACAATTATAGATTTTCCAATAAATTTTTCCGTTTTGGACGCGGCTATAAAATCTACTCTTTTTGTAAGAGTTTCCAAGGCATGTTTAGACTTACGATGTTCTAATGAGAGATTTTCCATGAGTTTGCACCAAAAGTGCGTCTCAGGACTAATAGTAATCCTAGGCGCTTAAGGACTTTCGACCTCTTGCTCTTCGAGCATTTAGAATTTTTCTGCCGGCTTTTGTTGCCATTCTAGAACGGAAACCATGACGGCGCTTTCTAACCAAGTTTGATGGCTGGTATGTACGTTTCATAGATCACTCTCCGTTTTTCTTGTCTTTACGTTAGAATCGCAAGATCAAACTCACTTGAGGCCGAGGTTTTAAGCTTCTATTCCCAAGAAGTCAAACCGTTCTAATACTTCAAAATTATTTTTAGTGTCGATGAGTTTTTTTTTGCCAGATAAAGACTTTGAGTTACTATCACTCAGGTTGCTCATGTAATTCTATAGCGAAAAATTTAGCCTCGTTTAAGGTGTGAATATTCAATGAATAAGTTAGATTTAAGAAAAACAGTTGTAGTATTACTTTTAATTATTGCTGTTTTCGGTCTTTCTTTTTTTAGTGAATGGATAAGTTTTGAGGCTCTGAAAGAAAATAGATCATATATTTCGTACTTTCGGGATGAGAATTTTATTCTATCTATAATTCTTTTCTGGTTATTTTACTTTTTATTAACAGTTTTTTCGTTACCCGGAGCAGCAGTTACCTCTGTCTCGGGTGGGTTTCTATTTGGTCTCAACTTGGGACTAATAATTAATGTTACTGCTGCAAGTACTGGTGCAACAGTATTATTCATATTAGTTCGATACGGTTTGAAAAGTTTTAAATATAATCAATCCAATGATTTTGATAACGATTTTGCCGTTAAAATAAAAAATGGCCTTATGAAAAATCAAATTTCAATCATGTTAATATTGAGGTTAGTCCCAATAGTTCCATTCTTTTTAGCAAATATCTTGCCTGCACTTGTTGGTGTCAGACTTGTTAATTTTATTTGGACTACAGTTATTGGCATCATTCCCGGTGGCATAGTTTTTACGTGGATAGGGGTAGGAGTTGGCGAAGTATTTGACAGAAATGAGTACCCCAACCTCGAACTTCTATTCAGTCCAATGATACTAGGACCTATACTGGGTCTGGCGGTGCTACTTCTTTTGCCAATAATTTTAAGGCGCTCTGGTATTATGCCGAAAACGATAACGGAACTAAAAAATGAAAAAGATTAAGATAGACTTGCTCGTTATCGGGGCAGGGTCGGGAGGACTAGTCCTCGCTTCTGGTGCTGCACAATTGGGGGCGAATGTTGTATTGGTTGAGGGTGATCGAATGGGTGGCGATTGTCTAAATTATGGCTGTGTGCCTTCCAAAGCTCTGTTAGCCGCAGCAAATACGGCTCACCAAGTCAATCATTCGGATAAATTTGGCATTAAGGCAGAAATAGTCGATTCTAATTATGCTGAAGTAATGGCCTACGTCGAGAAAAAAATAGCAGCGATTGCTCCACACGATAGCCAAGAACGTTTTGAGCAAATGGGAGTTAAAGTCATCAGGCAATATGCTAAATTTAAAGACCGCAAGACGATAATTGCTGGTGAATATGAAATAACTGCGCGCCGCATTGTGTTAGCCACTGGTTCAAGGGCAAAAATTCCAAATATAGAGGGCCTTGATAAAGTAAATTATTTAACAAATGAAACTTTGTTTGATTTAAAAAAAGCGCCTAGTCATCTAGCTATCATAGGTGGTGGTCCTATCGGTTTAGAGATGGCGCAGGCTCATGCTAGGATAGGTGTTAAAACCACACTAATTGAGATGAATAGAATTCTGCAGGTTCATGAGCGCAGATTTGTAGAGCCTGTTGCGCAAAGTTTAATCGATGATGGCGTTAATATTCTTGAGAACACATTTGTTAATTGGATCGAGAAAGAAAAAAATGATATCAAACTGCATTTAAGCTCGGGGGAGGTATTTATGGTCAGCGATTTGTTAATTGCTGCTGGGCGCGTACCAAATATTGAACATTTGGCCCTAGAAAAAGCAGAGGTTGAATACGATGAATTCGGAGTTAAAGTTGACAAGAACTTACGAACTACCAATAGGTCGGTTTATGCAATAGGAGATATAGTTGAAGGTTCGCGATTTACTCATACGGCCAGCTACCATGCAGGTATCGTACTTAAAAAAATATTATTAGGGCTCCCATCCAAATTGCGGACTAATCATATACCGCGAGTTACATACACTGATCCAGAAATAGCGTCTGTTGGATTTAATTTTGATGACGCTGTCAAGCGCTTTGGAAAGAAAGTTCAACGTTCATGCGTGAATTTAAAAACTAATGATAGGGCTATAACGGATAGTAAGACAGAGGGCTTCGTCGAAGTTCTATTAGTTGGAAGAAAAGTAATAGGTTGCTCAATTACTTCGAAGAATGCTGGAGAACTAATATCTTTTTGGGCTTTAATAATTGCAAAAAATATTAAAATTTCGAATATTAATGCAATGATACCTCCGTATCCCACACTGGGAGAAGTTAATAAGCGAGTTGTAAGTGAATACTTTGCTCCCAAGGTTTTTGGTAATAAGCTTTTAAAGTATTACGCTTGTGCTATGCAGAGATTTTTCAAATAAATTTAGCTAAACTGGCTAGTGACCGTTACTTGCTATTTAAAAATTTGTCTTTTGTTTTATCGGAGATGATAAAAATATTTTTCTATATTTATCTATTGCAAAGGTAATAATTTCACCTTAACCACGAAGCGAGTGCACCGGTAGCTCAGCTGGATAGAGTACTTGACTACGAATCAAGGGGTCGGGGGTTCGAATCCTCCCCGGTGCGCCACAAACAGCCTAACTTTATAGAGTTAAGCTAATCTAAGCATCTGACATCACTCAGTTATTCTTAATGCCGTGCTTAATGGCTTACCTGGAGTACTGACCAAACTTCAGACCATGAGTATCCCAGCCGAGCTACAGTTTATGTACTAGCTAGGTGGTGTGAGATTATTAGGCTTAGAGGGAATTTATTAACTGGAGGAAAAAGATGACACCTAAGGAAGTTGTTAAAAAGAGTTATGAAGCATTTGCCGCAGGGGATATGCCTACTTTAGCATCACTTTGTGCTGAAGATATGGCGGTTAAGATGGGCGGTGAAATGCCAATATCTGGTGATTACACTGGCTTTGAAGCTTGGGCAACTGGGCAGCTTGCCAAAATGCAAGCTCTTTGGCCCAATTTCAAGTTAGAATTTGTCAATATGTTTGAAGACGATGGAAATGTATTTACCATACTAAAGATGACTGCTGACGGTCTTGAAGCTTTGAGTTGCCATCACGCAGTAATAAAAAATGAGAAGTATGCAGAATTTTACATTTTTGATGACACTCAAAAAATGGCCAGCGCAATGAATGTTGTGTAGAAATAATGACCCTCAAAATATTACAGAGGAACCTGATAAAACTCGTGATGAAATTATTGACAAAACCTTAGGTGAATAAACCGCTGCGATGGTAACTGTTAAACTGTGATCCAAACTCAATATAGGTGCGCACATAACATGTGCCACGACATAAATAGTGCGTGTTAGACTATGTTCTCGAGAGCTATGAATAATGATAGCCATAAAGATGTAGATGTTTATTTGTGATTAATATTTGAAGGAACTATAAAAATGCTGATGATAAAGAAAATACATTTTATACTTGCAATATCATTTTTAATTTTATTACCGCTCAGTCTTAGCGCTCAACCATCTCAGGTTCCAGATGCGACTTGGGGCTCTGTAGATCATTTTAAATATACCAGCTCAGGTATTAGTGAAACGTTCAAGAACGTTAAATTAAGTTCAAATTCCATTGCTGTTGGAAAAGATATTACTGTTATTAATCTCGACACAGGCAATGAGATCGCAACCTTTAACGTCAAAAGTATTAGATATGGCCGGCAGGTAAAAATGTGTTGGATTGGTGATAGCGAAGGCATGATTTCTGAAAGCTATATTACAGTAAAGGAATGTAAGCGCTAAAGGAAAAAAGAGAGCTTCGTCCAATATAAAAAATAGGGAATCAAGCCGGGTATCGAAGGACCGCTTTTGGGGACGCTTTGCGCGTAACCTTACAAATTTATAAGAGTTCATCTATTCGCTTTTGAAATAGACGAAACAGCGACAGCTGCTATGACAATTAGCCCAACTAGGATTTCTCGAACATAGCTGTCTACCCTCATCTGGGTCATTCCATTGTCTAAAACCCCTAAAACAAGAACACCAACGAGAGTAAAAATAACTCGTGGTTCGCTTTGTTTACTCATGGTCATTCCCAAAAAAACTGCTGCTATTGCGTCTAACATTAAACCTGCCCCTTGCGTAGGGTTCGCCGAAGCAACTCTTGAAGCGTACATTAATCCTGCAATTGCTGCACCCAGCCCAGTCAGGGCGAAAGCAAACATTCTCAATTTAACAACCTTTATTCCGGCCAAGTAGGATGCCTCACGATTACCTCCGATCGAATATAGTCTTCTACCAAAATTTGTTTGCTCTAAAATGTACCAACACAAAAAAATAACAAAACCTGCAGTTATGGTTAACATTGGTACTTTTATTGATCCGACTTCAATTCCACCTCGAGCAAAATCAGAAAAACTTTTTGGAATATCTCTTCCAAAGATTGTTTTACCATCTGAGAGTAAAAATGCAGCCCCTGAAAATACTGTTAAAGTACCGAGAGTTGCAACAAATGGCAAAATTCCTATCACGGAAACCAAAATGCCATTAAATAAACCTCCAACCAAACCCACTAGTAAAGCAGCGCTAATACCTGCCCATATAGAGTACTCGTTAACGAATAAAGATGCTGCTACGATTCCTGACAGCGATGCCATCGAGCCAACCGACAGATCAAAGTCGTTCATCACCATCACAATAGTCATAGTGGCTGCAACCACTGCTAGCATGGATAATTGTTGACTGATATTCAGTAAATTTCGAGCTGTAAAAAAAGTATCAGGAAGTTGGAACGAGAAGAAAGCAATTATCAATACAAAACCTACAAGTGTTCCTGATTGACGCAGTTTTTGCATAGTACCTCTTTCTTATCTCAGGTCGGAAGAATATATGTTTGTAAGTAAGTCGCCACTGGTAAGGCTGCATTTTTCCAGTAATCCAGTTTGGCGTCCGTCGCTAAGTATCAAAATTCGGTCACACATACCCAGTATTTCCGGTAGGTCTGACGATGAAATAATGATAGAACAACCATTATCGCTTAACTCTCGGACAAGGGTATAAATCTCATATTTGGCACCTATATCAACTCCTCGAGTTGGCTCATCTAATAGAAGCAATTCAGGTGCTCCTTTCAAAGCTCGAGCAAATAATACCTTTTGTTGATTTCCTCCTGAAAGTTCAAAAACTGGTTGACGCGATCCATTATACTTTACTTTCACCTGTCTGGCGAGCATCTCAACATCTGAATGCTCAAGCTTCGGTTTAGCATGAAAACCGTATGATTTAAGGTGGGAGAGCACCACATTTTCTCTGACATCCATTTCCAAACATAAACCTTCACTCCGTCGTTCCCTTGGAATAAAGGCAATGCCTTTTGACCAGGCTTCATGCGGTGATTTGGCTAAAGAGTTTTCAAGAACAGTCGCGTCTCCGGACAATGTTTT
>CACPPZ010000009.1 GCA_902635985.1 Paracoccaceae bacterium
CTCTTGAAGTAGTTCATTCGAGTATATTGAGCCGGATGGATTATTCGGACTAACAAGCACTATGGCGCGAGTTCTATCTGTTATTAGCGCCTCTGCTTTTTTAAGCATCGGGATCATGTTGCTATCCGTGTCCAATGGCACAGTCTTGACCCCGGCCATTTGTAGCCACATATGATGGTTGAAATACCATGGTGTTGGAATAATAACTTCGTCATTTTCGCTAGTAAAAGTCGCGATAGAAGCGCAAAAGGCCTGATTGCATCCGCTGGTAATCGCCACATTTTTTTCACTTATTTTTCCATTGTATTGACTAGACCATTGTCTTGCTAGGCTTTGCCGAAGCTCATCTAATCCTAAAACTGGCCCATAGGTGTTAACTTCGTTATCAGATAACACTTTGTCCGCCATAAACTTAAGCATCTTTTCTGGTGGTGGTTCAGTAGGTGCTGCCTGAGAAACGTCGATTACTGGTTTTGAGGGTTGTAAATGTGGATTAGATATCCAACTTTTTACTTCAAGTACTGGTGGTGGACTCACGTCTTCGGTGCGTGTTTTTTTTAAAATTTTATCGGTCAATGCCATTACTAACTTAATCCGTTCCTCTATATGGCTCAACATATTGTAGAGCCATATCCCAGGGGAAAAATATCCAAGTGTCCTGGCTTACTTCTGTAACAAAAGTATCAACCTGATTTCTTCCGAGTGGTTTTGCGTAAATTGTTGCAACGTGTGCTTTTGGCATCATAGATCGCACTGCCTCAAGTGTTTTCCCAGTATCTACCAAGTCATCAATAACAAGTACGCCCGAACCATCTCCTGTTAATTCAGAATTCGGTGGCTTTATAACTCTTGGTTCTGCTTGTGTCTGATGATTGTAGGATTTTACGCTTATTGTATCTACAGTGCGAATATCCAATTCTCTTGCCACTATCATCGCTGGAGCCATACCACCTCGAGTTATAGCTACAATTGCCTTCCATGCGCCTCTGTCTGGTCCTTGTCCGTCAAGCCGCCATGATAAAGCTCTCGCATCACGATGTAATTGATCCCAGCTAACATGAAATCCCTTTTCGTGTGGCAAGCGTTCAGACATTAATCCTTCCTCCCAGTAACGGCGTCTATATCTGGAGCGTCTACTGCTTTCATACCAACAATGTGATAACCAGAATCAACGTGTAAAATTTCTCCAGTGACTCCTGAACCCAGATCTGAAAGTAAATACAATGCAGATTTTCCAACATCATCTATAGTTACATTTCGTCTGAGCGGTGAATTAAGCTCGTTCCATTTCAATATGTACCTAAAGTCTCCAATTCCTGACGCTGCCAGAGTTTTGATGGGGCCTGCGGATATAGCATTAACCCTAATGCTATCTTTACCTAAATCTTCAGCCAAATATTTGACTGAAGTTTCTAATGCCGCTTTTGCTACTCCCATAACATTATAATGGGGCATAACTTGTTCCGCGCCATAATATGTAAGCGTCAGCATTGAACCACCATTCGGCATTAATTTTTCGGCGTGGCTAGCTATGGTCGTAAACGAGTATACTGAGATATTCATTGTCATAATGAAGTTTTCTAAACTTGTATCAACATATCGGCCGCGAAGCTCAGTCTTATCTGAAAAACCTATTGCATGAACTAGGAAGTCTAGTTGACCCCATTTCTTTTGAATTTCGGAAAATAATTTCGTAATACTTTGTATATCCGACACATCACATTCAATTAAAAAATCTGAATCAACTCTTTCAGCAAGGGGACCCACTCTTTTTTTTAAAGCATCTCCCTGATACGAAAAAGCCATCTCGGCACCAGCATCAAAGCACGATTTCGCTATTCCCCAAGCTATGGATTTTTCGTTAGCCAGTCCCATTATGAGACCACGCTTGCCAGTCATTAATCCAGATGACATAAATATTCCCCCGAAATTTAACTTTATAAATGTTTAAGCTATGGAAAGTAGAGCTTCAAGCCTGACAAATATTTTTTTGGCACTATTTACAAGTTAAACTGGATTGAGTGCTAGGTGGAGTAAGACAATGGTAGATAGAAGCGGTAAATTTGAAGGGAATAACCCTTTCGATATTTGTAAAAGGTGGATTGCTGAGTCTGAACACGGTGAACTTAATGATCCCAATGCAATTGCACTAAGTACCGTGTCCGAAGATGGAATGCCTAACGTTCGCATGGTTTTATTAAAGAAAATCGATGACTCTGCCTTTGTATTTTTTACTAATTTTGGTTCCCAAAAAGCTGCTGAAATATTTGATTGTGGCAAGGCAAGTTTTGTATGGCATTCAAAGTTTTTGCGAAGGCAAATCAGGGTAAGAGGTCTCACCTCGCTAGAGAGTGAGCAAGCATCTGATGAATATTATAAGTCTCGGTCTTTGAAAAGTAGGCTGGGTGCATGGGCTTCAATTCAGTCAAAACCATTGAATTCAAGAAAAATATTATTAGACCGAGTTGAAAAATTTACAGAAGGTCTAGGCGCGGAACCCGCAAGGCCAAAATTTTGGGGCGGATTTCGCATTACCCCAGCCGAAATAGAATTTTGGGCAGAAGGGGAGGCCCGTTTACATGATCGTTTTTTATGGACTAAACGTGAGCCGGATGGTCAATGGTCAATTGAGCGATTGTACCCCTAATTGATAATAATTTATTTATTGAATTGAAATCACTGGCAAGGTTAAAACTTATAATAATCCAACGTGCATTACTTTGTATTTTGAGTTGTATGGCCTTTTTGATTGGCGCTCGTTCTATAGCAGATAGCAATTGTACGCATGAGGAAATATCCATCTTCTATAAAACTCAGCAGCAAGCCAAATTTTGCGTTGAACTTGCTATTAATAATGAAGAGCGGCAGCGAGGCTTAATGTTCAGAAAGGGAATGGAACTCAGCAATGGGATGATGTTTGTTTATGATCGACCACAATCTGTATCGTTTTGGATGAAAAATACCAGCATTCCCCTAGACATTATATTTGCTAATGAAGCTGGAATTATAACGAAGATATTTGAAAATGCCACTCCATTTAGTACAACCAGTATTTTTGGAGGATATGATGTACAGTATGTATTGGAAATTAATGCTGGTTTAACAAAATTACTGGGTATTAAGACGGGAGGTTTGATAAAGCACAGTCTCGTACTTCCAGGGAATTAGTATAGTTGACCTAATGTTTAAATTTATTTTTTATATTCTAGGTCTTTTCAAATCATTTTCGATTATATAGAGAAAGTCTGTCGGGGCGTAGCGCAGCCTGGTAGCGCGACGGTTTTGGGTACCGTAGGTCGCAAGTTCGAATCTTGCCGTCCCGACCAGAATGGAGACTGTTGATCGACAATCTACACCATGTAAATATGATAAAAATTTACGTGTTGGTTAATTTTAATGGACAACTACAGACAAAATTTAGCGCAAAATGTGCTAAAAACGCAAGTTTGCGCTTAACTATACGCGGTACAGAAAATGTACTGGTCGCATGTAAACATTTTTGGTACGATAATGGCAATCTTAACGTGTGGAGGTAACTATGTCTTGGTTTCTAAAAGGTGATTATTACGAAAATTGTTCATGCACTAATACGTGCCCTTGCACATGGTCCTCTATGTCAGCACCTGCAACCAACGATTACTGTAGAGCCAACTTGGCCTTCAAAGTATCCGAAGGGGAAGTCAACGGTATTAATATGAGTGGTCTAGTTTTCGTAATTATAATAGACTCTCCGCCTTTGATGTCAGATGGTGGATGGAAAGTTGGAGTAGTTGTCAGCGAAAGCACAACTGACGAACAGATGGGTGCCCTCGGTGAGGTTATGAGCGGCGATATTGGTGGTCCAGCTGCCATGCTTAAAGACATGATCGGCGAGATGCTGGGAATGGAGCGTCATCCAGTTTCAATAGATGCCAAAGGCAACGACTTTCACATCACGATTGGACAATCGTTTGAGTATAATGCAACCATAATTACAAACCCGATGACAGAAGAACCAGTAAAGATTGTCGGTATGATGCATCCGGCAGGAGACGAACTAACATTGGCGAATGTGCACAAATCGAACGCATCAATTATGGGTGTATCCTTCTCTGGAGAAAACTTAAGCGGCTATACTTCCCAATTTAGCTGGGCGGCATAATCTGAAAAACTTATGTTAATAGCATCGCGGCAAGCCCCAACTGTCTTTTTGGTCATGCTTTTAGCTTGCCTTTGTTGGGCTATATTGGCGTGGCTCGTTATAGATATGTGCCACCCAGTAGCAATGATGACAATGCCCATGTCCCCCGCTTGGAGCACGAGTAACTTTATAGCGGTTTTTCTCATGTGGGCGATAATGATGGCCGCTATGATGCTCCCTTCTGCACTTCCTATGATAATCATTCATAGGAAGATGTCATCTGCGGGCACAAATGGTGTAGCAACAGCAGTTTTTACCGCAGCATACCTCATTATTTGGTCTGTGTTTTCGATTTTTGCAGTCACTACCCAGTTTTTTGCGCACGGTTTAGGAGTTCTTAACCCGTCAGACTTAACGCTGTCGACATTGTTTTCGGCAATAGTTTTGATCGCCGCAGGAGGCTTCCAATTCACAAAACTGAAAGATACATGCCTTAAAGCTTGTCAAAGCCCTGCTGGTTTCTTCATGACACGCTGGAAGGAAGGTTCAATAGGCGCTCTCAAGATGGGGTTGTCACACGGCCTATTTTGCCTAGGTTGTTGTTGGGCTTTAATGTTACTGCTCTTCGTTGGTGGGGTAATGAACTTAGCTTGGGTACTTCTGCTTTCGCTTGGTGTTCTTGCAGAAAAAACAATACCAGCTGGTAAAGCTTTGTCTAATTTAATTGGAATAGCTTTAATTATCTTTGGAGCATTTTTATTTTATAGATATTTTTGGTCTACGCCCATGATGCCTATGTCAGATATGGCAATGGATTGTATGAAAATGGGAAGTATGGATATGAATAAGTAAACTCTGAAACTGCAACCTTTAAGCATTACGTTTTACGAAATTTTATCTACGAACTTTATGGGCAGAGTATTATCCAGACAGATCAGGCATAAGCAAAAAGACGGGAAGTAGCGCCGTTTCATTATATAATTAAATAGCCAGTTTGGCGCAAAATAAAACGGCAAATTTTTTTTGTCGATCGTTGTTTTTCAAATATTTTCAATGCCTTAATTGTGGTCGTGATTCGTGCCGTCCCGACCATCTGCGTAGAGCCTAAAGCATTACTATGGGTTTTATTTTGCAATATTTCCCAAAAATAAAATACTAAGGCAAAAAAAATTTTTATCAAAAATGAATCACTGCGGGGGTTGTAGATTTAGTTTGTTTTCTAAACTCCTTCCTGTAAAGGTCGATAACTATTACATTTTAGAGTTTCTTTTTTTAATTTTTTATCAGGTTAATTTGCGGTTTTTCTCGGCGTGAAAACTTAATCAGACTGAGTCAAGATAGTTTTTCTCAAATTTATGAAATTTAACTATTGACCTTTGACGCAAACCTACGTCTATTTGTGCCTACTGGTCACCCCACATACTACATGTAGTAGCTAAATGGGTAAAGCGTCGTACCTTTGCCTTCAGCTGTCGGTGGATCATAATCATGGCCTTCGTGTAAAAAAGAAGGCTAAACGAGAAAAGTTTAAAGTAGGCGGGACATAATGAAGATTAAAAGACAATTTACGACGGCGGGAAAGTGCGCTTATCAAGACATAAATTTTACCTCAACATCGTCCGAGATAAAAAACCCTGACGGATCTATAGTATTTCAGCTTGAAAATGTTGAAGTACCAACCAATTGGTCGCAAGTTGCTAGTGATGTCATAGCACAAAAATATTTTCGTAAAGCTGGAGTTCCAACAAAAACTAATAAAGTGAAAGAAAAAGATATACCGGAGTTTTTGTGGCGATCGGTCCCGGCGTCTGATGCATCTTTCACAGGTGAAACTTCATCTAAGCAGGTTTTTGACCGTCTTGCAGGAGCCTGGTCTTACTGGGGCTGGAAAGGCGGTTATTTTTCCAGCGAGAAAGACGCTCAGACCTATTTCGATGAAATGAGATATATGCTTGCAACCCAAATGGCTGCGCCTAACAGTCCTCAGTGGTTCAATACAGGATTGCACTGGGCCTATGGTATTGATGGTCCTAGTCAAGGGCACCATTATGTTGATTTCAAAACTGGAAAGCTCGTTAAGTCAAAATCAGCCTATGAACATCCGCAGCCCCATGCATGCTTTATCCAATCGGTCAGTGATGATCTGGTAAATGAAGGAGGCATAATGGACCTCTGGGTCCGCGAGGCGCGCTTATTTAAGTATGGATCGGGTACCGGTACAAACTTTAGCTCTCTCAGAGGTGATGGTGAGCCGTTGTCTGGCGGCGGCAAGTCGTCGGGACTTATGGGATTTCTGAAAATAGGTGATCGCTCCGCCGGGGCAATAAAGTCAGGTGGCACAACACGGCGGGCTGCTAAGATGGTAATCTGTGACGCTGATCATCCAGACATTGAAGAGTTCATCAACTGGAAAGTAAAAGAAGAACAAAAGGTGGCGTCGATAGTAGCGGGATCCAAAATTCACGAAGCCAAATTAAATGAAATTTTTGAGGCCATAAAGAAGTGGGATGGCGAGCTCGAAGATGCAGTCAATTCAAGCAAGAATAGCGCTTTAAAAGAAGCAGTTAGAGCAGCCAAAAAGTCTTTAATCCCGGAAACCTACATAAAAAGAGTTCTGGACTATGCCAGACAGGGATACACGGCTATCGAATTTCCAACATATGACACTGATTGGGACTCAGAAGCATACGCCTCGGTATCAGGGCAAAACTCAAATAATTCAATAAGAGTAACCGATGCCTTTCTTGATGCTGTCAAAAACGATGAAGACTGGGATTTAAAAAACAGGGTGAATGGAGAGACTGCTCGAACCATTCGTGCTAGGAAGTTATGGGAGGACGTCGGCCACGCGGCCTGGGCTTGCGCAGATCCGGGAATTCAATTTCATGATACAGTCAATGCCTGGCATACCTGTCCAGAGGATGGTGAGATAAGAGGCTCAAACCCTTGTTCAGAATACATGTTTTTAGATGACACAGCTTGTAATTTGGCAAGCATGAACTTGCTGAAATTTCTATCCGATGGGGAATTCAAAGTAGATAATTACATACATGCAACAAAATTATGGACCATAACGCTCGAAATATCTGTTTTAATGGCACAATTCCCATCGAAAGAAATTGCACAGAGATCATACGATTTCCGCACGCTAGGGCTAGGATACGCAAATATCGGTGGTTTATTGATGAATATGGGACTGGGTTACGATAGTGACGAGGGTCGTTCGTTGTGTGGAGCACTGACGGCAATCATGACGGGGGTAGCTTACTCCACAAGTGCAACGATGGCCTCCGAAGTGGGTTCCTTCCCTGGCTATTCAAAAAATAAAAACCATATGCTCAGGGTGATAAGAAATCACAGAAATGCAGCAAGAGGCAAAGTGGATGGATATGAGTCTTTAAGGGTAAAGCCTGTACCATTAGACCAACTCAATTGTCCCGATCCGACTTTGATAGAAAAAGCATTAGAATCTTGGGACAAAGCATTAGAGCTTGGTGAGAAAAACGGATTTAGAAATGCCCAAGTCTCTGTAATAGCTCCAACAGGAACTATCGGGTTAGTGATGGACTGTGATACGACAGGGATTGAACCAGACTTTGCACTAGTCAAATTTAAGAAACTAGCAGGGGGTGGATATTTTAAGATTATCAATCAATCGGTTCCTGCTGCTCTCAGAAAGCTCGGCTATTCTGAGGCCAAGATAGAAGAAATTGTGTCCTACGCGGTGGGACATGGGTCAATAGGAAATGCACCAGGAATTAATCACACCAGCTTAATTGGGCATGGTTTTGGGCAGCAAGAGATAGATAAAGTTGAAGCGGCACTTGGATCAGCCTTTGATATCCGTTTTGTCTTTAATCAATGGACTCTTGGAGCAGATTTCTGCACTGACGTGCTCGGTATACCTTCGGATAAGTTGGTTGACAGTAACTTTGATTTGCTTCGGCACCTGGGTTATACCAAGGCTGACATAGATATGGCAAATGATCATGTTTGCGGAACTATGACCTTGGAAGGGGCTCCGCACTTAAGCGTTGATCATTACCACATCTTTGATTGTGCGAACCCATGTGGAAAGATGGGTAAGCGATTTTTATCTGTAAATAGTCATATTCATATGATGGCAGCAGCGCAGTCCTTTACGTCAGGTGCCATCTCAAAGACAATTAATATGCCAAATGATGCAACTATAGAAGACTGCCAAAAGGCATATGAACTATCATGGTCACTTGGGGTGAAAGCAAATGCCCTATATCGAGATGGTTCCAAACTATCGCAACCATTAGCAGCAGCATTGCTAGAAGGTGATGAGGAAGCTGCAGATGTTATGGAAGAAGCCAATCCACAGGTTAAGGCAGCGACTTTAGCGGAAAAAGTTATCGAAAAAGTTATTGTAAAAGAAATAGTCAAGGTTAACGAACGCTCGAAAATGCCAGAGAGGCGTAAAGGCTATACCCAAAAAGCAACAGTGGGAGGGCATAAGGTATACTTGCGAACTGGAGAATATTCTAATGGCGCTCTAGGAGAGATATTCATTGATATGCATAAAGAAGGGGCAGGCTTCCGTGCTATGATGAATAACTTTGCGATAGCCGTTTCGGTTGGGTTGCAATATGGGGTTCCACTTGAAGAATTTGTAGATGCGTTTACGTTCACAAAGTTTGAACCGGCAGGTATGGTACAAGGCAACGATAGCATTAAGAATGCTACTTCTATTTTAGATTATATCTTTAGAGAATTAGCAGTCAGTTATCTAGATCGCACAGATTTAGCCCACGTTAAACCGGAGGGTGCGAGTTTTGATGATATAGGAATTGGAAGCGAGGAAGGGGTGCGGAATGTAAAAGAGGTATCTGATACAGCCGCTACGCGCTCACTAGAGGTACTAAAACAGATAAGTTCCACTGGGTATTTAAGGAAAAGGCTTCCACAGGAATTGATGCAGCAGCAAGAAATAAGTAGCGATATAACAGATTCAGGTGGGGCTGACTTGGCTACTATGGTTGCAGCAAAATCTATAGCGCCGGCAGTTGAGTCTGATCCATTAATGGACCCTCGAGCCAAGGCAAAACTTCAAGGTTATGAAGGAGATCCGTGTTCAGACTGCGGTAATTACACTCTTGTTCGGAACGGTACTTGTATGAAGTGTAATACTTGTGGAGGTACGTCTGGTTGTAGTTAAAATGAGACATGGGGCAAGTGCGCTTGTCCCTGACGACGTTCAGGCCGCAGGCAAAATATCCAGCGAGCAGTTCTAACATAAGAGCTTGGACGGCGAAACTTAAGGAGGTCACAGATGACCTCTTTTTTTTTCTTACGATAACACATCTTATTCTATTGATGAACGGAAGCTTGAATATCCTTAACGACGGTTTGCCAAAGGTCTGCAGTCTGCGCGCCCGATACTGCATATTGGTTTGCTACTATAAACATGGGTACCGCTTTTATTCCCATTCGTCTTGCAGAACGGTCTTTGTCAATTATTTTGCTAAGGTCATTGTCTGAATTTAGCAGTCGGAGAATTGATTTCTCATTCATAAAATATTTCGATGCTAGTTTTGCTAGAATAGTATTATCGCCTAGGTTTAAGCCATTTACAAAATATGCTTTAAATAGCTCAGATACTATCTGATTTTGACAATCCTCTAGTGCAGCCCAATTAATTATTCTGTGAGCATTCATTGTATTTGGAGTCGTTTTAATTTTATCGAGTTTCATATCAATATTAAAATTTTTTGTATGCTCAATGACTGGGCGGTATGCTGAAGCAACACCACTAATACTTCCAAATTTTTGTTCCAAATATTTCTTTCTAGCCATCCCGTTTTCAGGCATCTCTGGATTTAGTTGAAAAGGATGCCATTTAATATGAAATGGATTTTCATTGAGTGTCTCCAATGCTCGCTCTAAATGTACTTTTCCTATATAACACCAAGGACAAATTGGATCTGAGTAAATATCAAGTTGAATCAATGCTTAGTCCTTTAAAAGTTTTGCTAAGGTTTTTTCGTGATATTTTACCGTTATTAACTGTCGGTATAATTTCACTTTTGATATAAACTCGTGGATTTTTGTATTTTGCTAGACGTTTTTTAGCATGGTTTTGTAAGTCTTCTTCATTGAGATTTGACTTTGTTGTAAAAATTGCGGCAATTACAGTAGTATCTTTTTTGATTTCCAAATTGAATGCAACAATACTATCTAACCCCTCAAGATCAAGGAAAGCATACTCGATTTCTTTTGGTGATACTCTAAATCCACCTTGGTTTAGAATATCATCTGCACGTCCAAAGTATTCTATAAATCCTTCTGGGCTCATTTTGCCTAAATCACCGGTTGCAAACCACTCTTTATTGTTTGATTTGATATCCTGCTCATTGTGATAACCAATCATTAATCCCTGGTCTTGTGTGGAAACTGCTATAATACCAACTTCTCCGATTGGTACTGGCTCAGATGTGTTCTGATCTATAATGGCTACTTTTCGCCCTCTTTGGGGACGTCCAACAGTCTGGATTTTAGGGCCAGTATTTTTATTTGTTGATACAAAAGTCGAGCACTCACTCATTCCAAATGCTTCATAAATATATTTTTTGGTTTTTTTTCTCCATTTTTTGTGAATGTTTGGGCTCAATTTTTCTCCAGCGGAGAGGCAATGTCTTAATTTGGGAAAGTTAAGTTTTTCATTTTGGTCCAGCAATCTCCGATAAACACCGGGAACCGCTGCAAATAATGTTGCACCAGAATTTTTTATGATATGAGGCAAGTCAGAAAGAGATGCCTCATAGTCTAACACTATAGAGGTTGCGCCTATACTCCATGGGTCAAGTAAACCAGTGCCTAGCGTGTAAGTCCAATTGAAAGCTCCAGCGTGAAGTAACCTGTCATTTGAGGTCAAGGCATACCAATCAGAATGCATAGATTGTCTTGCCCAAATAGCTCTATGGGCATGTAGAACAGCCCGTGGTTTATTTGATGTTCCAGAAGTAAATACAATATATGCTAGCCTATCTGGATCACCTCTTTTAAACTTCGCTTCATCGCCTTCAAAAGATAACTTTTTAATTTCCGTTTCGGAAATTATTTTCATGCTTCCTAGATTAATACTTAAAGATTTTGATGTTATTATAGCTTCAGGATGTAAAATTTTAACAAGCTCCACTAGCTCAAATTCTGTTAGGCTGATTGAAGTTGGAACTGGGATTATGCCAACTGATATTGCTCCAAGGTAGGCTATTGGAAAGGTAATAGTGTTATCTAACCTCAGTAAAATTTTATCATTTGGATTTAAACCGAGTTTTATAAAAGCATTTCCGGTTTTCAGTACTCTGCTTTTAAGCTCCTCAAAGCTTATAGAGTAATTGGAAAATTTTGAGATAATTTCAAGAGCATTTTTTGTCGGATTTTTGTCTGAATTTTCAAGTACATATTCTGCTAAGTTAAATAGATTTGGACAGCGTGATTGTAAATTATCTTGATATATAGATGTCATTTTTATATTTTCACGATCTAAAAATTTAAGATGATATTAATAAAACTTTTATCAACTTGATTTCAAAATAAAACTTAATTTTTGGAAAGATCATATTATAACTTATTTTGGTAATTTAATGATTATTAAAGTTGGTTCCTGAAATTTATAAAAATATACTTGGATGATACAGCTTAAAAGTATATAACACTGGTACTGCTCGATAGGTTTCTTGCCTGTATGAAACCTGCCTCAATAACTATACGCCTGCCTTGTGCAGGCGTTTTTTTTATAAATGTGTTTAAATTTCTCAAAAATTTATCTAAATATTTCTATATAAAGTTGGTCTTTAATGAATTTTTGAGATTTACGATAAATAATGAGCAGATTTTTTTGAAACACGAAAAAAATTACGGAAAATATCTTTTTAAATAAAGAATCAGTTTTGAAATGATTGATATAAAATACTATATTTTTACGGATTAATATTAGTATAAGTGGTTAATAAAATTGATTTCGCTTCAATTTTAAATTTCCGCAAATTAATAAAATAAATCTAGCAGCTTGTTCTATTTTTAATCAAAATTTTCTATATCTTAAGAACAAAGTTGTTATCTAACAATAAAAATAAGTAGAGAGAGTAAAATGTCATTTCGATTAGATGATATCGATAGAAAAATCTTGTCTGAATTACAGGTTGATGCTGGTCAATCTCTAGACCAAATAGCCCAAAAAGTTTCTTCTTCCAAAACTCCGGTTTGGAATCGAATAAAAAAAATGAAAGATTATGGAATAATTGGAGATACAATATCTATTCTTAATCCTGGAAATCTGGGTTTTGAGGCATGCTTTTTTGTGATGATTAGAACCAGCGAACATGATGTGGGTTGGCAAGAAAAATTCTTAAATGCTTTAAAAAATAGGCCACAAGTCCAAGAGGCTCACCGCCTAGCTGGAGACATAGATTATATACTGAAAGTAAGAGTGAAAAATGCTCGCGCATATGATGAATTTTATCAAGCTTTAATTTCTGAGGTGAAGGTTCACAATGTTACAGCGCTATTATCTATGCAAGAAATAAAAAGTACGGTCCAATTGCCGCTAGACGATATCAATTTTTCAGAGATACGTTAAGTTCGCGGAGACCATGAAAATGATATAGGTTTGCGTAAAGTGGGTTATCTGTTAGCGTGATTTTAGGAAATTTTTTAAAGAGAATTGGTATCGCAGTAAGTAATTCTAATCGCGCTAAGGGAGCTCCAACACAAAAGTGAATCCCACTCCCAAATGATAGGTTTTTCTTTATTGGTCGAAATGGATTGAAATATTCAGCTGATTTCCAGTGTCTTTCATCTCTTCCTGCAGCACCTATTACCAATGCCACTTCATCGCCGCATTTAAATTTATGGTTTCTAAAAATAATATCTTCATAGGCATAACGTGTAAAAATATGTAATGGCGGGTCGTACCTTAAGATTTCCTCCACAGTGGCGTTCATCAACTTTGGGCTCAGATAGCTTTTCTCTTCGCCATACTCAAGAATCGCTTTTATACCATTTCCTAACGTGTGAACCGTAGCTTCATGCCCTGCATTTAAAAGTAAAATGCATGTCGAAATTAATTCATCTTTTGTAAGCTTTTCACCTTCTTCTTCTGCTGCAATAAGATGAGAAATTAGATCGTCTTCAGGTTTATATCTTTTTTCTTCAATATATTTCTCCATAAAATTTACAAATTCCTTAGTAGATGAATTTGCCTGTATTTCTAATTCTCTTGTCCGCCGAGCTTGATACATCATAACCATATCATTTGACCAACTAAGTAAATTTTTTGCCATGGTCTCAGGAACTCCAAGTAGCCTGGCAATAACGATAACTGGTAATAAGGTGGCAAATTCTTTAAGAATGTCTATGTTCTCAATTTTAAGATCATCTAAAAGTTTATGTGAGAGAGCAGCTATTTCTGGTTGTAAAGTATTTATTCTTCGAGTTGTGAATGCTCGCAAGACTAGACTTCTTAACCTGGTATGTTTTGGAGGCTCAAGCTCCAGCATTGAATTATTTTCTAAATGGTTAAAATCTGTTAAATGTTTTTCATTATCCTTTGACTGATTTTTTAATTTTTCGCGGCCAAATCTTTTGTCTTTGAATAACATTTCCTGACCAGCGTAATCAAAAACAGCTGGCATATTATATTCATGCCAAAAATATAAGCAGTCATTTGATGCAAAATTTTTATAAAACTTATAGGGGTTTTGAATAAAGTCTTTGTCGGTGGGGTTCTGAGTAATCAACTGCATTTTAATCTAAAAATCAGGGAGCATTATTTTCGATTGCCCTTATTATTGGGGCGAATTTTTCAAAAGAGAGTGACGCTCCACCTACAAGAGCTCCATTTACGTTATCGACGCTAAAAATTTCTGGGGCGTTTGATCCGTTTACTGAGCCACCGTAAAGTAAAGGTATGTTAGATGCATTCGATCCATATAATTCAACTAATCTAACTCTAATAAAGTTATGTATTTTTGATATTTCGCTGACTTCAGGGATTAAACCAGTTCCTATCGCCCAAATTGGTTCATAAGCTACGATTAATTTTTCAAAATTTGTATTACTTGCTAGAGAGTCAAAAAGTTGTTGTTCCAAAATCTCTAAGGTCCTGTTTTCTTTCCGTTGCAAGTCTGTTTCACCAATACAAATAATTGTTTGTAATTTTTTCTCCAAAGAAATTTTAACTTTACGCGCAACTATTTCATTAGTCTCATTATGTTCATTTCTACGCTCTGAGTGTCCAATAATTGAGTGGGTAACACCAAGGTCGACCAACATATCAGCACTTATCTCACCGGTGAACGCCCCGTCACTTTCTGGGTGTAAATTTTGTGCGCCGAGGTTGATGTTTTTTGCAATTTCGCTTGCGGCAAACAGAAGGGTAAAGGGTGGGCAGATTATAATCTCTATTTTTGATCGTGCAAATTCATTAGATATTTTTTTTATTTCTAACAAATTTTCAAGTTTGCCGTTCATTTTCCAATTTCCAGCAATAATCTTTCTCATTATAATCCTACTTAATCTTTTATTGTTTAATTAAGACTTAAACAGATATCATTCTCAACACCACTAATGTTTTTTTAAGTAAACTGATATCTTACTGACGCGACTAAATGTTTTTGAATTTTATACTCTCGCCGCAGCCGCATGCCTCAGAAACATTTGGATTATTAAACTTGAAAGTACTCTCAAGTAACGATGTTTCATAATCGATCTCAGTTCCAAATAAAAACATTTGAGCCGTTGGAGCTATCAAAATTCGAGCACCATCTTGTTCGATTACCTCATCATTTTTATCCAACTCCGAAACATATTCGATTGTATATTCCATTCCAGCACAACCGCCTTTTTTTACTCCAACACGAAGTGCGATTGCAACGGAGTTACTCATCAATGATTTGATTTGGGAAACCGCGCGCGGTGTAAGGGAAATAGGCGGTTTGTTTGGAATTGAAATCACATTAACCTCTAAATAAAACCTAACTCGAGCTTTGCTTCATCGCTCATCATATCCATTCCCCAAGGCGGCTCCCATATTAACTCTACATCTACTTTTCTTATCCCAGCTATGGGTTCTATTGCGTCTAAAACCCATCCAGGCATTTCACCTGCCACAGGACACCCTGGTGCAGTTAGCGTCATTAGAATTCGTACGTCGTTTTCTTGGGTTATATCAATCGTGTATATAAGCCCTAGATCATAAATATTCACGGGTATTTCTGGATCATAAACAGTTCGACACCCCTCGACCACCGTCTCATATAATAAATGATCCGTTGAGGAGGGATGTATTAAAGGCGTTCCCTCCATTGGGTTTGAAGCGTCTGACATTAATTCTACCTGTATAATTCTGAGTAAAGTTATAAGTAATTAAAACTTAAACGTCCAGACTATAACGTCAACGAACGGCTTCGGAACCTGGGAAATCCAACTCTGAGACTTGCTCTGCTACTGGAGCAGTGTTTAATGGATGAAGCTCAGATGATACATTTGGAATTTCTTCCAACTTTTTCCACTTTTTTTCGTGGTATATCTCTAGTCCACTGAATTTGGATTTATATCCCATTTTAGAGCTTCCTGGCACCCAGTAACCCAGATATACATATTTCAAGTTTAGTTCCCCCGCCAACATTATATGATCTAAAACCACGTATGTACCCAAAGAATACTTTGACAAATTGGTATCATAGAAAGAGTATACCATACTCAAACCGTCGTCTACGATATCAGTTAGGCAAGCTGCTACTAGCTTATTATTAAGTTCATATTCAATTACACGTGTATCCACTGGCGTTTCTTCGATCATAGCAGCAAACTCGAAAACATCCATTTCGGCCATTCCACCATTAGCGTGCCTATCTTCCAAGTAACGTTTAAAGAGTTCAAACTGCTCATCTGTTGCCCAAGGAGATGTCGACCGTCTAGTCACATTTTGGTTGGTTTTGTTCGTTCTCTTTTGTGATTTATTGGGAAAAAATTGCTTAACCTCTACCCGGGCTGATAGACATGCAGCGCAATCTAAGCACGTTGGTCTATACAAAACATTTTGAGATCTACGAAATCCTTGCTTTGAGAGGCAATTGTTTAAACTTTGCGCTTCATCACCTTGGAGTGCAGCGAATAGCTTTCTTTCCTGTCTATTTTCTAGGTAAGGACATGCCTGTGGTGCAGTTACATAAAACTGCGGCGCTATTGGAAGAGAATGTCTCATAATAGTACTTTATCAAGCTTATCGAAGCATGGCAATGGAAGACAATGGCGCACTATCAAAACCTTTTAGTGGAAAATCTAGCATCCAAAAATTAAACTTATTTACTAAAATATTGTTATTATTTGGTAGATAGATGTGATTTGTATGATACCTGTGGTATTAAATTAAAAATTTTTTTTGCTGATATTAATGCGACAATTTAAAAATATTTCAAACAGCCCTTTTACTTCAGATGCTGCTATAATTCTTGAAATCAGGTCTTTATTTCCTAATTTTGATGAACCTTTGCAGAATTTGATAGCTGGCATGGCCGGATGCAGTCCCTTCCTTCACGACTTAGTCAAAAAAGAAGTAAACTGGATAACAAAAGTTCTAAAATCAGAGTTAAGTCCTGAAGAGACAATAACTAACGAGGTACTACAAAGTTCTAATGTATCTAAGAGCTTAAGGGTTGCAAAAGCTCGAATTTCGCTTTGGACAGCGCTACAGGATTTGTCGGGAAACTGGAAATTGGAAGAAGTAAGTAAATGCCTTTCAGAATTTGCAGACTTCAGCGTAAAGATAGCATTAAAGTATTCGGTTGAATCGCTTATTGCAGATGGCAAGCTTTCAAAATTGAAAAATAATTCTGACGCCGATCAGCTAGGTATCTTTATCCTTGCAATGGGAAAGTTAGGAGCGCGGGAGCTAAATTATTCGTCTGATATCGACCTTGTATGCTTTTATGATGACGGAAAATTGATTGAAAATGAGTTTTTTGAAACAAGAAAAGCTGCAATTACTGTTATAAAAAGGATGACTAAAGTTCTGTCTGAGGTAACAGAAAATGGATATGTTTTCCGTACTGATCTCCGATTAAGACCGGATCCATCTGTAAATCCTATATGTCTTGGATTTGAAGCTGCAGAAAGGTATTATGAAGCTCTGGGTCGTACATGGGAGCGAGCTGCATACATAAAAGCAAGGTACTGTGCAGGTTCTGAAAAGCTTGCAGTTAAATTTCTTTCGACGTTATATCCATTCGTTTGGCGCAAATATCTTGATTTTGCTGCAATAGAGGAAGCACATAGAATACGTGTAAGATACCAAAAAAAAGCAGAGTCTAAAAGTATTAAAAATATTTTTGGTCACGACGTTAAACTAGGTTTAGGAGGAATTCGTGACATTGAATTTTTCACCCAAACACGTCAGTTGATCGTAGGCGGTAGAGATCCTGATTTGCAATTTTCTGAAACTCTAGTTGCTTTAGTTAAACTGGCTGATAAAGGCTGGGTTTCCGCAGATACTGCGAGTAAGTTATCTGAGCATTATAGGTTCCTTCGTAAGGTTGAGCATTTATTACAAATGGTCAATGATGCCCAAACTCATGTATTGCCTCAAACTGATGTTGGATTAGTGCGGTTGGCTAATTTCATGAGTTTAGATCTTGCTGTGTTCAAACAAAAAATTCTAGATTCTCTAAAATCTGTTCATGAACTTACTGAGTCATTTTTCAATCCTGAAAAAGAATTCTTATCTGAAGCAGTTTTTTATCAAGATAATAAAAATAGACGCGAAATTGTAAGCAGGTGGCCATCCTATCCCGCTCTTAGGACCGCTCGAGCAGAAGCATTATTTTCTAAAATACAACCAGTCATTTTGGAAAAACTATCAAATGTAGCGGATGCTGATCGCGCTCTTGTATCTTTTGATAAATTTTTATCATTACTACCAGCTGGAGTACAATTATTTTCATTATTTCATACAAATAGACAACTTATAGACCTATTTATTGATATTATATCTTCATCGGATGCCTTATCTGAATATTTATCTGGTAATGTTCAAGTTCTAGATGCCGTAATCGAGGGGACGTTTTGGAGTGAATGGCCAGGAATAAATGCCCTCAGAGAAGATTTAGCAAAAACTCTTTCCAGAGAAAAGGATTATGAGAGCCAATTGAATGCTTCCCGCCGTTGGGGCAGAGAGTGGCATTTTAGAATTGGCGTGCACTTACTGAGGGGCGTTATAACTCCGGAAATGGCAGGGTTTCAATATGGTGAATTAGCCCTAGCCACACTTAAAGAGCTTTGGTGTTTGGTCAGTTCGCAGTTTTCTAAAAAGTATGGTTTACCTCCTGGGCGGGGAGCTGTGTTAATTGGTTTAGGATCCTTAGGGACAAAACGGCTACACTCTAAATCGGATCTTGATTTGATATTGATATATGATCCAGCTGGAATAGAAATGTCTGTTGGAGAAAAAGAAATTAATTCAAAAACTTATTATGCGAGGCTCACAAAATCTATGGTGGCTGCTATTAGTGCTCCAATGACTGAAATGAGTTTATTTCAGGTTGATATGCGATTGAGACCGTCTGGAAATCAAGGTCCAGTAGCCACCTCATGGGAAGCGTTTAAGCATTATCAAACTTCGGAGGCGTGGGTTTGGGAGCATCTTGCGCTGGTAAATGCCACTATAATTACTGGGCCTGAAGGTCTTAAAGCAGATGTTTCTGAGTTTTGTAAAAGTTTAAAAACACTAAGGCTAGATGAAAAAGTTATGTCTGGCCTATCGATAATGCGAAAAAGACTGTTAACTTCACGATCAATGGATGAAAGGTGGAGCTTGAAGTTGGGGCAGGGCAAACTGCAAGATATTGAACTAGTTTCTCAAATGGGCATCCTCCTGAGTAATGAGAATATTTCTGGTGTTCATAATGGCTTAATGAATTTGAATAAATTGAAGAAGATTTGTGCCGAAGATCTTAATTATCTCATTAGTACATATGAGTTGTTATTCAGTGTCCAAATTTTATCAAAGTTATTACTCAAAGAAGATATAAAAGATTGCGAGCTAGGAGCAAATGGGAAGGATCTTTTGTTTAAACATACAGATACGTCAAGCATTCCTTCGCTTATTGAAAAAATAGCAGAAATGACTTCCAAATCTTCAACCATTATATCTAATATTTTACCTAATCCAAAAGAGGTTTACGATGAAAGGTGATTGCAATGATCCTAAAGCACTTATCCGGGAAAGCTTCAATATTGAGGGTATCAATATTGAAGAATGTAGATCAATTTTTTTGGATTGGGCATTAAGTTTGCCTAGTGATGTTGATGCAAAGAAAATTATACCTTTGCTGATAGAGAAATATAACGACAATAAAGAACATCCAATGTTAATTACGTTGAGAGAAGGTTTGATAACTACAGTAAGCCCTATCCGGCGTGGCGGTAGGAGAGGCCGCCTGACGAATTGAACAAGTTTATCGTTCTAGTTTGTTTTGCCAAGCCTTTGCAATGTTTCCAAACCTAGTAAATTGCCCTTCAAAACTGAGCTCAATTGTTCCTATTGGACCGTGTCTTTGCTTTCCAATAATAAGTTCTGCGCGTCCATGGAGATGCTCCATTTCAGACTGCCATTTTGCCATGCTCTCAAGGTCTTGATCACTTGGTTTTTCACGTTCTTTATAATATTCTTCTCTGAAAACAAACATTACAACATCGGCGTCTTGTTCAATTGAGCCCGATTCTCTTAAGTCAGATAATTGAGGCCTTTTATCGTCTCTAGATTCTACCTGTCGACTAAGTTGAGATAGCGCAATGACTGGTATGTTTAACTCTTTTGCGATTGCTTTCATACCCTGCGTTATTTCAGAAACTTCATTTACTCTACTATCTTTTGATGAGGCTGGCCTGACAAGTTGAAGATAATCCACTATCATTACGTCTAAACCATGTTTTCTCTTCAGACGGCGCGCTCTAGCTGCTAATTGAGAAATAGGTAAGGCAGGCGTGTCGTCTATAAACAAGGGGCAACTTTCTAAATCTTTGGCTGCATCTACAAAGCGACGGAATTCTTTCTCTGTCATGTCGCCTCGACGAATGTTTTCAGATGGAATTTCTGCTGCCTCCGATAAAATTCGTGCAGCAAGTTGCTCAGCACTCATTTCTAGAGAAAAAAAGCCTATCACACCTCCATTTATTGAGCCTTCGGTCCCGTCTTTCATTAATCCTTTTTTGTAACTTCTAGCTACATTGTAAGCTATGTTTGTTGCCAATGATGTTTTCCCCATAGAAGGTCTTCCTGCCAGAATTAATAAATCAGAATTGTGAAGACCTCCCAGTTTTTTATCTAAGTCTATGAAACCTGTTGAAATTCCTGCAAGCCCGCCGTCACGCTGAAATGCAGCATTAGCTATATCGACAGCCTCGGTTACTGCTTTTAAAAAGGACTTAAAGTCGTTGTCCGTTTTTCCAGCCTCTCCCAATTGGTACAGCGCTTGTTCCGCATCAACAATTTGTTCTCTGGGCTCCTGATCAATTTCCATTTTCTGAGCGCGTTCTGAGATATCCTTTCCAAGAAGTATAAGTTGGCGTCGTATAGCCAGGTCGTAAATCAATTGTGCGTAATCTTGAACAGCAAAGCCTGCCACGGCTGAAGCTGCTAATTTAGCTAGATAGTTTGCACCTCCGAGTTCATTTAAGCCTGGATCATCCTTCAAAAAGGTAGTCAGCGTAACAGGGGATGCTATACTATTTTTCTTAATCCTGCCGGATGCCACCTCGTAAATATGAGCATGAACTGGGTCAAAAAAATGTTCAGAACTGATCAAAGAATCTGCTCTATCAAATACATCATTGTTGCTTAAGATTGCGCCCAAAAGTTGTTGTTCTGCTTCTATGGAGTTTGGCATTGTCTCTGGAGAATGGATTTCTGCTCCAGTAGGATTAATGGCGGCTACCGTGTTCATTAAGGGCTCTCTGATTAACTTAACGGATGAATACACTAATGATTAGAAGTGAGCAAATTGTATAATTCTGTGGATATATTGTGAATAATTTTTAGACTTGTTATCACGCTTTTTCAGATAATTTTTTACCAATTAAAGATGATTGTTCTGCCATTCACGGGGAGAATTCAAAAATTTTTCAACTTCATTAATTGTGTTTGAAGCGAATGATTTTTGTAACTTTGCTTCTTCTAAAATATCCCACCAAGAACACAAAAAATGGAGCGTGATATTATTTTCTTTTAATATACTCTCTGCTTCTGGAAATATATCATAGTAAAAAATTACTGCTGTATGGGTGCAACTAGCACCAGTTTCTCTTATTGCTTCAACGAACGATACCTTAGAGCTTCCATCGGTCGCCAGGTCCTCAACCAGTAGGACAGTCTGATTGGAACTAATTACTCCTTCTATACGAGCATTTTTACCATAGCCTTTGGGTTTTTTCCTAACATAGGTCATTGGCAGGCCCATTCTTTCCGCAACTAATGCGGCAAAAGGTATGCCTGCAGTTTCCCCACCAGCCACGTTGTCTATTTTTTCCATGCCTACGTCTCGTAGAATTTTGACTGTCAAAAAATCCATTAGTGTAGATCTTATTCTGGCAAACGATATAAGTTTCCGACAATCAACGTAAGTGGGGCTGGGTAACCCGGAAGCCAGTTTATAGGGTGTATCCGAATTAAATGCTATTGCGCCTACTTCAATTAACATACGCGCAGATAGCTTGGCTATTTCATTATCTGGTAAATAGGATGATGGTATCATTTGTTAACCTATGAAATTATATCGATTTGACCGACCAAGATACTGGAAATCCTGGATCAAAAACGGTGATTTCACCCTCTGGAGTAAATACTTTATTTGAAAATTCAATTGGATCCTTTTCTTTTATCAGCTTTATACGTTCACTATTTAAGGGTAAGTCATAAAAATTTGCACCGTTAATGCTTGTAAAATGTTCTAATTTCTCAAGTGAACCTTCTTGCTCAAACAATTGAGCTAGAATAGGTATTGTATTTGGCGCAGTAAAACATCCTGCACATCCACATGCACTTTCCTTATCTGTATCAAAATGTGGCGCACTATCCGTGCCCAAAAAGAATGATGAGTTGCCAGATGAAGCTGCGTTCAATAGCGCTATACGATGATTTTCTCTTTTTGCTACTGGTAAGCAGTAATAGTGAGGTTTTATGCCGCCGGCTAATATAAAATTGCGATTTATTACGAGATGATGAGTTGTGATTGTTGCTGCTATGTTTTTTTTAGAAATTCTAACGTAATCCACTGCCTCTTGCGTAGTGATGTGTTCTAAAACAACTTTTAGGCTTGGGAAAGTTCTTATAATTGGGTCTAGTACTTTATCAATAAATACATATTCTCGGTCAAAGATATCGACTTGTGGGTCCACAACTTCACCATGAACGCATAATGGGCATCCAATTTCCTCCATTTTTTCAAATACTTTGTAAAGTTTCTTAAAGTCATTTATCCCATGAGAGGAATTGGTTGTAGCTCCGGCTGGATATAATTTTACAGCAGAAATTAAGTTTCTGCTAAAACCCTCTGCTACATCCATAAGGTCGGTAGACTCCGTCAGGTAAATGGTCATCAATGGTTTGAAGCTATGATCATCAGGACAAGCGGCAGATATACGCTCTTTATACATTATCGCTTCTTTAACACTGATAATTGGTGGATTGAGATTTGGCATAACAATAGCTCGACCAAAAGTTTCTGAGGTATATGGAATTACAGCCTTTAAAATTGTTCCGTCTCTTAAATGCAAATGCCAGTCATCTGGCCTCACTATTTCCAATTCTCTTATCATACCTGTCCGTTACACACTTTTGAGAATAATTTCTAGCTAAATTAAAGGGCTTAAATTTTCACTAATGCCGTTCAACCGAAGTATTAGATTTACTATCGGGCTTAAAAAGATTGGATAACCATTTTTTGAGAGTTTGTTTTAAATTTTGTTTCGACCAAATCTTAAGTTTAAGCTGTACATAGTAGAATATTATTCTATTTGATTTGAAGAGAGATTAGGCATTAGTAAATGAAATCAAATTATTCGGCTGATAATATTCCAGAGGTTGCTTTGTTTTGGGCATCTGAAGGTGAACCTGTAGTTCTAGCAACAGTTATTGAGACATGGGGTTCTGCTCCACGTCGAGTAGGCGCGCAGATGGCAATAGGTCTAAATGGAAAAATGCAAGGTTCTGTGTCTGGCGGATGTATCGAAAGTGCGGTTGTGTCTGAAGCGCAGGAGGCAATTGAGACAAAAAGCATTAGATTGCTTGAATATGGTGTAAGTAACGAAGACGCATTTTCAGTTGGATTAGCTTGTGGAGGTAAAATCCGAGTGATGCTTGAGCCAGTTGGGCATACAATTTCACTTGAGACCTTGCAAAAACTTGTAAATTTTAGAAAAAATAAAGTCTCAGTTGCGTGCGTTGTGAACATTATTACTGGAGAAACAAAACTACAGACAGAAGGGTATTCTGAGCGTTTCATGAAGGGTTTCTCAGGGTTTGAAGAAGAAAATAAAATTTTTGTGACTGTTCATAATTCGCCAATTAGAGTAATGATCGTTGGTGCTGTTCACATAGCGCAAAACTTGGTCAAGCTTGCAAAAATAGCAAACTTTGATCCAATTGTGGTTGACCCTAGAAGCGGGTTCGCGAATTCGGAGCGCTTTAAATCGGAAACAATTATTGAAGAATGGCCGGACACTGCCCTATCTCAGAAATCCATTGATAGAAACACAGCCATTGTTCTTTTAACGCACGATCCGAAACTAGATGATCCAGCTTTAAAAATAGCTTTAAATAGTGAAGCATTCTACATAGGCGCGTTGGGATCGAAAAAGACCCATGCTGCAAGAGTAGATAGAATGAAAGGGCTAGGTTTTGGTGTTGACAGCACAAATAGGATTAGTGGTCCTGTCGGTCTTGATATAGGTGCTAGCAATCCTGCCGAAATTGCAATTTCAATACTTGCAGAGATAATCTCGAAACTACGACAGGATAGAGAATGAAATTCGAAATGGAGCAAACGGAATATGCTGCGGGAGGTATTTTAGCTCATTCATTAGTATGCGGAAGAGAGAGATTTAGAAAAGGAAAGGTGTTAGACGAAAAAGATGTCAGGAAGCTAATTAGATATGGTTATGGCCACGTTGCTATCGCTAGGCTTGAAGATCACGACACTGAGGAAAACCTCGCTGCCACAAGGGTTGCAGAAAATATTCATTTTATTGCAGAACCAGAAAACTTTAAAAAAAGCACTGCTTTTACAGGGCGTGTAAACATCTTCGCATGTAGCACTGGTATTGTTGTTTTCGATGAAGAATATCTAATAAAAGCTAATTCGATCGATAATATGATTACTATTGCGACTATCCCGAATTACTCTCAAGTTTCAAAGGGTTCCATCGTAGCTACAATAAAGATTATAAGTTACGGGGTTATCACTCTCAACCTTGAGAAAGTTGCAAGTTTAGTGACTGGAACAATTAGGTTGAAGAAACCAAAGTATTCATCAGCGCATTTGATTACTACAAAAATTTCTAGAGGAACTTCCGAAAAGGCGTTAAGTGCGATTAAGAAAAGAACGGATGCTTTGGGTTTATCATTAAGCGTAAACAAAGATATTTCACATGACGAAGGTACTTTAAAAGAAGCACTTAATGACTCTACGAGCGGTGTAATTCTTATTTTAACTGCTTCTGCAACATCTGATATTTCTGATGTTGCTCCCACGGCTGTTAAATCTCTTGGTGGTAATATTTTGAGATTTGGGATACCTGTAGATCCAGGAAATCTCCTTTTCTTAGGTTTGTTGTCTGACAAACCAATAATTGGTTTGCCAGGGTGCGCCAAATCTCCTGCAATCAATGGTGCAGATTGGGTAATTTCAAGGGTTGTTTGCGGTCACATACCAAGTGAACGTGAATTTGCTTGTATGGGGGTAGGCGGTCTTCTCAAAGAAACTAGCTCACGTCCAATGCCACGATTAAAATCTGGAATCCAAAACTAGGTCAGGTTACATTTTACTTTGAGGAGGTTGGTCCAATCATCATGGTCATTTGACGACCTTCCATTTTAGGGATGTTTTCTATTTTACCATGACCTTCTATATCAGTAGCTACCCGCTCTAATAATTCTCTTCCTAATTCTTGGTGAGCCATTTCTCTGCCACGAAACCGCATTGTAATCTTTACTTTATCGCCTTTTTCAAGAAACTTTGTTACGCTTCGCATTTTAACATCATAATCGTGAGTATCTGTTCCTGGCCTAAATTTTATCTCTTTGACTTCTATAATTTTTTGGTTTTTACGAGCTTCTGACTCACGTTTTTGTTGCTCATATTTATATTTGCCATAGTCCATAATCTTACAGACTGGGGGACTCGCATTAGGTGAAATCTCGACTAAATCTAACCCGGCTTCTTCAGATAGTTCTAGAGCTTTTTCAGGGCTAACTACACCCACATTGTCTCCATCACTTCCAATCAGTCTAACTTCTGGGCATATTATATTTTCGTTTACTCTCGGACCTGTATCTCGAGAGGGGGGGGGCACTGTGTGGTCTTCGAACTATTGATTTCTTCCTTATATGGCGCTCAAGTCCCGGTAGAAATAGCGAGGTGCGTCTAAGGTTTCAAGAGTTCATTCCAGAACAAGTCAAACATTCTTAATAATTGTGCTTAATTTGTATGAATTGGTTTTGTATTCGTTTGAAACTAGTCCGCATATTTGAGTACAGAGTCAAATTTATCACACTTGTTGGCGATCGATATAATAGTTTTTGGATAAGCCTTAACAACTTGTTATAATTAAGAAAAAAATTGAGGCAGTATAATGTTTTCGAACTTGGCAGAGAATGGTGTTTTATTTGTGCGCCACACAAGAAATAAACGAAAAACAAGAATTGGACGATTACTTGAAAATCTTTTGTGCGCCCTCAAAGATTTAATGTCGGCACGCTGAATTGCTTCTCTACTGGCTCAACACGTGTTTAAGCTAGATTTTCCATTTTATTGAGCAGCCCATTGATGGGGTTTGCGTTATTGGACCTTTGCCGCTCTTAGAAATTTCCATCATTGCCCAAAAAAGCTCTCGTCGCAATTCCTTCGAGTTTTCTTTTTTATTACTCAGACGTCCTCGGTACTGTAGACGTAATTCAGAATTAAATCCAAAAAAGTCAGGTGTGCAGGCCGCATTATAAGCCTTTGCCACTTCTTGAGTTTCGTCATACAAATATGGAAATGGAAAATTTTTATCCTTGGAAAGCTGCTTCATGTTTTCAAAGCTATCTTCAGGGTGAGTTGAGACATCATTTGAGGAAATGGCTATAACCTCAATTTCATTTTTAATTAATTCATTAGCCTCAAAGATAATTTCATCAAGCGTGCTAACCACATAGGGACAATGATTACATATAAACATTACAAGGGTGCCTTTACGACCACGTGCCCTGTTAAGCTCGATTATTTCGTTATCAGTTGACGGAAGAGAAAAATTTTTGGCTTGCCAACCAAATTCACAGATTGGAGTGTTTACTGCTGGCATTAGTACATCCTTCAATGAAAGTTATTTACCAATATTCTAGTTTATTGTAGCTTACTTTTATAATACTTCGGTCGATTTCTCAAATCGTCTATTTTAATTTTCTGAGAGGATTTAGTAAATGAAAAAAGTTGTTCTTATTTCTATTTTGTTTTTGGCCAGCTGTTCACAAATCACGGATGTCGCAAATGGAGTTGGTGGTGCAGTCGGAAACGTTATGAGTTCAGTAACTGATGCAGTTGGACTATAAATATCTTCGCTTATTTACTTTTACTAAGTATTATTTAGCCATATAATAAAAATCACATATCGGAGTTTCGTATGTCTGGTATTCATGAGAAAGTTTGTGTTGCTTGTCAATCTGATGCTCAGCCTGCAAGTGCTGAGGAAATAAATCACTTCGTCTCAGAAACAGAATGGTCGCTAATAGAGCAAAGTGGAGTGACGCAGTTACATCGGAAATATAATTTTTCAAATTTTGAGAAAGCGCTTATTTTTACTAATAAGGTAGGCGAGATCGCCGAAGAGGAGGGTCACCATCCAAAAATCGTAACCGAGTGGGGAAGTGTAACAGTTTATTGGTGGAGCCACAAAATAAAAAAAATACATTTAAACGATCTTATTTTAGCTGCACGGTGTGACGTCGGTTACTCGTCAATTTGAAATTTATTTATCAAATAATTCTATTTTAGTTTGATGAATGTGTTTCGATAATTATCCAGAAAAAAATAAGGTGACACTGTGCCTGTACATTGGTGTCACCTAAAACTTTTGAGACCTAAGATAAATGTTGGTTCCCTGCTAACAGGACGCTCATTCGCCCACACTGCCTCTGATGTCCAGTAAACGTGTGAGTTGCAATTATTTCTAGCAAAAATGCAAATGCCCATCTTAAACCTGAAATAGTGTTACTCTATTACTACATTGGCTTATTTGAGCTTGTGAATACCAGATTTAAGTTTTGATTATTTCAACTACCAATGAAATTTCATCGCTTGATATATAGCAGCAGTTGCTGCATTTGATAGGTTTAACGATTTTACCTTTGAGTTTTTCATCGGTAACGAGAAGACTCTATCAGGCATTTTTTGGATAATTTCTTGGGGTAAGCCTTTTGATTCAGAACCAAAGATTAGATATGCGTTCCTTGAATATTGTGCATCATAAAAACTAGTTTCTCCGGTCTCCTCAAAGAAAAATATTTCCTCTTTTTTAGGTCTATTTTGATTTATAAAGTGACCCCAATTGTCATATTGACTCAAATTTACGTATTTCCAGTATCGCGTGCCTGAACGAGCTACATTGGTGTCGTCGATAGCAAAACCTAATGGCCTAATTAGTATCAGTTCCAAATCAAGAGCTACGCAAGTTCTTCCTATAGCACCAGTGTTGTGTGGTATTTCCGGTTCGACCAAAACTATCTTCATTTGCTTTTGTCACCTACATACTTTTAACCACTATTTGATATATTCCGTATAATTTTGTATAGTGATTTCGTAACTAGAAATCGCAAAGATCAGACACTTTTACTTAAAGTCGCGCCAATTTTGAGTAAAACGGACTCGAAATGGCAGATTACTTTCCTTCTTATCAGTTAAAGGTCTGAGTGGAGGGCGAAATGCTTAGTCACGAAATATACGAAAAACTTTCTAATATAATAAGTCAATCAGCATTGAATAGTCTTTCGGACACACAGGTTGAAGCTTTAGAGGAAGAGCTGAGTAAACTGGTTCAGGAGAAAAGTGGCGATATTGACGAGATTTCTTATGATGACCTTTTAGTCGCATGGGAAAATGCTACTAGAATTTAAAATTTTTTTTACAAACTAAGTGATCAAAAAATTACTGAATCTAGAAATACATACAATTTTTGAAAACTTCAAATTTAGACATATCACTATGTTTATGTTTATGTTTATGTTAAATCCCTGATGTACATAATTAATTAGACTTGGATCCTAATAAGATGAAATCAAAAAACGACGTGAATTTTTGGGAACCAAACGAAATTGTATATAAAGCAGGTGATAAATCTGCCTCTGCTTATTTAGTTCTCGATGGATCAGCTGAAATAATTAGTGCAGATGGAGTAAAACTGAATTCATTTGGTCCAAACGAATTATTTGGGGAAGCCTCGTTAGTTTTAAAATCTGATCGAACAGTCAGCGTTTTGGCAGGATCGTCTGGTTTATCAGCAAAGGTAATTACTTCTGCAAACCTAAAAAAAAGGCTTCAAAAAGATGTGTTTCTCTCAGCTTTGGTTCGAAAATTGGAAACTAGATTGCAAGCAGCAAATCAACAAATTGATACTCTTTCAAAAAAAAATAAGAAAGCTAAATGAAGCAATTTCTTGATCTGGGTGAGTTTCTAGATCATGCATGGTCGTTGTTGACGCGTGGCGTCGCAGACCCAAAATCTGTCGCTAAGAATCCCACTTTCTCTACAGTTTCTGAAGAAGGGTTTCCAACAATGAGAACTGTTGTCCTCAGACGTGCAGACCGAATAGCCAATTGCCTAGAAGTTCACACTGACATCCAAACGAACAAAGTATTTTCACTAAAAAAAAATAACCTTGCTGGTCTACATATTTGGATTCCAAAAGCCAAGTTTCAGATAAGGGCTTCAGTTGTTGTTGATATATTGACAGGGTCGAAAGTTGAGGATCAATGGAATAAAATTCCAATCCAATCTCGTGTTTCGTACGGTTCAAAGCCATCTCCAGGTATCGAAATAAATGGTCCGTTTGATTACAAGAAACTTCCCGAGCAAGATAACTTTGCCATTCTTAGATGTGATATAAGAGAACTCGATCTGCTATACTTGGGAGCTTTACATCAGAGAGCTTTATATAAAACAGGGGATCCTGCGATTTCCACGTGGGTGGCACCTTAGATATAATATTACTGCCATCTAATTGGCTCCGGCGGTTGGGATTGAACCAACGACCAATTGCTTAGTTGGTTATCGTATAAAATCAATGGGTTAGAAATTCTAGTTGTTAAAAACTGTTAATGTAAATAGTCAGTAGTTGATTGCAGTTAGGTGTTAATAATAACACTTGGTTTTCCAATCACTAGCCTGGTTTAACTAAGAGGCTTTATCAATACTTTACATTTTTTAACGACTGACTAGATTTTTAAACGGTTTTTCCAGAAAGAAATTACTGTGTCTTTCTTTGTATCGTCTTCCAGCTCACCAAGTATTTTCTTTGCGGCTTTGATGTCGCCCAGATAGTAACTATCTACAATAGAAGTGAGAACCTTTTTACTTTTAGATTTTGCCTCAGCAAGTAGTTCATTATCCGTTAAATAGACTTCGTACACGTCCAAAAATTCTACTTTTCCCTTCACTTGGGTTCTATCAATAAGCCTACAGAAGCTTTGTATATCTGGTGATAATTCATCTCTTACTGCACCTGAGATTAATACATTGGTTTTGTAAGTTTTATTTAAGTTCTCTAATCTAGCGGATGCATTAACTGTGTCACTAATAACAGTAGTTTCCATTCGCAGTTCGCGACCAATAGTACCGAGAACCAGTTGACCAATATGAATTCCGACGCCCATGTTGACTGGATCTTTCCCAGAAGTGGGTTCATCAGAATTATATATTGCTAACTGCTTATTCATTTCTACTGCTGCAAGAACTGCATCCTCTGCTGACGTCGGAAAAAGCGCCATAACAGCATCTCCAATATATTTGTCGATAAAACCATTATACTTTTTAATCGCAGGTGTCATAAACTCTAGATATCTATTTAAAAATTTGAAGTTTTCTTCAGGAGACATTTTTTCTGATATCCCTGTAAAGTTCCGCATGTCAGAAAATAAAACGCCCATTTTAAGGGACGTACTGTCACCAATATTTACATCTGTGATTGCATCTTTTTCAAGTAGAGTAAGAAATTCTTTCGGTACAAATCTTTCGTATGATGTATTTAAAGTCTCAATATCATTAATTTTATCCCTGATACTATCTTTCATTTTTGAAATACCTGAAGAAAGATCTAATAACTCTTTAGAACTTTTATTTTTTTCAATATAGATTTCGAGATTTCCTCCAGCAATTTGTCCCACTGATCCAGTAAGCGATGAAATCGGTTTAGAAATTCGGTTGGCCAAAAGTAATGATACTATACCGCCGACGATTACAAAGGTTATAGTTATCAAAATCTGGTTCGAAGCTAAAGAAGCCAACTGATTTTCTAAACTTGAGGTGTCAAAAATAAGTTCTATGACCTTATCGCCTTGCGAGGCACTGCCATCAACTTCGTCAACATCCGCTTTCACGTAAACCCATCGTTCAGATTTATCTGCAACTTTTATATCTAGCCGATCTCCACTCTCATATACTGTTAATATATTCTTTTTTTGTGTGTCCGATGTTATAAAATCTGGCTTGTTTGCTACTGTTCCATTACCATTAAAAATTATAACTGAATTCAATTCCGGGTTAAAATCTTCAAAACTACTTGAAATTGTGAGCAAATCTAAATTTTTAAGCGGTCCCTCAAATTGAGAGGACTTGATGCCGATTTCCAAAATATATTTTTTATCTGGAGTTCCCCAGTATGCATATTTTCGCACGTTCCCTGTTACAGTTTCACTGGCAATTCTATCTCCTTGGTATCGGCTTTCTTCTCTTATCTTTTGCAATTTTTCATTAAAACTAGGTGCAACTTTAGAGAAATCTAAGTCTTGATCTTTTGCAAAAGTGGTATGGATGATAACGCCAAATTCGTCTATTATATATAAGTCAAACTCATCACCTAAAACTGATTTCAGGCTGGGTAAATCTATATCACTTACTACTCCATTTGCTTTATAATAAGCGGCTTTGAAAGGCTCAAAAGCACTCAGCATCTTATTTTCAAGGCTAAGCGATAATATTCTGAATCCTACCTCAACTAAGTCATAAGCCCCAATAACATTTTCAGCTGTTTGATCGACCATAAATTCGAAGTTGTCTTCTAATTCCTGCTTTGCTTTCGAGTAATCAGTATAAGATAAAAGTAGAAGTGCTGGAGCTAATACAAATAGAAAGCTTAGCAATATTAGATGCTTAAGAGATATTTTCATTTTAGCAGTGCCTTTTTTATAAAACGACTTTACGCCTCTAACTTAAGATTTAGGATAACTGATGCTTGAAATCATGCAAGTAGCTAACTTAGACAAAGTACAGACTAAAATAAGAAGGATCGCCATAGATATCGCAGTGGATATTAATACTATCTACCCACATTCGTGGGAAGCACTGCAGGGAGCGTTACATTAATGAGTCGGGTGAATAAAAAAACGGCAGAAAACGGCAGATGCTTTTTTCCTAAAAATCTGCTTTTTTTTGACCCTAAAATGCCAATTTATCTAATAATATCACATAGTTGGCTCCGGCGGTTGGGATCGAACCAACGACCAATTGATTAACAGTCAACTGCTCTACCGCTGAGCTACGCCGGAACACTCGTTTCGTATAACAATAGGTAATTCACTAGTCTAGTGGTAAGAAATTATTTTTTAAAAAAACTTATATTAATGAAAATATCGCATTATCGGACGATAGATCATCAACTTTAACCTGCTTTTTTATAATCAAATCAATCAAATGAGCCTTAACATTTCTTGACGCTACACTTAGTAATTTTTGATCAATGTCCAAATATACATTTTTTGTAATTTGAGAAATAGTTGCTTCGTTATTTATGAGAAAATTGTGAATTTCTATTTCTCTTTTTTTTCGATGCTTAATTAACTCAGCTATCCGTCCACTAGGGTTTTCGACGGGAAGTCCATGGCCCGGATAAAATTTTTGGCATTGAAGCTTATTTATTTCTTTACATGAATTTATAAATTGAGAAACGTCGCCTTCAGGCGGCGAAATAACCGATGTAGACCACTCCATAACGTGATCGCCTGTGAATAATATATCGAAATACTGATAACAGACATGGTTGCAAAGATGGCCGGGAGTATGATGAACCACTATTTCCCATTCAGATGAAATTATTTTTTCTTTGTCCTGTAAAAAATAATGAGGAACAAATTCCATATCAATTCCAAATGACTCTGATACTAAGCCCATTTTGCATATATTTTTCATATTGTTAGATTGCCCATCTAATGCTCTTCCAAATGCAAATGTGGGAGCATTTACTATTTTTGATAGGGTTGGCGCAAGCTCGCTATGATCCAAATGAGAATGGGTTACTAAAATATGAGTAACCTTAGCGTTAGGTGGAATAAATTCGAGTAAGTTACTTAAGTGTGTTTTAGAGTTTGGACCTGGATCGATAATTATTAGTTCTTTTTGTCCCAAAATATATGTGTTTGTGCCTTTGTATGTCATTGGAGAGGGATTTGGTGCTGTAAGTCGCATTAATCCATCTTGCAATTTTACAGCACTTTGATTGGAATTACTTTCCAATGATTTTGGCATGAATATTACGTTCCTTAATTATAAAGAATACGTTAAACATATAAGTGATGTTCAGGTGGATCAAACAATATATGCCTAAGCGGCTTTACTGGAGAGCAGCAATTATATTGCTTTTTCCTGTGATCTTTCTGCAGCTTATTATTTCTGTGGTGATTATTAAACGACATTTTGAAGGTGTCACAGAGCAAATGACAAGAACTGTAGCATCTCAAATTGAACTAATAGCAACTACAGTTGAAAAGACGGAGATCGAAACTGCTTTCAGCTTAAGTAAGTCGTTGAACATGGAACTATTAGAGATTGGAACTACTGATCAAAAGGTTTTAAATAGACGGCGCTTTTATGATGTTTCGGGTATAGTTGTTATTAGAGAGCTGTATGATCTGAAGTGGGTTCAGAATGTAGATTTACTTGACGATGATTATGTGACGGTCACTTTAAAATTGGCTGAAATGGATTTTCAGCTGCGTTTTGAGCGGGCTCGTGTGTCGGCTTCAAATCCTCATCAGTTAATTGTAAATATGGTCGTTTTTGGGGCTTTTTTTACTTTAATTGCATTTGTATATTTAAGAAATCAATTGAGACCAATCACGCGCTTAGCTTCCGCTGCAGAAGCTTTCGGTCGTGGTCAGACAGTTCCTTATACCGCATCAGGAGCAATCGAGGTCAAGGCTGCTGGAAATGCATTTTTAGAAATGCGCAATAGGATCGAAAGACACATTGAGCAGAGGACAATGATACTGTCAGGTGTAAGTCATGATCTTAGGACACCTTTAACTAGGTTGAAGTTGGGGATTTCTATGTTGGAAATTGATGATAAAGAACCTTTAGAGCGTGACTTGGAAGAGATGAATCTCATGTTAGATGAGTTTCTAACTTTTGCTAAAGCACAGGATAACGAGAAATCAAATTTCGAACTTTTGTCAGTTTCAAGCATTATAGAAAGCATAGAATCTGATTATAGAAGATCTGGTGCTAAACTCGATATTGTGGACAATAAAAATAGTGGGACATATTTGATGCGTCCGTCTTTGATTAGGCGGGCTTTGGACAATATTATAGGTAACGCGCTTCGTTATGGAACGCTTGCAAATCTAAAAGTTATTATTGATGAGGACCATATCAATTTTATTGTAGAAGATGATGGCCCAGGAATCCCAGCCGAAATGCTTTCTGAAGCTCTAAAGCCATTTAGCCGTTTAGATCCTGCAAGAAACCAAGACAAAGGTATGGGTGTTGGTTTGGGGTTGCCTATTGCATCAGATATAGCCCAAGCACATGGCGGTAGTTTAAAATTACTAAAATCAAAAAAATATGGAGGGTTGAGGGCGGAATTCAGAATAGCTGCAAAGAGGCAACTAACTTAATGGTAGGCCCGGCAGGACTCGAACCTGCGACCAAAGCGTTATGAGCGCTCTGCTCTAACCAACTGAGCTACAGGCCCTCCATACTGGTGTGCTATCACATCTAAAGCAGACGTCAAGTGTTTCGCGTTGAAGTTTTCCTTGTTTGCATTTAAGCCCCAATTTAGTGCAGGAAGGGTATCACTTATGAAATCAAATCTTACTGGTTTAACTTATGCTCAGTCTGGGGTAAATATCGATGCTGGAAATAAACTTATCGACAATATTAAACCTGCAGCCAGCAAGACATCTAGGGCCGGTGTTGTTTCTGGTTTAGGGGGATTTGGTGCTTTATTTGATTTAAAAGATGCTGGTTTTGCCGATCCAATATTAGTTTCGGCGACTGATGGAGTTGGAACAAAGCTCCGTATCGCAATTGAATTAAAAACATTAGATACTATCGGAATAGATTTGGTTGCGATGTGTGTCAATGATCTAATTTGCCAGGGTGCAGAACCTCTTTTTTTTCTTGACTATTTTGCGACTGGCAATCTTGATCTGGAAAAAGCTACCCAAATTATTACTGGTATTGCTGAGGGTTGCTTAATATCTAATTGCGCATTAGTTGGCGGCGAGACGGCAGAAATGCCTGGTATGTACAAGAATGCAGATTTTGACCTTGCTGGATTTGCAGTTGGTGCATTTGAAAGAGGTCATCATCTTCCAAGAAGCATAAACAACGGCGATTTAATACTTGGGTTACCCTCTAGTGGTATTCACTCAAATGGTTTTTCGCTTGTTAGAAAAATAGTTGAAATTTCGGGCCTAAATTTACAATCTCCGTGTCCATTTTCTGAAAAAACTTTGGGAACAGAGCTCCTAACTCCCACAAAAATTTATGTTAAATCTTGCCTCGAAGCTGTTAAGACAGGTCATGTAGTTGCTCTGGCCCACATTACCGGCGGTGGTTTAACTGAAAACATTATCAGAATTCTAGAACCCGGGCAGGGACTAGAGATTGATCTTGATAGCTGGCCTTTACCTCCAGTCTTTAATTGGTTAGCTGCCGTTGGGTCTGTTGATCCCACAGAGATGTTGAAAACTTTCAACTGCGGTATTGGAATGGCGCTGATTGTACCTGCTGCAAGTAAGGATTTAGTAAAGCAATTACTTGGGGGTTTTTATGATCAAATATTTGAAATTGGGATCATTAATGACTCAAACAGAGTGTCATTTTCTGGGGAACTTTTGTGACAAAAAAAGTTGCGATTTTTATATCTGGTTCGGGTTCAAATATGGTTGCTCTGGTAAAAAGTATGCAAACCTTGCAGTTTGCTTTGCCAACGCTTGTTCTATCAAATAAACGAGATGCTATTGGCTTAAACAAAGCAAAGAATTTGAAAATACCAACAGTTTGTATTGAAGCTGAAAAGCTAGCTGGTTGTGATTTGAATTTTGAGGCAGCTATTCAAAAAGAGTTAGAAAATTATAATATTGATATCATTTGCTTAGCTGGTTTCATGAGAGTACTATCTTCAAAATTTGTAGATTTTTGGCAGGGCAAAATTTTAAATATTCACCCATCATTGTTACCAAAATATATAGGTTTAAACACTCATGAAAGAGTATTAGAAAATCATGAGGAAGTAACTGGATGTACGGTACATGAAGTAACTCGTAAATTAGATTGTGGTCGGATTTTAGGCCAAGCGACAGTGCCAATATTTCCTGATGATAATGTTGAGGCAATTAAGTCAAGAGTGTTAGAAAAAGAACATATGCTGTACCCTAAGACGCTGGAGCAATTTTGTCTTGGAAGGTCTGATTTGATCATTATGTGAGATAAAATGAATATTATTAAAACTACATCAGAATTATCGCAATTTTGCGATTATGCTTACAATTTTGATTATATTACCGTTGATACAGAATTTTTACGGGAAAGAACATACTATCCAAAACTGTGTTTAATCCAACTAGCAATACCAGGTGACCAGGAAAACAGTGCTGTTCTTGTAGATCCATTAGAGGGCAATTTAGATTTATCACCACTTTATAAAATATTTTTAGATTCTGATATTGTAAAAGTATTTCACGCAGCAAGACAGGATCTTGAAATTTTTTTTCATAACAAAAATATAATTCCAAGTCCACTGTTTGATACTCAACTTGCTGCTATGGTTTGTGGTTTCGGTGAACAAGTTGGCTACGAGACTTTGGTTCGATCAATTTGCAAGGTTAATTTAGATAAGTCATCCAGGTTTACCGATTGGTCTTTGAGGCCTCTCAGTAATAACCAACAGCAGTATGCTCTTGCTGACGTAACTCATTTACGACAAATTTACGAGTATCTTAAAGAGCAATTGAAGCGCAATGAAAGAGAAACTTGGTTAGAAGAAGAGTTGAATATATTAAAAAACCCTGAAACTTACATAACGCGCCCAAATGAAGCTTGGAGAAGGATTAAGAGCCGTTCAAACTCCAGTAAGTTTTTAGGAATTGTGGCTAGATTAGCCGAGTTCCGAGAAACATATGCCCAAAAAAATAATATTCCAAGAAATCGTGTCTTGAAGGATGACGCTTTAATGGAGTTAGCTTCTTTGAAACCAAAATCGTTTGATGATTTAAGTCGTAGCAGACTTTTATTACGTGACGCACGCAAGGGTAAAATAGCCAAAGGTATTCTAGACGCTATAAAGGCCGCAGAAGATTTAAAATTTGAACAAGTTAATTACGCTACTAAAGTGCCTAAAAGTTTAAATGGTAATTCTGCCCTTTCTGATATGTTACGTGTTTTGTTGAAGGCAAAATCAGAGGAACTTGGCGTTGCGGCCAAATTAATAGCCAATAGTTCGGATTTGGACAGTATAGCATCGGGTGAAAGAACAGTGCCTGCTTTATCTGGTTGGAGACACCAGATTTTTGGCAGAGAGGCGCTCGAATTGTGCGATGGTAAGGTTGGTTTGGTTTTACAGGGAAAAAATATTACAACCATCAAGATTTAATTTAAAGCTTCAACTCGAAAGTAGATTTTTTGCTTTCAATTAATATCTTATCAATATTCTCTAATTCTTTGGGGATAATAGTAATTGCGGTCGTAATTGTCCCTTCGTCTTTTCTTTTGTTAGTCTCGTGAATTGCTTTAAATGAAAACCTTAAAGTATTAGGTTGTTTTGGGGTTATTTTAACGAGGCGAGGCTCATAAGCTACATCGTTTTCTGTTACTCCAGAAACAACTAATATAAAATCATCAGCCTGCGTGGCGCTTAACTCTACATCAGTTACCTTATAAACTAATTTTCCTGCATATTTACTTTTGTTACTTCGTGTTATTAAATTTTCTTTTGGAATAAGAGGGTTTGTATCGATATTACTTGTTTTTTCTTTTGATGATAAGCCGAAGATATTAGGGCCTGAGGCGCACCCCACGCAAAGAAGTAAGGTTAGTAAAAATAGTTTATAGAAGCGCATCTTGAATTTTAACTATAATTTTGAAATTTGTAATAAGTTATCTAAATATAACTTATTAGTGCACATCAAACAATTGCAAATCACATAGCGCTAGCACCATCGGGGAGAAAAAAATGTCGACAGGAGAATTTAATGCGATTGTTGAGGATTTTGAATTTATTGATGATTGGGAAGATCGCTACCGATACATAATCGAGAAAGGAAAAAAGATGCCTTTTCTCGATGATGCTTTGAAAGTTGAAGCAACAAAAGTAGATGGATGCGCAAGCCAAGTTTGGATGCATCCAACCATTGAAAATGATATATTTTATTTTGATGGTGACAGTGATGCTATTATAGTCCGGGGACTAATTTCTTTGTTAAAGAGCCTATATAATGGCGTTCCGCTGTCAGCCGTTTTAAAAATCGATGCCGTAATTGAATTAGAGAGGCTTGGTTTGACGGAGCATTTGTCGTCCCAAAGATCTAATGGATTAAATGCGATGGTAAATAGAATTAAAAAAATAGTTAAGAGCGAGTTAACTAATCAATAAATTAATAATACTTCCAGTGTTTACTCCAGATGGAATGGTAGCCCAACTTAATTTTTAAATTACGCCGAGAGCTGATTATGTTTGCGCGCAACAAATTCCTTTGCTGTTTCAACCGCAACGGCGGCGTCGCGGCAATATGCATCTGCTCCAATAGCTTTTCCGAATTCCTCGTTTAAAGGAGCTCCACCAACCAAAACAATATAGTCTTCTCTGATGCCTTGTTCTACCATTGTATCTATAACGACTTTCATGTACGGCATTGTGGTGGTTAATAAAGCGGACATACCAAGAATATCTGGTTCTTCTTTTTCCAGTGCATCCAGATAATTCTCTACTGGATTATTAATTCCCAAGTCTATAACCTCAAACCCAGCACCTTCCATCATCATCGAAACCAAATTCTTACCGATATCATGAATATCGCCCTTCACAGTTCCAATCACCATTTTCCCAACTCGAGGTGCTCCGGTTTCTGCGAGTAAGGGTTTAAGTATAAACATTCCTCCTTTCATCGCGTTGGCGGCGAGTAAAACTTCGGGGACAAATAATATTCCATCTCTGAAATCTTGACCTACTATTGTCATGCCGCCTACAAGAGCTTCAGTGAGAATGCGATAAGGCTCCCATTTCCGTTCTAAAAGAATATTAACCCCTTCTTCGATCTCTTCTTTGAGCCCGTCGTAAAGGTCATCAAACATTTGTTGGACAAGTTCTTCATCATCCAAGTCAGCTAGAATGATATCGTCTTCTTCTTCCATACCTATTCCTTTAATCTATGTAAAAGATTGGCAAAAAAATATATTATCCACAGCTTTCTATTCTTTAGGTAAATTGAACTTTCCAGTTTACGACATTGATTAATTCAAAGCCGACTATTAAGACAACAATTTTTGGTAATTTAGTGTATCGTTATGAATTAAATAAGAAAAATAAAAATTATAAATATCTATCAAATTTAAATGTATTTTTTTAAGTTTTGAACTGGTTGCCCAAATACTTTTGTTTTAGTATTAGAATGGCGTTCCCGATGATGTTTTTGAAAGTTTTTAGATGCCCAGACGTACCAAAGTTTATGAAGGTAAAGCAAAAATTCTTTACGAGGGTCCTGAGCCAGGTACTTTAGTACAGTATTTCAAGGATGATGCGACGGCATTTAATGCAAAAAAGAAAGAAATCATTGAAGGTAAAGGCGTTTTAAATAATCGACTTAGTGAATTTTTTATGTCGGGTCTTAACAATATAGGTATACCTACGCACTTTTTAAAACGACTTAATATGCGCGAACAACTTATTTCTTCTTGTGAGATAATTCCGTTAGAGATTATAGTCAGAAATTTTGCTGCAGGCACCTTGTGTGATCGGCTCGGTTTGGAAGAGGGAACTCAATTATCTCGGCCTTTAGTTGAGTACTGCTATAAGGATGATAGCTTAGGTGATCCTCTAGTCTCAGAGGAACACATAGCAGCATTTGGGTGGGCCTCTCATCAAGAAATGGACGAAATTCTGAGTTTAGCACTAAGAGTAAATGATTTTATGTCTGGAATATTTTATGGCGTAGGTATCAGACTGGTCGACTTCAAAATTGAAATAGGTAAAGTTTTTGAATCGGAGTTTCAAAGATTAGTAGTTGCCGATGAAATCAGTCCTGATAGTTGTAGGTTGTGGGATATCGACTCCGGTAAAAAATTAGACAAAGATGTGTTTCGAAGAGATTTGGGTAATTTAACTGATGCTTACACAGAGGTAGCGATGAGGCTAGGCGTGATTCAGTCAACTAAATCTCAATTAACTGAGCCTAGATTAGTTAAGTAAGGACAAAATGAAAGCCCGTATAAAGATAATGTTAAAAAATGGAGTTCTTGATCCACAAGGTGAGGCTATAAAGCACGCGCTGAATAATGTCGGATTTGAGAGCGTTACCGGAGTAAGGCAAGGTAAAGTAATCGAACTTGACATAGAAGAATCTGACAAAAGTCAGGTTAGGTCTCAAATAGAAAATATGTGCAAAAAGATGCTAGCTAATAGTGTAATTGAGAATTTTGAGATAGAGCTTCTCTAATGAAAGCAGCAGTAATAGTTTTTCCAGGTTCTAATTGCGATAGAGATCTCACAGTTGCATTAGAAATGGTTGGCTTTGAAGTTTCAAAAATTTGGCATAAGGACCCTGAACTTGAAAAAGGTATAGATCTTGTGGCCATTCCAGGGGGGTTCTCTTTTGGCGATTACTTAAGGGTTGGAGCAATTGCTGCTAATTCTCCAATATGTGAATCAATCATATCTCACGGCGAGCGTGGCGGATACATAGTGGGGGTTTGTAATGGTTTTCAAATTCTAACTGAAACAGGACTGTTACCTGGAGCCCTTCTTCGCAATTCCGGCTTAAAATATATTTGTAAAACCGTGGCCTTGAAGGTCGAAACCACTGACAGTGTATTCACTCAAAAGTATAGTCTCTCCAATGTTATTAAAATACCAATCGCGCACCATGATGGAAATTATAATGCCAGTGTTAATGACATTGAGAAAATGAAAGATCAGGATCTGATTGCATTTCGTTACTGTGATAATCCTAATGGTTCAATTGAGGATATTGCCGGCGTCCTATCTTCTAATAGGAGGGTCTTAGGCATGATGCCGCATCCAGAAAGGGCTTTTGAAAAAGCTCACGGTAACTCGGATGGAATGACATTTTTTAAAGGTTTGGTAGAAGCTTTTGCCACTACCTAGTTTTGGCCGGAACTTTTAAGTTTTATGTAACTGCTTTATTTTTAGGTTTCATAAGTATCCTGATCCACAAGATTCCTAAAAATGCAGAAAAGATTGTATTCCAGCCCGCCATTGAAATATCGAGAAATGACCATACAACTTCATCGCATTTTGTAATTGGAGCAGACATAATTTGTTCAATCAAAGCATCTGTTGAAAGAGTACTCACATCCCCTGATGAACATGTGTTTGGACCTGGCCAAAATCCTTTCTCTATTCCAAAGTGGTATGCCCCGAAGGTTGCACTTAAAAATGATGCCCCACTCGAAATGTAGGCTATTTTCGCAATTAAGGTATAAAAATAAATGACCCCAAAAAATATAGCAATTATGTGTGGATAGCGCTGCCAATAACACAGCTTACAAGGCGGGTATCCTCCGATATACTGAAAAGCAAGGGCGCCTGAAAGTAATAATACTGAACCAAGGATTGCAACTAAAACTAATTTTTTCTCGGTCATATTAATTTAATCCCGATAAAACCAAACAACAACAATATAACAAGAAACATAAAGACCCAATTTAGATATCTTTCAATAAAGTCTTTTACTCCGTGGCCATAAAAATTCAATAATCCTGCAACGATAAAAAACCGGATAGCGCGCGAAAACAATGATGCACCCAAAAATACCGCAAAATTTAGGTTGGTTGCTCCGGACATAATAGTAATTACCTTGAAAGGTATTGGCGAAATACCTGCAGTTATAACCGCCCATAAACCTATCTCGTTATATTTGTTGGAAAAATTCAACATTTCCGCCTCTTTTCCAAGTGCAAATAGTATTGGTTCCGCAAATTGCTCATATGCAAATGCACCAATTATGTAACCAAAAACTCCTCCTAGAACGGAAAAAACAGTTGCTATTAAAGCAAAGAACCAAGCCCGGGACGGCTTCATTAAAACCATTGGGATAAGCATTACATCTGGTGGAATAGGAAAAAACGATGCTTCAATAAAAGAGACTATAGCCAAAAAGTATATTGCTTGCGGGTGACCAGCAAGTGCCATTGTTTTATTGTAGAGTCTTTTAATCATTGGTTTCCTAAGTTTTAGATGATCAATCATTTAATGCATTTAACGTCAAGCACACTTTACCTCTGGACGTTTTCCAATTCTAATATTAGACAACGACTGTGCCCAAGTGGCGGAATGGTAGACGCAGGGGATTCAAAATCCCCCGATGGTAACATCGTGAGAGTTCGAGTCTCTCCTTGGGCACCATTATCGCATTAAATATACTATTCAAGCTATTGATAATACAGTTTTTACTAATTTTTATAGTAATTTAATTGCTTAGTCGAATAGTACTAGGAAGGTTATTTTCTCAAGTAACAGAGCTATTTATTAAAAAATATTAACCCACTTAAATTTGCATCGTGTAGCAAATTAAATTATACTCAAACTACACTTAGAATTTATCTGTCCAATATAGTAAGTTGTAATTCCGTTTTAGAGTAGCTGTGCCTAATGATAAACTACAATGAAGCATTTAATAGCGCAAGATTAGTTCCGGGAGCTCATAAGTATATCTCTGACTGGAAAAAAAATGCGGTGAATTTTCGTAATTCAATGCTAGAACAGAGCAAAGCGGAAATTGATTTCGCATACAGTGATAAAGAAGACTGTAAAATGGATATATTTAATCCTGGTCCCTATGCAAAAGCTAGTATGATCTTCCTACATGGTGGATTTTGGACAGATTATAATAAGTCTTACTTTTCACATCTAGCTATGGGCCCTGTTTTAAACGATATACGTGTGGTTATACCAGACTTACCAAAATGTCCGGATTTTACTATTCCGGAAATTGGAAATGAGATTGTTAAATGCCTAAAAACTGTGTCTCGGCGATTTAAAGGTGATATAATTTTGGTCGGTCACCAATCAGGTGGTCAGCTTGCTGGCAAGATGGCTTGTAGGGGTGTGCTACCAGAAGAAATTCTGTCTAGAATAAATACTGTTATGGCTATTTCTCCTATATCTGATTTGCGGCCGTTGATTTTTACTAGGCGAAAAGACGATTTAAATTTGACGGAAGAAATAGCAGAAAATGAAAGCTTGGTTGATCAGGAGTTGTCTGAGAATATTCCGATTACCATATGGGTGGGTACCGATGAACGGGAAATTTATCTGGAGCAAGCTAAGCAGTTGGCTTCAAAATGGGGTTGCCCGTGGTTTAAATCTAAAAACAGGCATCATTTCGATATTATTGACGGATTAGAGACAAAATCCACTCAATTAATGAATGTTCTTATGAGTAAGTTGTAAAAATAGATTTAATTTAAATCTACTCTAATCATCAAAAAGATTACTAATAAATTTGGTGTAGCGTCGACTTATATGCGGCGTGACAAAAGCGAGACAATTTATCCTCCCTCAAATATAATTATAAATGTTGACTTTCCTTACAAGGAAAATACTCTGGCACACGGGGAGAGGACAATATACTTTTATTAGTTTGAGCTAAGCCGATTTTTATTTTTTAAAAATGCCACGTTTGTTATCAAAGTAAGTCCCCTAATATTAACAAGAATTTTCTGCATGGTCGTTATTGCCATGAGAAGTTTCAATGAATGGAGATATTTATGTTAGATAATTCTACACTATTTGTGTACCCAGGTGATGACGGCGCAAAATTAATGCCGAAAAGCAGATATGAAAATTATATCGGTGGTGAATGGTGCGCGCCAAAAGATGGGAAATACTTTGAAAATACTTCACCAACTACTGGAAAAGTAATTTGTGAAATTCCAAGATCTAATTCTAAAGACGTAGAGTTAGCTCTGGATGCAGCTCATAAGGCCGCCCCGGGTTGGGGTAAAACAGGGCCTGCGATAAGGGCGAACATCTTGCTCAAAATAGCAGATCGTATTGAGGAGAATACTGAAATGCTTGCTCTTGCAGAAACGCTTGATAATGGAAAGCCAATCAGGGAAGGGCATGCTGCTGACATTCCTCTAACAGTTGATCATTTTAGGTATTTTGCAGGCGCTATTCGCTCTCAAGAAGGTACAATAGGAAACATCGATGGGATGCAATCTGGTGGAGGGAACTCTGCACTTGGAATGATGGCGTATCATTATCCAGAACCCCTTGGTGTTGTGGGTCAAATTATACCGTGGAACTTCCCAATACTGATGGCTGCATGGAAACTTGCACCAGCTTTAGCGGCTGGAAATGCGGTTGTTTTAAAACCCGCTGAGCAAACGCCATTTTCTATCTGCGTTTTAATGGAGCTAATTGAAGACTTATTGCCCCCGGGAGTTGTAAATGTTGTGCAAGGTTTTGGCGTAGAAGCAGGCAAACCATTGGCTTCCAGTAATCGTATTGCAAAAGTTGGTTTTACCGGTGAAACGACAACTGGGAAACTTATTATGCAGTATGCATCAGAAAACCTTATTCCGGTCACACTAGAGCTGGGCGGTAAAAGTCCTAACATATATTTTAAGGATGTTATGGATGGAGATGACGCATATATTTCGCGATGTGTAGAAGGCTTCTTGCACGCTTACTTTAATCAAGGTGAGGTTTGCACATGTCCATCTCGAGCCGTTATTCATGAAGATATTTACGAGCCATTTATGGCTATGGTTGAAGATCGAGTGAATATGCTAAATTGCGGCACTCCTTTTGACCTCAATACTCAAGTTGGTGCTCAAGCCTCAAATGAACAGTTTGAAAAAATTATGTCCTATATGGATGTTGGTGTTCAAGAAGGTGCAAAAGTTCTTTTTGGCGGCGGTAAGCGTCAGATGGAAGGGTCGCTTAGTGGTGGTTATTATGTTGCTCCGACAGCCTTCAAGGGAGATAACTCAATGAGAATCTTCCAAGAAGAAATTTTTGGACCGGTTGTCTCAGTGACCACATTTAAAGACGAGGCAGAGGCTCTATCCATTGCTAACGATACCCTTTATGGCTTAGGGGCTGGTGTTTGGTCTAGAGACGCAAATACATGCTACAGAATGGGTCGTGGCATTCAAGCTGGTAGAGTTTGGGTGAATAATTATCACTCATACCCGGCGCATGCAGCTTTTGGGGGCTATAAGAACTCTGGAATTGGCCGTGAAACACATAAAATGATGCTGAACCACTACCAGCAAACAAAAAACGTTTTGGTGTCTTACGCAGAAGAGCCAGACGGGTTTTTCTAGGAAGTTTGTGCCTCCGCTTCTGTAGCGGGGGCATCCTTAATTACAGAGGTTGTTATCATGGTGGAACTGTTGACATTTACTGAAGCTACCGAAGAGTTAGTAAATGAGCTTGTCGATATACACGGCGATTTAGTCTTTCATCAATCGGGCGGTTGTTGTGACGGTTCGGCACCAATGTGCTTTCCTAGGGACGAATTTAAAGTAGGATCCAGGGATATTTATTTGGGTAAAATAAAGGAGCAACCGTTCTTTATTGCTCATGATCAATATGCTTATTGGGAGCATACACAGTTAATTATTGATGTCGTGCCTGGCAGGGGTGGAATGTTTTCTCTAGAGGGGCCGACTGGTAAGCGTTTCCTTACGCGCTCAAAAGTTTTCTCAGACAAAGAATATCAAGAGATCCAAAATAACCCACCATTAAATGCCAGTGAAGTTTCAGATATAAACGGTTTAAAAACAACTAGTTAAATTATATTTTCGCATCAATTCCAGTAAGAACAGCCATTCATCGATACTGAATATTATCAGTTAGATAGATAAAATGAGTAGATATAGATTTTATTGAAAAAATTTATCTATATCTTGTGTTTTTGCTGTTGAAATTTGAACTTTCTGAAAGTAAAAACTAGCTCGATTCTTAAGGGGGTTTTATGACTAAAAATGATTTAGACAAAGATCATCTGGAAACTTTAGACCGTGATTTGGATCGATTTGGTTCACTTAAAACTGCAACTGCAAATGTGAGTAGACCGTTTGTGGCGCTTAGTTTCGCTCTAATCTTTATCATATCAGCTGGTGTATTCTCCTCTCTATTTTTAGGTTCATTCGATAATAGAATAATAGTCATAATAGCTGCCCTGCTAGGAGCTTATATGGCCATAAAC